>JANRLN010000065.1:0-100638 GCA_033762515.1 Planctomycetaceae bacterium
TCAGTGCTTCGACCCCCGGGAATTCCAAGGGGGTCGACCTCGACATCGCCGGCAAGTAAGAACTCTCTCTCGTCGCCCGCGACGGCGGCGACGGGTTCGGTTGCGACTGGGCCGATTGGGGAATGCCCAGGCTGGTCGGTCCTGCCGGTGAGAAGAAGCTCACCGAACTGAAATGGAAGGCGGCGACCACCGGTTTTGGGGAAGTCCACATCAATGGCAATGCCCAGGGACAACCGCTGCGGATCGCGGGGAAAGACATCGCCTACGGCATCGGCACGCATGCCAATTCGCTGATCGCGTTCGACGTTCCGGCCGGGTACACCAAGTTCCAGGCGACGGCAGGTCTGGATGACGCCGGTGTCAATCAGGGCTGCGGCAGCACCGTGCAGTTCCTCGTCTTCGCCGAGAAGCCGGCAGACAGCGTGTTGCAGGCTTCAACCGGCGGCGGAGCCGCTTCCCGCGAAGCGGCCGATGCCGTGGCGGGTCTCGATGTCGGTGCGGGTCTCGAAGCGACCCTGTTTGCCGCCGAGCCGCTGCTGAAGAACCCGTCGAACATCGATATCGACCATCGCGGCCGCATCTGGGTCTGCGAGGTGATGAACTACCGGCATCACAACGGCGAACGTCCGGAAGGGGATCGCATTCTGATCCTCGAAGACACCGATGCCGACGGCGTCGCCGACAAGCAGACCGTGTTCTACCAGGGGACCGACGTCGACTCGGCCCACGGCATCTGCGTGCTCGGCGAGCGGGTGATCATCTCCTGCGGCGAGAGCGTCTTCTCGCTCTACGATCGCAACGGCGACCTGAAGGCTGATCCCGGTTCCAAGGAACTGCTCTTCACCGGCATCAGCGGCACGCAGCACGACCACGGCATTCACGCCTTCGTCTTCGGACCCGACGGCAAGCTGTACTTCAACTTCGGCAACTCGGGCAAACAGCTCAAGGACAAAAACGGCCAGCCGATCGTCGACAAGGCGGGCAACTACATCAACGACAGCCGCAAGCCCTATCAGGAGGGGATGGTCTTCCGTTGCAATCTCGACGGCAGCGAAGTGGAAACGCTCGGCTGGAACTTCCGCAACAACTGGGAAGTCTGTGTCGACAGCTTCGGGACGCTGTGGCAGTCGGACAACGACGACGACGGCAACCGCGGCGTCCGCATCAACTATGTGATGGAGTTCGGTAACTACGGTTACAAAGACGAATTCACGGGAGCGGGCTGGAACACCGCGCGGACCAATCTTGAAACCGAGATTCCCCTGCGGCACTGGCACTTGAACGATCCCGGTGTGGTGCCGAACCTGCTGCAGACCGGCGCCGGTTCGCCGACGGGGATCTGCGTCTACGAAGGGGACCTGCTGCCGGAAGTATATCGCAACCAGATCATCCACTGCGACGCCGGTCCGAATGTCGTGCGGGCGTATCTCACCAAGCCTGATGGAGCCGGGTATTCGGCGGAGATCGTCAACATCCTGCAGGGGGCTCGCGACAACTGGTTCCGCCCGAGCGACGTGTGCGTCGCCCCGGATGGTTCGCTGATCGTCGCTGACTGGTACGATCCCGGCGTGGGGGGGCATCGCCAGGGGGATGTCGACCGGGGCCGATTGTTCCGCGTCGCTCCGCCGGGAGTGAAGTACACGGTGCCCAAGGTGGATGTGAGCACGGTGGACGGGGCCCTCGCGGCATTGAAGAGTCCCAACCATGAGACGCGGTATCTGGCGTGGCGGGCGCTGCACAAAGCGGGCCCGGACGCAATCTCAGGATTGATGCAAACGATTTCAGCCGACAAGAACCCGCGAATTCGTGCTCGTGCACTCGGTGTGATCGCGGCGATCACCGCGGATCCCGCCAGCCTGGGTGCGATGCAGAATTCGCTGTCTTCCGAAACTGATCTGCTGCGAATCGCTGGACTGCGGCTGCTGCGCCAGTCGCAGTGGTCGAACCAGACGTCGTCGGCCATCAAGCAAACGCTGAAAGACGACGCCTCCCCCGCGGTGCGACGCGAATGTTTGATCGCGTTGCGATTCCACGGAGATGGGGAGAAGGCCTCGCTGTGGGCCGATCTGGCGGCCAAGTATGACGGCAGCGACCGCTGGTATCTGGAGGCTCTCGGCATCGGTGCCGGAGCCGACTGGGACTCGTGCCTGAGTGCTTATCTCAAGGCGGTTCCCAGCGCCCTCAAATCGAAGGCCGGGCGCGACATCGTCTGGCGGTCCCGGGCCGCGAAGACTCCCGAGCTGCTGGTGCAGATCATCAGCGATCCGGCGACGCCCATGGAAGAACTTCCGCGGTACTTCCGGGCGCTCGATTTCCTGACGGGTGACGCCAAGGCGGCCGCCGTTGCGCAACTCGCGTTCAACACGACCGCCAAGGACGACGCCCGCGCGGCGCTGATCATGACGGAAGCTCTCGAACGCATTCCCGGCTTCGATGTCTCGCAGCAACCGGATAAGAAGGCCGTGCTGGAGAAAGTGCTGGAGCGGACCCGCGGCACGGTTCAATACCTGTCGCTGATCGATCGCTTCCAGCTCAATGATCGTTACCCGGAAGTGATCGCGATGGTGCAGGCACAACCCGACAGCCAGTTCGCCGTCGACGCCGCGAAGGCGCTGTTCGGCAAGAAGAAGCTGCTGATGGAGGCCCTCGAAGATGCCGATCCGCTGAAGGCGGCCGCCATCGCCAAGGCGCTGGGCAACGCGGGAGACAACCGGGCCGCGCCCCTTCTGGCGCCGCTGGTTGACGACACGGAGCGCCCGCTCGTAGTCCGGCAGGAGTCGGCCAAGGGTCTGGCGAAATCGAAGCAAGGGGTGCTCCAACTCCTCGAACGGGCCAAGGGAAACAAGCTGTCGGAAGACATCAAACCCGCGGTGGCGTTCGCCCTGCAGAACTCTCAGTTCGGCGAGTTCCGCGGCGACATCGCGGCCCTCTTCCCGCTGCCCCCTTCGCGCAACGATCAACCCCTGCCGCCGCTGGATCAGCTTTACAAGCGGAAGGGGGACATCGAGAAGGGGAAGGTCGTCTACAACACCGTGGGCAAGTGCGCCACCTGCCACGTTGTTAACAAGGAAGGTAAGGACGTCGGCCCGAATTTGACGGAGATCGGCTCGAAGCTGAGCCGCGAGGCGCTGTTCGAATCGATCCTGTATCCCTCGGCGGGAATCAGCCACAACTTCGAGACCTGGTCGGCCCTGACCAACGACGGCAACGTCGTCTCGGGAGTGATGGTTTCGCAGACGGCCGCCGAAGTCCAACTGAAAGGTCCGGACGCCATCATCCGAACGGTGAAGAAATCGGACATTGACGAGCTGGTCAAGCAGCCGGTCTCGCTGATGCCCGCAGACTTGCAGAAGACGATGACCGTGGACGAACTGGTCGACGTCGTCGAGTATGTGCAGACGCTGAAGAAGAAATGATCGCGCTCGATGAGCGCATGCAGGAGCGACGGAAGCCCGGGGATGGCGATCCCCGGGCTTCTCGTGCTTGAAGAAAGTTTGCCATGCAGAATGCTGCGATTGCCGCGCTGTTGGAAGAATACGCCGAGCTGCTGGAGTTGCAGGGGGCCAACGCTTTTCGCGTACGGGCCTACCGCAATGCCGCGCGGACGATCGAGTCGTCGTCGCAGTCGATCGCCGATCTGGTCAATGCACCTACGCACGACCTCACCCAGCTCGCCGGCGTCGGCAAGGATCTCGCGGAGAAGATTGAGACGATTGTGCGCACCCAGACGCTGCCGGCGCTGGAAGAACTCCGGGCCGAGTTCCCGCCCGACGTTCTGCAGATGCTGCGAATCCCGGGGCTGGGGCCGAAGAAGGTCGCCGCGTTGATCGATCAACTGCAGGTGCAGACGCTGGCCGACCTGCAGGCGGCGGCGGAAGCCCATCGCATTTCAACGCTCAAAGGCTTCGGCGCCAAGACCGAACAATCGATTCTGGAGGGCCTGAAGCTCCTCGCGACGACCGGGCGGCGGATGCTGATTTCGATTGCCAGGTCGGCTGCGGAAGAGGTCGTCGCCGACCTGAGGGCCGCAGGCGTGGTCCAGCAGGCGGAAGTCGCCGGGAGTTGCCGACGGCGCAAGGAGACTTGCGGCGACCTGGATGTGCTCGCCGTCGCGCCGGACTCCACAGCGGCGATGGATCGGCTGTCGCAGCATCCGCTGGTGGAGAAAGTGCTGGCCCGCGGAGACACGAAGCAGCGCGTCCGCCTGCGGAACGGCCTGGAGCTCGACCTGCGCGTCGTTCCTGAGGAATCGTACGGTGCGGCGCTCCAATACTTCACCGGCTCCAAGGAGCACAACATCGTCATTCGCCGGCGCGCCCAGGAACGGGGGTTGAAGCTCAATGAGTACGGCGTCTATCGGGGCGAAGAATATGTCGCCGGACGGACCGAAGCCGAAGTCTACGCGGCGGTCGATCTTCCCTGGATCCCCCCGGAACTGCGGGAGAATCGGGGCGAAATTGAATGGGCCGCCGCAGGCCGGCTGCCGCGGCTGGTGGAACTCGCCGACATTCAGGGAGACCTCCACATGCACACCACGGCCACGGACGGCGCCGCCTCCATTCGCGAGATGGCCGAGGCGGCCAAAGCCCGCGGTCTGAAATACATCGCGATCACCGATCACTCGAAGCGCGTGCAGGTGGCCAATGGACTCGACGCCGAACGCCTACGCGCCCACTGGAAGGAAATTGACAAAGTTCGCGGGGAAGTGTCGGGGATCGAGATCCTCTGCGGGATCGAATGCGACATCCTCGAAGATGCGACGATGGACCTCGATGACGAAGTGCTCTCAGAGGCCGACCTTGTGATCGCGGTGCTGCATTTCGGTCTGAAGCAGCCGCGGGAGCAGATCATGCAGCGGCTGCTGACGGCAATCCGGAATCCGCACGTCGACGTCATCGGGCATCCCTCGGGCCGCCTGATCGGCAGCCGCGCGCCGGCTGACATTCATTATGACGACTTTCTACAGGCCGCCGCCGACTATGGCGTCATGCTCGAGATCAACGCCAACCCGCAGCGGCTCGATCTCGACGACATCCAGGCCGCGGCGGCCAAGGCCCGCGGCATTCCGATTGTGATCGACACCGATTCGCATTCGACGAACGGTTTTGAGGTGCTGGAATACGGAGTCGACCAGGCGCGTCGCGCCGGACTGACGAAGGACGACGTTGCCAATACGCGTTCGGCCAACGAGTTTCGAAAACTGCTGAACCGCGGCTCGTCGCGGTGAGGCCGAGAGCCTATGCGAGCCTCCAGGCAAGCCAGGTGACAGGAAGCCAGAGAAGGTTGCAGATCAGCGCGGTGCGCGGCCAGCGACCGGCTGCCGCCAGGACAAGGCTGGGAACAACCAGAATCGCGTACAGCGCGGCCGTGATGTCGAAGAGGCCGCAGATGATGGCGCTGCCCAGGGGATCGGTCTGTTGCCACGCGATCAAGCCGAACGCGCCGACGGCCAGCGTCTCCAACCCTGCGAGGATGAACACCGCAGAACGCCACCAGACGCTGGAGGGTTTGAAATTCATGCACTTCCAATCGTACGCCGGGCGGAACGCTGCGAACTCTGCGACACCGGCCGGTGTCTGTGCGTCGTTCCACTGACGCGTCCGATGAAGACTTGGTGAACCCGAGTGTAACCCATCAAGCCGGCGGCGACACAGCCTCCCGCAACGACATTGTGAGCCACGTACTCATCGAAAGTTGACCATGAGCGACGCCCCGGACCGACCCGCGGAAGCCCCCGTTTCCTCTCCCGCAACAATCCCACCAGCCCGGTCCCTCAGGCTTTGGCCGGGGGTGGTGATCGTCATCCTGGAGTTGACGGCCGTCTTTGTCCCGTCCTGGGTGGCCCCTGCGACGTTCGCGCAGTTCATGGCGATGTTCTGGGGACCGATGATCGCCTCGGCCCTGCTCGCGGTCTGGTGGATGTTCCGCAGCCGGGTGGATTGGGGCGACAAGTTCCTGGTGCTGAGCGCGGCCGTTCTCGGCGGCGCGGCGACGACCTATCTCGTCGACAAGACGGTCCCGTTTGGTCTGCTGCTGTACGGCCTCCCCACGGTGACAACCGTCTGGGTGGCGTGGCTGCTGGTCACCTCGCCCCTCGTCTGGACCTGGCGCCGCAACGGTCTGTGCGCGGCGATTCTGCTGTCGTGGGGCTATTTCACGCTGGTCCGTTTTGACGGCACCTACGGCGAGCTGCAGTCGCAAATGAGTTGGCGCTGGATGCCGACGGCCGAACAGAAGTTCCTCGCCGCCAAGCCGAACGCGCCGACGCCGGCGGCCGAAGCTGCTGCGGAACCCTTGATGCTTTCCGAGGGTGATTGGCCGGGGTTTCGCGGTCCCGAGCGCAACAGCCGTCTGGACGGAGTGACCATCAACGCCGATTGGGCGGCGAAACCTCCGCCGCTCGTCTGGAAGCAGCGGATCGGCCCCGGATGGGGATCATTCGCTGTGGTTGGAGATCGCCTGTTCACGCAGGAACAGCGGGGCGAGAATGAGGCGGTGGTGTGTTACTCCGCCGCCGACGGCGCCGAACTCTGGGTTCACAACGACGCGGTGCGCTTCGAAGAAGTGGTCGCCGGGGCAGGCCCTCGCGCCACGCCGACATTCGCCGAGGGCCGGCTCTTCGCGTTCGGCGCCAAGGGGTTGCTGAATTGCCTCGATGCAGCGACGGGAGCCAAGATCTGGTCGCGGGATGTCGCTGCGGAGACGAAGGCAGCCACGCCGCAATGGGGCTTTTCGAGTTCCCCCCTCGTCGCGGGGGACGTTGTGGTCGTTCTTCCCGCCGGTCCCGACGACCATACACTGGCGGCATATGACGCCGCGACCGGCGAGCCGCGCTGGAACGCCGCCAAGGGGGTCTACAGTTACAGTTCCCCCCAGATGTTGACGGTGGCAGGAGTCCCGCAGGTGTTGTCGATGTCGGACCAGGGGCTCGATGCGGTGGACGCCGCCACGGGGAAAGCGCTGTGGCGTTACGCATGGGCCCTGCCGGCAGGCATGGGCCGCATCGTGCAGCCTTATGTCGATGGGGACCGAATTCTGGTGGGGACCGGACAAGGGATCGGTTCGAAGTTGATTCAGGTCTCGCACAGCGAGACCGGCTGGTCGACGACCGATGTCTGGGAGTCGAAAGATCTCAAACCCTACTACAACGACTTCGTCGTGCTGGACGGCCATGCGTATGGCTTCGATCACAACCTTTTTGCCTGCGTGAAATGGGCCGACGGCAAGCGCGTCTGGAAGAAGGGACGCTACGGGTTTGGGCAGGTGCTGCTCGTGGCCGACCAGAAATTGCTGGTGGTGCTGACGGAAACCGGCGAGGCGGTTCTGGTTTCCGCGACGCCCGATGGACACGTCGAACTGGGCCGCTTCCAGGCGATCGAAGGAAAGACCTGGAATCATCCGGTCATCGTTCGCGGACGCTTGTTCGTCCGCAATGGCGAAGAAATGGCCTGTTATGACGTGACTCCCTGACGTCAAACGCAACAACCCAGCGTCGGTCAGGACGCTGGGTTGTTGAAATCTCATTCGACAGAGTGATCGCTTCGGAGGGTTTCGCGTTAGAAACCGCCGCCGCCGAATCCACCGCCCCCGCCGCCGCCGAATCCACCGCCGCCGCCGCCGAATCCGCCGTTGTTGTTGCCGAAGTTGTTGTTGTTGTTCCCCGAGAAGATGAACTGGAAGTACTCCGGCGCGGCCTCCTGGGAGGTCTTGCCGAGCCCGTACGACGGAGACACGAAGGTCCGGTTGTTGGCGTCAGGATTGCCGAGATCCGTCAGAATCTGCGCCACGATCGCCCGCCGATGAGCATCCACTTCGGGATTGGAGTTGTTCCACGTCCGTTCGATGATGACGGGGAAAGGGGCGCTGCGCATGCGGGCGGCGATCTCCAGCACTTTGTCCTTGCCGTCGGGGGTCAGTTCCGCGGTTTCCAGAACAAAGTCCTTCTGGAAGAGAATGAAGTCCGCGGCTTCGGCATTGGTCTGCATTTGATGGAAGTGCGCCCGTTCAACGGCCCCGACGGGGTATTCGTCGGGAATCGCCAGCGAACGCCGTCCGAAGAGGCCGCAGCACCCTCCGAGGCAGCAGCCGCTGCCGCAACCGTCGTCGCACGACCCGCAGGAATCGCAGCCCTTGTGCTTGCCGAAGCCGAGCTTCTTCGATTTCCCGCAAGCATCGCAGCCGTCGCTGCAGGAATCGCCACCCTTGTGCTTGCCCAGGCCCAAACCGAATTTCTTCGACTTGCCGCACGAATGGCAGCCATCTGTGCCACAGCCGCCGACTTCGCAGGCGCCGCTGTCACAGCAACCGTTGCCGCGATGCAACAGTCCGCTGCAGCCCGAGGCCAGCAGGGCGGCTGCCGCGAGCAACCCCCAAGCCAGCTGATGAGATGTCTGCCGGAACATCCTGCTCCCCCTGTCGTCTCAGCGCTGCGCGCCGGGAATTGTCTCGTGCGAGGTTCAATGGTGTCGGGCGACAGCTCCCGATCTGAGTGTCGCCCGGCTCTGGTGCCGTCTCAACGTTAGTATCGGTTCCCCGGACTGGCGTCCCGTTGGCCGCGATGGGCGGAACCCGCCGCCGCCGAGCGAGGTCCCGAGTAATTTGCGGGCTGAATTGTCTGCGGGGACCCTGCGGGCTGGCTGAAGCCGCTCCGTGGAGCGCCATTCCGCATCGCGCTGCTGGGCGGGACGGGCTGCAGACTCGGGCCGTAGACCCCTGCAGAAGGGGGCGGCGGAGCCGCTTCCATCGGGACCGCCGTTGCCGGTCCGCTGGGCATGCCCCCCGGCATCGGAGTCGGAGAGGAGAACCCGGAGCCGTTGGGGTTCGTGGGCTGCGGCGAATACATCGAGTTCGCGGGACCCGGATTGAAGTGCTGGTAACCGACGTTGGTTCCTACGCTGCCGCTGCCGTAAGGCGGCAGTTGGTAGTAGCCGGTGTCCGGGGCCCCTTCCGTCATGTTGTACTTGTAAAATTCGGTATCCTGCGGATGGGTGACTTCAAACCCGGGTACCGGCGGAACTTCGTGAGCGTCCATCGGGCGGACGATCTCGGGGGTGATCAGGATCAGCAGTTCGTTCTCTTCCTGCGTGGATTGCTTGCTGCTGAAGAGTAGGGGACCGATCTTCGGAATGTCGCCCAGAACGGGGATGCGGGTGACGCGATTGACTTGCCGATGCGACAGCAGCCCGGCGAGTGCCAGCGTCTGTCCCTCGCGCATTTCCACGGTGGTTTCCACCCGGCGGGAGTCCGTCCCCGGGATGCCCCCGACGGCGTTCCCCTGGTTGAGATCGCTGTATTCCGCGATGGTGCTGATGCGAATGAGGTCCCGGTCGATCACGGCCGGCGTCACCAGCAGAGACGTGCCGAAGCCGCGGAACGAGGTGGTCTGCCCCTGGGCGCCGCCGATGCCGACGACGGTCGGTACGGCGAATTCGCCCCCGGCCAGGAAGCGAGCCTGGCGACCGCTGATCACCACGACGTTCGGTTCGGTCAGAATCTTCGCTGTGCCGTTCGCGGCGAGCCACTGCACAAAGACGGAGATGTCGCCGCTGTCGAAGATGCCGCCCAGCGTGGCCGCTCCGGCCGCACCCAGGTTGGTGAAGATCTGCTGAGTGGCGTTGTTGAACAGAACGTTGAAGTCCACACCCAGATTGCGTGCCTGGGAGCGGTTCAGTTCAGCGATGCGGACGCGCAGGGAGATCTGAAACTCGCCTGGGACCCGCAGTTCGTTGACGATCAACCCGGAGCCGAACCCGAAGTTGTTCAGGTTGTTGAAGGCGCCGCCCCCCGCGACCCCGCCGAGATCGGCATACCCTCCAACCCCGTAACCGTAACCGGCTCCCTGGGGGCCGAAGAGGCTTCCATCCTGTGCGAGGATTTCCCCCTGAATGATCTGCAGAATGTGCCAGGCTTCTTCCTGATCGCGAGCCTGACCGCGAACCACGATTTTGAACGACAAAGGGATCAGATACACCTTGCTGTTGGGAAACAGCGCGTTGATCTTCTTTTCCAGCTTGCCGTAGTCGACGCGGCGCTGCGTGTCGAGGTTGGGATCGCGAATCGTCTTGACGAGGTAAATGATCGGGTCGGTTTCTCCTTCGAACCACATCATCAGCGTCGTCGACCCGCGGGCCAATCCGAGGAAGGCCAGTTCGCGGGGACCATATTGCACCACGTCCACAATGGATGGGTCCACAATGTGGATTCTGGTGACATTGGCCCTCGTATTCATCAGTTGGCTGCGGCGCTCGATGACTTCGAGTTCTTCATTCTCGGCGGGCATGGAAGCAATGAGTCGATGCAGAGCCCGCGCGGAATCGGCGCTGTTCTGCACCGGCTGAATCATCGACCCTTCAACGGCCGAATTCGCCGCCGGCTCGGGGAGCGCCACTTGAAACACCGGCGTCCCGGTGTGAGGCCCCGGCATCAGGTATGTCTGCTGGCCGGCTTGCGGCTGCGGCGCGAACGGGAGTTGCGGCGGCATGGGCACGAAGGTCTGCTGCGCCGTTCCCGGCTGCGCGACGGCAAACCCGGGACAGACGATTGCGGCAACCAACGTCGCAACGGCCCCCAGTTTCGGCCAGCACGCTCGTTGACGGTCTCCCTCAGCGGAGACAGATCCAATAGTTGTCATGCCCTGTCGCTCCTCGCCGTCCCTGGCAACCCGATCGTGGGTGAGCCGCGTTCCATCGCCTCCGGGGCACAAGAGGACAGCCGGTGCGACGGCCGCCCCTGCCCCTACTCGGCGCCTTCCAGACACTGGCTGTATCTGGGGGCGCGACAGGGGCGCGGGGGTTTCCCCCCGAATCGACTATCGTCGTTTGAGGTCGACGGCATGGAGTCGAATCCCCCGAGGCGGAATTACTCCGCAGGGACTCAAATCGCACAGATTGCCTTGATTACGCCGTTTCCGACCTAATCTGACGCGACCGGCGGAAACCGCCGCAGCGTCCTTCGGCAGCGTTCGCCGATGGACCGACTTTCGAGTCCAAGACGCGCGCGGTCAACAGGAAGCCAGGGGATCACGCTCAACGGTACTGGCGGCGCAGTGCAGATCGAGGCAGCGCGTCCCCAGGAGGTTCGCCAGTCGCACCATGGCGAAGCGCTCTGTGGCGAAGTGCCCGGCGACGATCATCGAGAATCCCGCCTCGCGAACCTCCAGCGCCGTATGGAACCTTGTTTCGCCGGTGAGCAGCACCTGGCATCCCGCGCGCCGTGCATCGTGCCAGAAGTCGGCGGCTGCTCCACAGGCGACGCCGACACGCTCGACAATCCGGTCAGGATCGCCCACAAACTGCAGACCTGGACCAGGCAAGATGCGGCGGACGCGTTCAGCCACTGCGGCCAAAGTTGCCGGAGCACCCAGGCGTCCCGCGCGTCCCGCACCGGAACCATCGGGGAGCGGCTCCAATGGGATCACATCGACGGCTGGCTCCTCGTAGGGGTGAGCTTCGCGTAAGGCGCTCAGCGCCGCGGCAAGACGTGTCTTGGGACAGACTACTTCCAGCTTCTGCTCCGACACCTGTTCGAGCTGACCCGCGCGACCCATGGCCGGCTCGGCGCCCGACATGCCGAAGAATGTGCCAGTCCCCGGCGAGATGAAGCTGCAGTTGGCATAGTTCCCAATCACACCACAACCCGCCTGCCACAGCGCTCGCTGCACGTTCTCCAGATCGCTCTGGGGCACGAACGTCACGAGTTTGCACCCAGCCCCCGCCGGCTTGGGGCGCAGCGGGACGACGTCAGTCAGCTCCAGCAATTCCGCCAGTTGTTGGTTGATCCCCTGCGGCGCGTTGTCCCAGGACGTGTGAGGGGAGTAGACCGCAATGCCGTGCCGCGCGAGCAGCATCAAGGTTCGCCCTTCGCCGGTGTCGCCGGTCAAGCGCTGGACCGGCTTGAACATCAGCGGGTGATGAGTGACCACCAGATGTGCGCCAAGTTCCACGGCCTCCGCCGCGACATCGGGCGTCAGCGTCAAGCAGGTGAGCACCCGCTGCACTTCGGCGGCGCGGTCGCCCAGCAGCAATCCGGTGTTGTCCCACGACTCCGCCAGTTGCGGAGGAGCGAGGGATTCGAGATGGGGGATCAGATCACGAAGTAGCATGTTCGATCAGGGTCTAAGGCGACTGGAAGATGGAAGCGAGGCTTTCGATCAGGTAACGGGCCGGCGCCGCAACTCAGTTCGCTTGTGCCGTTCCCTGGTGCGGAGATCGATTGTCCACCCGCCGACGCAGAAGGTCTGCAAGAGTCTCACAGCACACGCACGCCGTCAACGCGTCGGCTATCGCAAAGATACTGTCGACGCTGAGAACCGCCATCCCGACAGGCCACAACGGACCAATCTCAGTCGCCGCGAAGATAGAGACGACCTGCCCGATTCCCATGCCGATCGGTGCAATCCAGAAATCGCGCCTCGAGACGCAGGCGGAGAGGAAGCCGCAAAATAGCCAGCCGCCGCGATCGTAAAGCGTCAGAGAATCCCAGGGTTCCGCCTCGCCCGTCAGCAACGGCGCAAGGCGCCAGATCATCGCGCCCAGAAGTGCCCCAGCGAGCAGGATCGCTGTTCTCGAGGGGGTAATTTCGCCGCGGAACATTACGGCCCCACTCACTTCCGAAGATCTGGCTCTCTGGGTCATGGAGCAGATTCCAGGAGTGCGGAAGTCAGCGCCGCAGGGATGCACTCCTACTTCACGTCGAGCTCAAACTGGTTGGCCGCGTCAGCAATATTGACCATGAGCGACGTCGTTGACGCCACCGCGTCTTTCAGGGTCGGCCCGGGGGCCACGTCTCCCATGTGGACCACCGTAACGCGATTGTCGCCGATCGTCGGTCCACGGGCGGCGTCCAGCTTGAAGTTGCCGTTGCGGACCATCGCCATCGCCACGGGTGCGAAGGCGTTGGCGGGGTGGAACGCGACTTGACCCCACTTCAGGGGTTCTCCCTGGATCAGAATCTTGCCGGAAACGGCGGCACGTTTCGCATCGGCGAGGAAACCGGAGTTGCGGAGCCAGTCGTGCAGGCGCTCCTTCCAGGTCGACAGCGCGGGATCCCCCGGGGCCAGGCCGACGCCGTGCGGCCCAAACTGGTAGATGTGCATTTCCACCGGAATCTTGTGCTTCCGACAAGCGGCGAAGAAAGCCAGGCTGTTCTCGACCGGCACCCCGGTGTCTTCGGTGGTATGGAAGAGAAATGTCGGCGGCGTCTGCGGGGTGACCATCAGATCATTGGACAGCGACCTGGCCAGCTCGGGGTCGGGGTTCTCGCCCAGCAAGTTCCGCTTTGATCCCCCGTGCCCCCAGGATTCCGTCATCGAGATCACCGGGTATGCCAGAACCGCAAAGTCGGGCCGCGAGCTGACGCGCTCGACAGGGTCGTCCGCTTGCGGATTCGCATCCCGGAAATGCGTGGCTGCCGTCGAAGCCAAATGCCCGCCGGCGGAGAAACCCATGACGCCGATGCGATGCGGCGTGACGCCGTATTGTTCAGCGTGGGCGCGCACATGCTGTATCGCGCGCTGCACATCCTGCATGGGAGCCGGGTGCTTGTAGCGCTGTCCGAGGCGATACTTCAGGACGTAGGCCGACACGCCGATCGAGTTGAACCAGCGGGCGACCTGCGTTCCCTCGTGGTCGACGGCGTGACCCCCATATCCGCCTCCGGGACAGACGATCACCGCGGTGCCGGAGGCGTTTTCTTTCGGGGCGGGGTATTGCCACAACCAGGGTTTGTCGACGTCTTCATCCCCGACTTTTCCGGGGGCGCCGTTTGGCCACAACAACACGGTCTCTTCTGCAGAGAGGGTTGAGGCGAGCGTCAGACTCACACAGAACACAACGACCAGTCGGCAGACGACGGACGAACAGCGCATGCCAGCCACTCCAAGATGTGCCACGAAGGAATCCTCTGATGTCCCATCCTGACATGCGTTTCCTCCGAGGGGAAGCGCGGAGGGAGGGCGCGTTTCGCCGTGAGATTCCCGATCAATTCCGCCTGACGTCGAAGAACCGCGGAAATCGGGTTCCGCCCGCCGAGGCCTCGGTGATTTCGGGAACGTCGCTCTCGTTCGCGAAAGATCGATGGGTCAATCCCGGCAGGAACTTCCGACAAGCTCCGACGATCTTGCGGCGTTGTAACGTCAGCGGTCGATCAGGCCCCTTCATCAAGTTTTCTCAGAAATCCATGCGTGGTTCTCCTAACGGACAGAGCACAATAGCGATCGGTCGACGTTTCGCGGTTCGCGTTCAATGTCGCCGGAGCAGTCCGTCGATGAGATCAACGGCTGGGAAACGATCCCTGCAGGAACCAGCCTGCCGGCAAGAATGAGCGGGAGGGAACATGACTTCCAAACCTTCAGATTCCGAATCCAAAGTTCCGGACTCTGTTCTGCGGGGTGCTGCGCACGACGAGCAACTGCAGGCAGCGGCCCGCAGTTGGAACAAACTCCCGCAACTGACGCGCGACAAGATGCTCGAACGGGCCGCGCGCTACCTTGATCCGTCCGAGACGGCATCGGACGATACGCGCCCCTCCGCCCGCAAAGAGACCTCGACCCAGCTGCCGAGAACACAAGGCGCTCCCCACGCGGGAGATCATGATTCCTCAGCGACCGCACGGCGTCGCCAGGCGCCGCCCCCGTCCGTCAGCGGCGGAAGTTCCAGTCGGAGCGCCCGGCGCAGCGCGATTCAAGCCATGCCGCCAGGACCGGCCCGGCGCCGGGCTCTGATCCGATTTTTCGTTTCCTTCGGCACCATCGCCCTCGTCTTTGGGATCGCCTTTTGGGCGATCCAGCCGGCGAATCCGTTGCCTGAGAACATTCTCGGACGTTTGGACCTGCTGCTGCGGAGTGCCGCCAAGTCCAAGTCGGGCCCAATTCGTCAGTTAAGCTGGCCCGGGACCGAGAGCGATGCCATCGCCTTCAGCCTGGAAGTCAGCAAGCTGTTGCCCGAGAAGTTTCAGACAACAGAAGAGTCGCCGCTCCGAAAATTCCATCAAATCACGCCGGAAGGATCTGTCCTCGACACGGTGCGCACCAGTGTGGCCATTCCGATCGACCAAGCGGCCCATCCCGACCTCCCGGCTGATGTGCCCGTCATCCTGTTTTGGCAGCGTTCCCCCGAAAAGGGGTGGCTGCTCAACGGCAAGGAAGCACGATCCCATCTGAGCCGCGCGTTGAAGAGCGCGCGACGGGCGACGCAAAACGGCTGAGCCGCCTGTGGTCCCCTCCCCCGCGTCAACGGGCGACGACTCAACCTCTGCCCGGCGATTCCTGGAACGTTGCGGCGTCGACAGACTGTTGATTTTTCGCGTCGTCGGTGTGCCGCCCGGCCTGCTTTCCGGTCTTGCGGTCCATCGCCGCAGGATTTCCGCCAAAATTCCCGCCGGTCGGTAAACCCCTCAAGTCGTGAGCTATGTTTCCGGGTGTCGAGTTGGGCGCAGCCGCGGGCGTGAATCTCGCGGGCAGAGTCGTCCGAAGCTCGGCCGGCACGCGGGCGTCACTCGGCCGCCGTGTAGATCCGGGATTTTCACGGCGGGGGCACAACTTGGCCACAACCTTCAACACTCTTGAACTCCCGCCGTCTCTTCTGGTGGGAACTCGCACCATTGCCGAGTTGGAAGACGCGATTCGTGGCGGAGCCGATCTGGTGGAGTTCGACTGCAAGAACTGCAGCTCAGATCTTCGGTCGCTGAACGACCTTGTCGAACTGGCGGGTCTGCGGGCGCCCCGCATGGGAATCTGTGTGGATGTGGGAGATGTCCGCGACTTCGAGGCATCGGAGTTCCGTCCCGCATTGCCGCAGGGGGTGCGGTGGGCGCGACTGGGACTGGCCGGGTGCCGGGGCAATCCCAATTGGCAGGCGGACTGGCAACAAATCCGCTCTGAGATCAACGCCGCCAGCGGCCGTCCCCTCAAATGGCTGGCCGTCGCGCATGCAGACGCTGACTTCGCCTGCTCGCCCAAAGTCGGGGAAATCGTTCATCTGGCCGTCGAAAGTCGATGTTCGGGTCTGTTCCTGGAAACCCACCGGAAGTCCGCGTGTTCGATTGCGGACACAATGACTCCCTGTGAACTCACCCAGACGATTTGGATGGCTCGCGAGCTCCGACTCCCCGTGTTTGTCGGCGGTGCAATCGGCCTGGGCGATCTCGACTGGATCTGCGATCTCGAACCGGCCGTCGTGGCGGTTCGGTCGTCGGTCTGCGACTCGGGAGCCGTCGATCAAAGCGTCAGCGAAACGCGCGTCAATCGATTCAAACTCGCACTGGAGGCGGCAGCCGGATTTGATCGTGCAAGGTGGGACTTTCTCCAGCAATGCCGCGCCCGCCAGGCCGCTTCCGCGACGCGCGTTCCGGCTCGCTCGTCACATTGAGGCGCGTCGGTCACACTCAAGCTCAACGTTATGGACCGAAGTACCAGTTGGCGAACAGACGCAGTTCGCCGTCAAACTGCTGGTCGACGCCGCCGCCCAGCGGGGTCACATAGGCGGCGGTCAGAACAGCGTTACGCCCCAGCGCGGCGTTCAAGCCAAAGGTGGCGTTGAGAATTTCGACGTCGCCGGCTCCGAGCCCGATCTGGTAGCTGCCGGTTCCCGGCACCGAGCCGCGGACCACGTCTTCGCCCTGCAGCGATCGGTTGTAGTGCAACTCGAACATCGGTGCGAGGCCGGTCAGACGGCGCGTCGCGGTGTCATCCCGGTAGAGCCAATACCCGACGCTCAGGCTTCCGTAGAGGAACGTCGCGTCGGTGACGCGGCCGATGTTCTGAAATTGCCCCGTGGGATTTCCCGAGGAATCCAACCCGCTGAGTTCGACCCGATTTCCGTTCGCGTCCAAATCGAGTTGGAAGAACGACTGGCAGAACCAGCGATCGGTCGGAGTCCACAGAAAGCCATAAAAGGGAAGCACGTGAAACGCGTCGTTTCGAATCTGCAGGAGTGCCGCGCCGGAGCCGTTCACGATGCGCACGTCGTCGGCGGTGGGAGCGGTGACGCCCAGGCCGATGGAATGCGACCAAACGTCATCGGTGTAGACCAGGTACTTGAAATAGTTCGTCAGATTGCCGAACTCCGACGCCCCTCCGTCGCTGGACCCGTCGTCCTGGATGTTGCTGTTGAGCGTGCTCGCAAAGGGTGCGCGAAACTCGTACGACGCCCGACCTTCGAAGAAGGTCTTCTCGAATCCGGGGGTGAAGCGATGCACCGAAATGCCTGACGGAGTGAAGGGGACGCCGTCGAAGAAGCTGTAATTCAGGAAGACCCGGTCGTGCGGAATCGGGCTGCCGTTTTCGGCGAGTTTGGAGCGACCGACAACGCTGCCGGAGCCGGGGCTCTGGGGATGCAGCTCGATTGCGGGGCCGAAGATCGAATAGACCGCCCCGGTGACGCCCGGCGGACCAGTCGGCGGAGTGACCACCTGACCGGTAAACGTCGCTGTGAATGGGCCGGGGTCAATGACGGAATCCGGGTCGCCGTTGGTCTTGGCGAGTTGGCCGTACTCTTGGGCGGGAAAGAGTTGTTCTTGTCCCGGCTTGAACTGAAAGAAATCCCCGTTGGGGGTCGGCGTCGGTGAAAGGTTCCCAAAATCGACGCCGACGAAGCCAGTGGCCAGCGGCAAGTTGTTGTTGACCGACAACTGGGCCAGCGAAAGTCCTTGAAACGGCTCCAGGAAGATCGGCTGCCCGGTGCTTCCGAAGAAATCGCCGATCATGTTCGGCGTCATGCGAGTGCGGCTCTGACCCGCCACGGTCCGGTTGCCGCGGAAGAAGCTGGACGAGTTGCTCCCGTCCGTCGTACTGAAGGGGGAGCGTGTCCGCGCCGGATCGGGTCGTGCCGCGGGAGACGGAATCGGGGGCGGCAGATCGGTTTCGCCGCCGGCGGCATTCCCCTCCGTTGAGGCGGAGGGAGGAGGAACGGGCGGCTGCGCCGGCAGGGGTCTCGGATTGACTCCCCATCCCCAGGCGCACCACAGCAGCGTCAGCGTCCCCAGGAACCCGTGATCCTTCCAACCCGTCAACGGGCGCGCCGGCTTGACGTTCATTGTGAGCTTCCTCATCCCTGAGCGAACGAAACAAGGCCGCCGACCGCAAACTACAATCGTCTTCCTCACAATTTCGGCCGCAAATTGGTGCAAAGCCACCTTCGGACCGGCCATCCGCGCAGTTTGACAAGAAACGGCCGCACACCGGCGGAATCCGCCGGTGTCGCCCGCGGGGTGTGCGGTCCCGGTTCGCTACCAGCTCGGTTTGTGGGGCGGCGGCGGCAACTCTTCGTAGCCGCGGCGGCTCAGCCGGGTGATCTCCGTGACTTCCGAAAACGGAGAGGGGGCCAGATCGGCGACGGATTCAGGCTGCGTCTGCGACTGCGACGCCTGTGCGACGGACAAGGTCTCCTCGGCGATCTTCGGCACCGCGGCGGCCATCAATGTCGGGAAGTGACCAATCGCAGCGGAGCGCCAGTCGTCTCCCGTCGCCAGTCGCAGCGTCAGGACTTCGGCGGCAAGGGTCTGAGTCACGAACTCCTCAAGGGAACCCGCCAGTTGTTCGGCAGGAAGCGTCTGCACCGCCAGTTGCCGACCTTGCCCGAGGGTCTCCGCCAGACGTTGTGCTGCGGGGTTGGCCGCGACTTCCGATCGCCCCGCCGATTGCACGTGAATGACGCGCGCCGGTTGAAAGCGATAGAGAACTTCGAGAATCGCCCGCGTCTCCGCCTCGCTCGCCGGACCAGAACCCGAGCTTTCGCCGGGTCGGAAACTCTTGGTGGGGAAATTGTGGTTCAGCGTCACCCCGCGGTCATTGGGCGACTGCTTGATGGTGAGCCCGTCGGGATTCGCATCGCGCAGCAGGACGATCTGTCGACCCGAAAACATCTCGGGAGCGTCCGCGAGCTGCTGACTCAAGCTGTCGATCCATTTCACCGCGACCCGGTCGGCTCCGTCCATCCCGCAGAGGATCAGAGTGACATCCCCCGCGGTCCCATAGTGCCGCACATGAATCGGCCGACCGCGCGTGCTGTGCCCGACGACTTCCCACGGCGACTTGGCCTTGGACTTCTCGCCGGCCGCCATCTGGACGGGAACTTCGTCGCGAGCAGACGTCGTGTTCGAGATGGCGAGCGCCGGGATGTCGCTGGGTGAGAGCACGGTGCTCGACAGCCCGAAATCGACGATCCGCCAGACCGGTTCCGGTCCCCCGCCGGGCGGCGATGTAATCGGCCGCTCCTCTCCGTCGTTGAGGACGAACGGATGTTGCTGCGCAATGCTCCCGGCGATCTCCGCCGGCTCCGCGACGGCGGCCGACGGGTCGGTCGCCGGAGTTTCTGCCGACTCCCGCTGCACGACAAAGGCCGCCAGCGAGACGAAGCCGATCGTGGGGACGATCCACAGGGAAAGACGCATGGATCCCTCCTTCAGACGGCGCGGGGGAACGCCGGTTGGAATGGAGTCGGGGAGCCCGGGGATCGCCATCCCTGGGGCCTGGTGGGTCAACGGTCGTCGTCGATGCCGAGACGGTATTGCAGCTGCTGAAACTGACGCCCGAATTCTTCGCTCGACGCGTGGACGTGCTCAGCTTCCGTGATGAACTTCATCTCTTCGCGGCATTCGAGACCGTAGTCGTCCAGGATGTCCTGGAAGTCCACGAGTTCCTGGCCGTACATGATCAGGAGTTTGTGTTCGTCGAGCTGGATTTCCAGCGGAATGTTAGGGTTGAGGATCGCCAGCCCGGTGCAGCCGTCATCCAGCAGGAGGTCTTCAAAGTCGTAGAGCATGCTCTTCAGCACGGGGAGGTCGATCTCTTCGCGGTACAGATCCTGATGACCGCCACGGCGTTCATGGCTCGTTTCCAGCACAACGTCCACCGTCTGGCCCAGCGGGTCCAGCAGGTCGAGCAGCACGTCGAGCAGGTGCTCCCGGCTGACGGCGGCCATGATCACCGGCACGCGAATTCCGGTTTCCTTGTCCTGGTAGTGATCGTGCCGATATCCCGCTCGGGGTACGACCTGGAGATCGTACGAGGGCCGGACGGCGTCGGTGAGCGTGAAATTTCCGTACCGGTTGATCCGCAGATGAGTTTCGAGCTGATCTTCGCTGAGATCGTCGAAACTGCTGCGACCGTGGCGGGGTTTTCCGTCGCGGTACGTGTTCTTGAAAAACTTCTTCAAGAACCCCATGGCATGCGCTTTCGATAGGAGCGGGAACAAAACGGTCCTGCGGACGAAACATCCGGCAGACTCGTCAACAACGGCCCTGTCGAAACGCCCCGGGGGGCACGATCCGACCGGCAACTCTAGCATCTGCCTGAGGACGCGTCGGACAGGCGGCCCATCGACGCCGCAATTTTCCCGGTTCTGCGGCTGACACGCCGACAACGTAAAAGAATCCCATCGGCGAAGTTTTGACGATCGCGGGCTTCGAAGCTGTTTTCCCAAGGGAGGGCGAGGCGCCCGAGAAACCGCGGGCGCTTCGCAGGACGATACTTCACTTCTGATTCGCGAGTTGGCTCGGCGGCGGCTTCGCCATCCCGGTACGACGTCGGCGGCAACCGCGACGGACGGCGACTTGGGAGCGCCCCAATCGCGCTCGATGCCGCGCGACCCTGCGGCAAGATGCAGGAGCGGCGCGGCGTCGAAGTCCGAGCCGGAAGGACGGTTCCCACTCGGACGCACCCGCCCACCGACAGTGCGTTGCGATGGGCGGCGCGGCGGGTGGTTTTTGAGCCGTTATCCGGCAAGACTATGGGAGGCTCGGGCGGGCGATCGGAGTGGAGAAGTTGCCCGACCGGGAGTCGCCCCACAGAAACGAACGGAATCTCATGCACCCGACGATCGAACGGTTGACCGCGGCACTCCGGGACGAACGGAGCAAAACCCGGCAGTTTGCCCTGACGGCATTGTGCGACCTCCATGCGAACGACGCTGAAGTCACCGCGTCGATCGCAGCCGCGCTGGAGCAATTCGGGATTGAGCAGGCGTTTCAACACGTGTCGCTGGCGGAGCAACTGACGTGGACCCCGTCGACAGTCGCGCGGGTATTTGACGTGTTGGACGCCGCCCCACCGTCGACGACGCCCGCCGATCTGCTGACGCCCGCCGAGTTGACTTGCCGCATGCTGTGGCGCCTCAGTCCGCACCTGCTGGCGGAAGTGTTCCCCAGGTTCGAACGCATGGACGTGAGAGAACTGGCATTTGAGTCGGACTGGAAGCCGCGTGCGGCGCTGCTGAGTCTGTCTCCAGAGGGTCTGTGCGATCGACTGGAGCAGATGTCGCTTGCGGCGGCGAATCATCAGTTCGACGAGTTCTTTCCCGAACTCATGATGTTTGATCTTTGCGAACTGCTGGCACAGCATCCGGCCGTCGCCCGTCCGTGGGTGTGCGACCGACTGCGCGATGCTCAGCGCGATCTCAACCCCAACGGCTGGCTGTGGCTGTCGGCCGGATTGGTCCGCCTGGCGGGACGCATCGGCGGCGACGACGTCACCCGGGCGCTCATCGAGTTTTTCCGCGGCGACTTCATGGACGATTATTCCGCCGATGAATTGGATGCTGCGTTGACGCGCATCGGCGGGGAAGTCGTCACCGCGAATCTCTTGCAGGCCCCCGAACTCGACGATTTTTCCAAGGCGCTGTGCCGGCAGAACGTGATGAGCAGCCTCTTGACCGAGGAAGCGCTCGAATGCTGCCTGACCTGGTTGCGGGGGGAGTCCGACGAGATGCTGCAATCGTCGCTGGCCCAGAAGTTGACGTTCCGGCTGTCGCCGACCGCAAACACGGCGATCTATGAATTGGCGGCAGCCAATGGCGGATTTCCGGAAGACGGCGAATGGGCGGATGCCATCGACTTTCTGGAAGAGTCTGCGCGCCTGACGGGGCAGGAGTTTCCGCGGATTGCGCAGTGGAAGGTCGATTTCCAGACGAACTTCGATCGTCGTCGCGCCGCCTTAGGTTCCTGGACGGCCGACTGGGAACGCGACGATGACGACTCGGCGGTCTGGGTTCACGAGCCGCTCACACCACAGGTCCACCCCGACACCATCCGATCTCAGGCAAAAGTCGGCCGCAACGATCCCTGCCCTTGCGGCAGCGGCAAAAAATTCAAGAAGTGCTGTTTGCAGCACCAGCAGGGATGAGGATCACGCCGGTCGCCGGGCGATTACGCCGCGGCCGACGTGGACGCCGCCGACAGTTGCCGCAAGCGTTCAAGTACGGCCTGTTCGCCCGTCAGGACATCGCGCAGCAGGTCGACCGCCGCCGGGTCGTCGATGCAGGTGTGGACCGCCTCGTCCAGTTCCGCCACGATTGCCGCCTGATCGGCTGCCAACCTGGGGAGGAAGTATTCGACCGACAGAAAATGCAAGTCGGTGTAATCCGTCGGATAGCCGCCGAAATCGACCGGCCAGGCGCGTGACACCAGCAGTTCCGCCAGGCGGCCGACGTGACCCTGCTGGATGGCGGCAAGATCGACGAGCGCATTCCCCAGCGTCGCATGCCGGCTCCACGGGGAACTCTCCACAGCGTACTGCAGCAGGCTCCGCCCGAGGTCCACCAGGAGATTGTTCAGCTTCGCATCATGAGTGATGACAGCCACGGCGGAATCCACCTTGAGTCACGAACGGTCTGCGATATGCGCCAAGTGTCGAATGTCGAGTGCCAACAGTCAAAGTCGACATCCCTCCGCGACTGACCCCCTTGGCGCTTGGCACTCTGCACTTGGCTTCCCGGGCCTACAGACCCGCGAACAGTGATTGCGCCGCGCGACTGGCTACGCCGCTGATCAGCCGAATTCCCACACCGAGCGGGAAAATCAACGGGATCGTCACCAGCATCACGTAGACGCCGGGGTTCGACCAGGTGGGAATGATCACGGCGCGGGCGCCGGCGGGACGTTCCTGCAGGAACATCGTCTTCAGCACGCGCAGATAATAGAAGAGGCTGAACACAGTATTCAGTCCGCCGAGTGCGAGCAGACCCCACATGATCGGGTGGACGAAACCGGCGTCGTAGAGTGATGCAAAGACGAACAATTTCCCCACGAACCCTCCCAGGGGGGGCAGTCCGACGAGGCTGAACAGGCACGCCGCCATGCCGATCGCGAGGACCGGACACTGAAATCCCAGGCCGGCGTAGTCTTCGATCTCTTCGCTGAAGATCTCATTGCGAATGAGCGCCGTGATCGCAAACGCCCCCAGATTCATGAACAGGTATACGGCGAGGTAATACAGCAGTCCTTCCACGGCCCTGGCGCAACGATCGTCGTAACCGGTGGTCGACGGATCCACCCCGGAACGCAATACGATCAGCGCCGAAACCGCCATCAGCATGTATCCGGCGTGGGCGATCGTGGAGTAGGCGAGCAGCCGCTTCATGTTCGCCTGCGTGTAGGCGGCCAGATTGCCGAACGTCGCGGTGATGGCGGCAATGACTCCGATGCCGATGCCCAGCGTCAGATACACCCCGGAAAGCTCGATCGACGTCAGCGGCGTGACGATTGCCAGGACGAATCGCACAAGCAGGACAAACGCGGCGGCCTTCGACGCCACCCCCAGAAACCCGCCGACTTCCGCCGGCGCGCCCTGGAACGCATCCGGAGTCCAGAAGTGGAACGGAACGACGGACAACTTGAATGCGAAGCCCACAAGCGTCATCAGCAGGCCGAGAACCAGGGTCCGCACCACGGGGTCGGCCAGGGTGGCTTGTTCCCCCCGGAACAGGTCCTGCAGTCGATCGGCGATTTCCGGAAATTGTGCGGTCCCGAGCAGTCCGGCGATCAAGCTGATGCCGTAGAGCATCACCCCCGCAGCCCCCGCCCCGTAAACCACGAACTTCAGGGCCCCCTCGCTGCTGGTCCGTCGGCCCTTCAGGAAGCCCGCCATCGCATAGCCGGGGACGCTCGACATTTCGATGCCCAGGAAGAGCATCAGCAGATGGTTCGAGCTCCCCATGATCAGCATGCCGATCACGGAACCCAGCAGCAGCGAATAGAAATCGGGGGCGTCTTCGCCGTCGGGAATGCCGCAAAGGACCGTCAGCGTGATGACAAAGACCAGGAACAGCAACAGTCCGAGACGGAAGGTCAGGGCGAAGCGATCCATCACCATCAGGCCGGAGAAATACTCCACGGCCTCGGAGCCGGAGCTGCTGAAATCGATGAAGGCAAACCACGAGAGCCCGAACGCCGCGAGCGCGCCCCACAGGGCCACCCAGTGGGTCGGCAGCTTCTGATCGACGCCGAACAGCCGGGCCAGAAGCATGGCCACAATGCCTGCCGACAGCGCCAGTTCCGGAGAGAACAGCCGCAGCGACTTCTCGGTGGTCTCAGTCAGCAGTTGCGTGAGCAGGGCGTCAAACACAGTCCCTGATCCTTGTTCGTCATGACAAAGGCGAGGCAAAACTTCCACGCGAGACGTCGGCTACGGAACCAACGCGGTTTCCGCCGCCTTGGCGGCCACATCGGGCAGGGCACGATACGCCGAGTCCATGTTGTTCACCAGCAGGCTGATGCTCGGGTCCATCAGGTTGAACAGCAGTTGCGGCATCACTCCCAGCAGAATCGCGAATCCCAGCAGGGTGTACCCGATCAGGAGTTCGCGGCTGTTGGCGGGAACGATGGCCTCGGCATGCTCCCCTTTGTAAGCCGGTCCGAAGTAGACCCGCTGAATCGTCCACAGGATGTAGCCGGCGGTGAGAATCACCCCGGCGGCCGCAATGATCGCCAGCAGCTTGTCGAACTGCCAGGCGCTGAGGACCGAGAAGATTTCGCCGATGAATCCGCACAACCCGGGGAGCCCCAGGCCCGCGAAAAAGATCCCCGCCGCAATCCCGGTGTATTGGGGCATCAGTCCGGCGATGCCGCCGAACTTATTCAAATCGCGATGATGCACGCGGTCGTACAACACCCCGACCATAAAGAACATGCCCGCCGAAGAGATCCCGTGAGCGATCATCTGGAACATCGCGGCGTTGACGCCCATCTGCCAGTAATAGATCGATTGGTCGGCCTGCTCGCCGATCTTCCAGACCCCCATGCCGAGCAGCACGTAGCCCATGTGGCTCACCGAGCTGTAAGCGACCAGACGCTTGAAGTCGGTCTGGGCCAGGGCGGCGAAGGCGCCGTAAATGATGCTGAAGACGCCCAGCGCCACGATTCCGTAGGCGCAATACTGCGCCCCGTAGGGCAGGATCGGGAAGGCGATGCGCAAGATGCCGTAGCCCCCCATCTTCAGCAGCACGCCGGCCAGGATCATGCTGATGGGCGTCGGGGCTTCGACGTGCGCGTCGGGCAACCAGGTATGGAACGGAAAGGCGGGGAGCTTGATGGCGAAGCCGATGAACAGCAGCAGGAAGGCCAGGATCTGAAACGTCGGCCCGAACACAAACTCGGGAACCTTGCCTTGGCCGATCGCCGCCAGATGCAGCAGGTCGAAGCTGTTGCCGCTGTTGAAATAGAGCATCAGCATCGCGATGAGCATCAACACGCCGCCGAACAGGGTGTAGATGAAGAACTTGATCGCGGCGTATTCCCGTTTCGGTCCCCCCCAGATGCCGATCAGGAAGTACATCGGCAGCAGCATCACTTCCCAGAAGATGTAGAACAGGAGGAAGTCGAGCGAGAGGAAGACTCCGAGCATCCCGGTTTCCAGGAGCAGGAACAGAATCACGTAACCCTTGACGTGCTTTTCAATGCTCCAGCTGGCGAGCATCGCCAGGAAACTGATGAGGCCGGTCAGCAGAACCAGCGGCAGACTGATGCCGTCGACCCCCATCGCATAATTCACCGACCAATTCGGAATCCAGGGATGCGAGAAGTACATCTGCATCCCATCCTGCATGGTCTTGGCATCGGCCGCCGGGTCGTAGGCCCCCAGCAACACCAACGTCAGCAGGAACGTGAGGGCTGTGCCAAAGAGGCCGAAGTAGCGAATGGCCTCAGTCGCCTTCGGCTCAAAGAACGCTGTGATCAGCGCCCACACGGTCGGCAGAAACACAACCGCCGTCAGCAACGCTTCGGAACTGACCATTTCGGATTCCGACCTTTCCCCAATGCAACATCCGAGGCGCATCGGCCGGGCCTCCGCAAGGAGGTCCGCCGTGGAACTCACTTACTTCGGCAATGCCGTGAACAACGCCGCGAACAGCACGACGACCCCCACGGCAATCCACATCACGTACTGACGGAGCTGGCCCGTCTGCACTCCGCGCAAGGAACGCCCGGCGCTGTGCGCCACCTGACCCACGAGATTCACCAGGCCGTCCACGAACTTCTCATCAAACCAGCGATCCCAGGCCGAGACCGTGACCATCGTACTCGCCGAACCGTTCAAGATTTTGTCCAGCACGTGGCGATCAAAGCCCTGGCACCACTGGCCCACGATGCGCATCGGCCGCACGAACAGGTAGTCGTAAGCGTCGTCAAACCGCCACTTGTCGAGCAGGAAATCGTTGAGGCCCGACAACTGGCGGCTGATGTCGGCCGGGTTGAGCAATTTGCGGCAATACAGGGCGTAGGCCAGACCGGCCCCGATGATCGCAGCCAGCAAGGCCATCGAACCGGCGGCGTCGTGCACGGCGTGCACCTGCTCATGCGTGGGCAACGCGATCTGCACCGGCGCCAGGGCCCCCGACGCCGCGCCGGCGGGAACCGGCTCGCTGAACGCCAGCAGCTTGAACAGCGGACCCGATTCGCCCCCGATCGCACACGTGGCGGCGAGGATCGAGAGCACGAACAGCGGCCCGACCATGACGGCCGGATTCTCGTGGGCGTGCTCATAAACGTGTGCATCGCGCGGGGCCCCCGAGAAAGTCAGGAACCACAAACGGAACATGTAAAAGGCGGTGATGCCGGCCGTAATCAGGGGGATGATGAACAGCAAACCATGCACGCTGTTGAGCTTGATGTAGGCCAGCGCCGTCGCCACGATCGCGTCTTTGGAGTGGTAGCCCGAGAAGGCAATGGGCTCGCCAAACGGTTTCAGCCCCGGAATCGCCAGGCCCGAGATCGCGATGACGCCGACGAGCATCGCCGCCGCTGTCAGCGGCATTTTGCGTCGCAGGCCGCCCATGCGTTCCATGTCCTGCACGTGATGGCAACCCGCAATCACGCTGCCGGACGACAAGAACATCAGCGACTTGAAGAATGCGTGCGTGACGAGGTGGAACAGCCCGGCGGCCCAGCCGCCGAGACCGATCGCCAGCATCATGTAACCGAGCTGACTGATCGTTGAGTACGCCAGTACGCGTTTGATGTCGGTCACGACCAGCGCAATCGACGCTCCGATGAAGAGCGTGATGCAGCCGATGTACGCAATCGTCAGCAGCACTTCCGGCGTGAACACCGGATAAAACCGCCCGGCGAGATAGACGCCGGCGGCGACCATCGTCGCCGAGTGCACCAGCGCGGAGACCGGTGTGGGACCTTCCATCGCGTCCGGCAGCCAGGTCTGCAGGGGGAACTGCGCCGACTTCCCGATGCAGCCCGCGAATACGCCCAGACCAGCGGCGACCAGCAACCAATAGGGAATTGTGCGGAACTCGTCCCCGGCCTTCATCAGGCCGCCGTGACCATCCTGCAGGTAAACGGAGCTTCCATCTTTGGAGACCTGCAGATCGCCGGCGTCGCCGCGAATCAGATGGAACAGGCCGACTTCCTGTTTGGACGTATGCCCATCCGCGGAGTGGGTTGCGGGGACGTCATAAAACCGGAAGGTGCCCAGCGAGGTCCAGATGATCATCAGTCCGATGAGGAACCCGAAGTCCCCCACGCGGTTCATGATGAACGCCTTGTTGGCCGCCGTGCTCGCGGACTGGCGTTCCACGTAGAAACCGATCAGCAGGTAACTGCAGATGCCGACCAATTCCCAGAAAATGAAGACTTGAAAGATGTTCCCGGCGAGGACCAGCCCGAGCATCGAGAAACAGAACAGCGACAGGAACGCAAAGAACCGGTGGAAACGCCCCGGCCGATGGAAGTGCGAGTGATCGGGGAGGTGGACTTCGTGGTCGACGTAGTCTTCCGTCAGTTCATCGTGCATGTAGCCGATGGCGAAGACGTGAATGCACGTGGCGATGAAGGTCACCATCGTGAACATCACCAGCGTGAGGCTGTCGATGTACCAGTCCAGCGAAATCGCCAGGGGGCCGAACGTGCCGAGTGTGTAATACGTCCCGCCGAACTGGGTGGGGACCGACGCCGACGGCTCTTCATGAGCAGCGTGCCCGTTGGTGACCGCCGCGTGAACTTCGCCGTCGGCAGCGGGAAGCACCGAAGCGGCGTCGGCGGGATGATCCTGCTCGACTGAGGGCTCCCCCTCGGCGGTAGCATGGGAATCGGCGTGATCCGCAGCCGAGTGATCACCGCCGTGGTGGGTGTCCTTCAACGCCGCCCATTGGGTCTGCGCACCCCACGTCAGCAAGGCCGCCGCACTGCAGACGAAACCCGCGGAGATGCAACCGACAGCCAGATAGGCGGGCGCCTTGCTCAGGCGATGGGTCCAGCAGAGGGCGTAGATTTCCACCAGAAACCCGACGAGCGGCAGAAGCCACGCGAGGGTCAGCAGATTTCGTAACGTTTCGCCCATGACGCGTATCTTTCCTGGTTGAAAGATCAGAATGGAAGTTCAAGAACAACAGTCGATGCTCGATGAACTCTCCACCATCAACCCTCAACTCGTCCCATCAGCCGTGCATTTCGTTGCCGCGATCGACGTCGATCGTCAGGTGGTTATTGTAGAAGTTCAGCGCGATGGCGAGCGCAATCGCCGCTTCCGCCGCCGCCAGGACGATCACAAACAGCGCGAACACCTGACCATCAAGGCCCAGGGTGGTGTAGCGAGAGAACGCGACGAGGTTCAGATTGGCGCCGTTGAGAACCAGTTCCACCCCCATCAGCACCCCGATCGCATTGCGCTTGACCGCCATGCAAACCACGCCGCTGACGAACAGCACGGCGGCGACGAACAGATAGGCGTTGAGTCCGGCGGAGTCCATGGGCAGCTCAATGGTGAGTCGGGAAACGGAAGACGACGGTCAGCCGAGAATCCTTACAGAATGAGGCCGTACGAATATGAGGCCGCACTAGACAGTGTCCTCGCTGGGTTCGACGCGGCGTTTGGCGCGAGCCAGGTACGCGGCGCCGATGAGCACCACCAACAGATGAACGGAAACAATCTCGAACGGCAGCAGATATCCCGGACGGAGGGGTGCGCCGTTGCCGTCGAGCTGGTCGGTCCGCAGTCCCAGAAACGCCAAGCCCAGAGGACGGCCCGTAGCTCCCGCCTGATTCACAGACTGACGCGGCCCGATCGCCACCGTCGATTCTTTGCCCAAACGTTCGGCGACGTTCCCTTCCCAATCGAGACTGACCACGGACGACGCCAGCACGAGCAGCAACAATCCTCCCACTCCCCCACCGAGAAACATCTCCGCGGGGGACGTCTTGATCTGCATGTAGGGTCCGCTGGCGGTCAACATCACCCCGAACACGAGGAGCACGACGGTCCCGCCGACGTAGATCAGCAGTTGCGTGGCCCCGAGGAAGTCGGCTTCCAGCAGGAAGAAAAGGGCCGAGACCGATCCCAGCGACATCACCAGCCAGAAGGCCATCCGTACGATGTTCTGGGTGATCACCACCGCGAGGGCGGAGACGCAGGTCAGAATCGCGAAAATGGAGAACAGGAGCGATTCCAGGTTCATCGGGTCGCCCCCTCTGTGATCGCCGCCGCACCGCTATCCCACTCACCGCTGGCGTCCCGTTCGCCTTCGAAAGCCTCGCTCGACTGGCCGACGAACGTCTGACCGATCGAAGGGACTTCGAGAATGGTGGTCCGCTTCAACGAGGTGACGAGGATCAGCGGCCAGAGCACGGCTCCGAGAAACAGCACGCAACTGATCGGCACCAGGTATTTCAGGCATGTGGTCATCACCTGGTCGATCCGCAGCCGAGGCAGCGTCCAACGCACCCAAATCTGCACGAAGACCAGCAGGAAGGCCTTAAAGATCAAGACCTTGGCGCCCAAGACGTTGAGCAGATAGTTGCCGAGGACGAAACCCTTGAAGAGAAAGTCAGGGCGCCAGCCGCGGAAGCCGCTCAGGGCCGATTCGAGCCCAAGTCCCGTGTGCCAGCCGCCAAGGAACACAATCGCGGCGATGGCGCTCACCACGAACATGCTGGCATACTCGGCCATGAAGAAAAACGACCAGCGCAGGCCGCTGTACTCGGTGTGGAAGCCGGCGACGAGTTCGCTCTCCGCCTCGGCCAAGTCGAACGGCGCCCGCTTGACGCTCGCGGTCGCGACGGTGAAATAGGTGAAAAAGGCCAGGAAACTGAAGGGATCGTGAAAAACCAGCCAGTTCCAGCCGGGGCCGCTTTGCATGGCCGCGATCTCACGGAAATTCAAGGTCCCGACCGCAACCAGAGGCACGAGCAGGCAAAGGGCCATGGGAATTTCGTAGCTCACCATCTGGGCCGCTTCGCGCATCGCGCCGAACAAGGCCCACTTGGAGCCGCTCGAATATCCGGCGAGGATGATTCCGAGCACTTCCAGAGCCATCACGGCGAGAATCACGAACACCCCCGCGTCGAGACCGATGGCCACCCAGCCGTCCGAGATCGGCAGCACCATGAAGGCTGCAAAGGACGCCACCACTGCCAGATAGGGGGCGATCTGGAACATCCACTTGTCCGCAACCCCCGGAGCGAGATCTTCTTTTTGAATCAGCTTGATGCCGTCGGCCAAGGTCTGCAGCCAGCCAAATTTTCCACCGACTCGCGTCGGGCCGAGACGGTCCTGAATGCGGCCGGCGACTTTGCGTTCCAGCCAGATGAAGAAGAGTGGAAGCCCGCCGAACAGGCCCATCATCAGCGACGCGTGGATCACGATGGCGATCAGCATCGCGAAACCGGGGGATAGACCTTCTTCGAAGCCAGGCAGATACCACCCGGTGAAGAATTCCTGCAGCGTCGTCGCGGCCAGCAGCGTTGTCATCTCGTCGCCTTGGCGCAAGACGATTACGAATCGCAGCGACGTTCGCCGAGATCCGCAGTCGATACGATCAACGAAGGATTGAGAAGTCGGTGACAGAACGGCGGAGAGCTTCGAGGGGCGAACCCATCGAACTGGCGACGGCAATCCATGAGTGAAGCCAGCATCACCCAAGGCGGCGAAACTATGACGCGCGCTTCCGGTTGATTCAAGTCCCCCGCCGCTCAATCGCGACCATTCCCAGCTTTGGGAATCGCGGTTTTGATGGCGGAGACCCCGCCGGCGGAACCTTGAGACGGCCCGACCGCCCCCTCGCTCGCGACCGGGGGTTTTGTGATTTAAGGCTCTCTCGGCGACGTCGACGCGGCGGTCAGCCGCTCGATCAGCTGTCGAGCTTCCACAGCCTGCGGACTTTCGGCAAACCGGACGGTCATCTCCCGGGCCAGCCGGATCGCCGCGGCCGCATCTCCTGCCGACGCCAGGGCGTTTGCAGCACGGAGCTGCGCCTCCGTCGCGAGGTCACGACGATCCGCGTACTCCACCGGCAGCCACATCATCGCGGCGGCTGAGAGGAGCCACTCCTGACGGTCGGCATAGCCCCGGCCAATCAGGAAGTACGGGCCGGGACGCAAGACCTCGGGCCATTCGTCATTGAGCTGCTCCCACCGACGAACTTCCGCGGCGGAGAGGTTTCCTTCCGCCAGCCGCAGCCGCCAGAGCTGTGCCTGTGCCAGTCGTTGAATGTAGGGATGAGATTCGGTGGCTAAGGCCAGCATGGCGTGTTTCCCCGCCGCGGCGTCCGGGCCGGTCAACAGCCAGCTGGCGCCGATCAAACGTGCCGGGAGCGATTCCGACGTCAACCACGGACGGGCATCGCCGGGCTGCAGGCCCTTCGGCGGTGATTCGGTCCAGACGAGGGGAATCAGTCGGTAATGCGGCGAAACGGGATCGGCCTGAGTGATTGCGAGAAATCGCGTCGCCGCGCGGGAATAGGCGCCCTGGCGATAGGCGCACTGAATCTGCAGCGCCAGGATCTCCCGCCGGACCCAGCCCCGGTCTTCGTCGTCCATCGCGGCTGTGAGGCTTTCCCAGGCCTCATTCACGCGCCCTTCGGCCAATTCTCGTCTTCCGCGCTCGTGCGCCTCCGTGTAGGTCGTGGTGATTTCCACGACCTCTGAGGAGGCGTACTTTTTCATTCCGTTGGCAACGCCGGTCACGAGGGTCAATTCCCGACCGGTGAAGTCTTCAATCCGACCGGTCACCGTCACGCGACTACTGGTTCCGGCGGGCTGCAGGATGACGCGATCATCCGCAGCCGCATCAGCCGCCCGGAACACGGCGAATAGGACCAGGAGTCGCGAAAGCATGGCAGCCTGTGAATGTCGACGGTCAACGGAGGGAAACCAGCAACGGCTGGGGGGGATGAGCGCTGCGGCTCTCTATTGCGGACCGCGGTTCAATCTACTGCTGTGCGATGCGTTTGACGTCGAAATAGCGATAGGTCCCGCCGTTCTGCCGCGCCAACTTCTTCAGGAAGTTGTCGACATCGACGCCGCCGCCGATCCCGAATTCGATCGTATGAATCCGGGTGCGACCTTTGTTGATCTGGTGGATTTCATTCAGTTCGGCGGCGCTGAGCTGCGGCTCGTCGGCGTCGGTGAGAAAGAACAGCACTTCGGGTCCCAAACGCAACGCCAGCTTGAGCGCGGGGATATGGTCGGTCCCCTGGTCGGGATCGACGCCGCTGATGTACTGCCGAGCCAGCGTCTTGTTGACTTCCGTAGCGAAAATCAGTTCGGTGTCGCCGCGAATGGAGAGGAGTCGGGGCTGCTGATTGTAGAAGACGATTTGAAACTGCTGAGCGTCGGACAATGTCTGCAGGCTGGAAACCAGCGCGGCCTTGGCCGAGCGCATCGCGCCGTAGTTCGCCATGCTGGCGGAGCAGTCGATCGCGAACACGACACGGGTTCCATTGTCGCGCGCCCCCAGGAATGTCGCCCCCGGCAGTCCCCCGCCCCCGCCGCCGTTACCGCTTCCGGTACCGGTCCCGCCCAATCCGGTTCCGGATCCGTCCCCCCCGGCGCCCGGTCCCCGACGCCCGGACGCGCCGTTGCCAGACTGAATCAGCGTTCGGGCGTCGGCCTGAACGGTCGACGGGAAGAACGTCGCCGCTCCGATGCCGGAATTCGAAGGTTCAACCGCAGTGGGAGTCGAGGGAATCGCAGCGGTCGGCGCCGGGACCGCCTGCGGCGCTGGGTTCTCGGACTCCATCGGAAGGATTTCAACGGAATCGATGTCCGGTCCGCCGCCGCCGCTGCCGGCTTCGGTTCCATCCCCGAGGTAGGTCGTATCGCCGCCGTCGACGATGACACCGCCGTTGCCCGAGCCCTGACCGCCGAATCCGGCCGGGGCTCCCGGCCAGAGCTGCAACGTCAGACCGATGGCCAGAATGATGGAGGCATGGAGCAGAACCGAGAGGAACCAACTGGGCAGAATCCAGGCGCGTCGGAACTTAGCGATCCGCAGGAGCCTCTGCCGCATTCGTTTGGTCGCCATCCGACCCCCTGACGTCTGGCGCGGATTTTCCCGCAAACCTGGAGCGTCCTCCACTGTAGAACCGGGCTGCGCGATCCGTCAATCCGATTCCAGGTCGCGGGGGAGCCGAATCGGGTTCCTCTGACCCCGGCGACTCCGTTAGACCGGCTCTGCGGCAATTCCTGCCGGTTTGCTCTTGGCAGAGTTTCGAACTGGCGTTAGCGTACCGCATTCACCGGCCGGCCTGGTGGCCGGTCTGGTGATGTGGATTCGACGCGGAACGGATTCCGGGTCGCTCGCCCAAGGACGGGTTCGATGTACAAGCTGCTCCTCTGCACGCGGTATCTCCGCACTCGCTACATTGCGCTCGCGAGCGTCATCAGCGTTTCGCTGGGCGTGGCCACCATGATTGTGGTCAATAGCGTCATGGCGGGCTTCGGCAGCGAAATGCGCGGCCGAATCAAGGGCATCCTGGCGGACATCGTCGTGGAGACAAAGTCCCTCGACGGCGTCAACGATTACCAGTGGCACAAATCCCTGATCGAAAAGGTGGCCGGCGAGTACATCGCCACGATGACCCCCACCATCGAAATCTACGGAATGCTCAGCTTTCAGTACGGCGGTCAATGGATCACCCGCCCGGTGACGTTGATTGGCATCGAGCCGGAAGGCAAGGCAGCCGTCGGACCGCTGGTGGATTACCTGCAGAGTTACCAGCCGCTCCGTGAAGATGGTCGGGTGATTCGTCCGGCCGAGCGTGCCCGCGAGGTCCCGCCGAGCTGGGAGTTGACGGAGTCCGCCGCTGAGTACCGGCGCGAGTGGGCCGAACGCCAGAAGTGGTTCATGCAGCAACTGCGGGTCGAGCAGTCGCAACATCAGGGGTTGAACGCTCCGGCGACCGAATCACAGGCGGACCAGCCGGCAGCCGACAGCGAAGACCCGTTTCAGATGGCCGATGGCACGGAGATCATGCCGCTCCCGGCGGCGGCTCCCGGCGAATTGCTTCCGGGTCGGCTGTATATGGGTGAGGGGCTGGTCAGCTTCCTGTATGAGGATGAAGAGACCGGCAAGCCGCGGACCATGATGATGGCCCGACCGGGCGATGACGTGAAGTTGAGCACTGTCACCGCCGGCCGCCCCCCGAACGCCACCCACTTCCATGCGACCATCGTCGACGTGTTCAAGAGCGGCATGAGCGAGTACGACAGCAGTCTGGTCTTCTGCAACCTGGAGTATCTGCAACAAGTCCGGGGGATGATCGATCCCACGACCGGCGACCGCGCCATTTCGTCGATCCAGATTCGCCTGAAAGACTTCCGGGATGCCGAGGAAGTTGTGGAACGTCTGCAGGCCGCGTTTCCTCCGGGGATGTATTCGATCAAAACCTGGGAGCAGAAGCAGGGCCCGCTGCTGGCCGCCGTCGAGGTGGAATCGGCGATTCTCAACGTGCTGCTGTTCCTGATCATCGCGGTGGCCGGCTTCGGCATCCTGGCGATTTTCTTCATGATCGTCGTTGAAAAGACCCGCGACATCGGCATTCTGAAGGCGCTGGGAGCATCCAGTCGCGGGGTGATGTCAATCTTCCTCAGTTACGGTCTGTCGCTGGGGATCGTGGGGAGCGGCGCCGGAACCATCGCCGGGCTGCTGTTCGTGGCCTACATCAATGAAATCGAATCCGTCATCACCTGGGTGACGGGGCACAAGGTCTTTGACGAACGCATCTATTACTTCCCGAGGATTCCTACGCACGTGAACTTGACCATGGTGGTGTGGGTGTCGGTGGGGGCGATCATGATCGCCGTGCTGGCGAGCATCCTGCCGGCGCGCCGGGCCGCCGCGCTGCAGCCGGTCCAGGCGCTCCGTTATGAGTAATGCGGGCGAGGCGGGAAACCGGAATTCCCGGGTGTTGAATTGAGCACACGATCGCAGCTGCGCAAAGGCCCTGCCTTCCGCCGCAGACACGGAGACTCGAGATGACGGCGACCATGACCCTTGAACCCTGGGCTGCCACGCGCGAGACCTTGCCGATGCTGCCTCCCCAACTCTCCGCCGTAGCAATCGAGAAGGCTTACCGCAAAGGGGCTCACCAGGTTCCGGTGCTCCGCGGCGTCGATATCTCGCTCCGCAAGGGAGAGTTTGTCTCCATCATCGGCCAATCGGGGTCGGGTAAGAGCACGCTGCTGCACCTGATGGGCCTGCTCGACACACCCGATGTCGGCGAAGTGCTGCTGGACGGCCAGCGCATCGACGACCTTTCCGCCCGCACCCGCGACGAACTGCGCAACCGGGTCTTCGGCTTCGTGTTTCAGTTCTACCATCTCCTGCCGGAACTGAATTTGATCGAGAACGTCCTCTCGCCGCTGATGATTCGGCATTCCGTGTGGGGATATTGGCAGCGACGTACGGAGTTCCAGGACCGCGCGAAAGAGATTCTGAACCGCGTGGGATTGAGCCACCGCCTGTCGCATCGACCATCGGAACTGTCTGGCGGAGAGATGCAGCGAGCGGCGATCGCGCGAGCGCTGGTGGCGCATCCCAGCGTGCTTCTTGCCGACGAGCCGACCGGCAATCTCGACGCCAACACCGGTCGGGAGATCATCGATCTGCTGCACAAGCTCAACGACCAGGAACAGTTGACGATCCTGATGGTGACCCACGACCCTCACATCGCCGAGCAGGCCCATCGCACGGTCAGGCTCTGCGAAGGGCGGATGCAGGTCATCAAAGAGGCCGCCTAGCGCCATGTCGCGGTTGTTCGCCGGAACTCCGTTCGATCGCCCGCCCACCTGCGAACGCTGCAGCAAGCCCCTCGCCGAGTGCGGCTGCCCGCCGCCGCCGGTCGAGAAATCCCTGACTCCCCCCGGCAAGCAGACCGCCGCGCTGCGAACCGAGAAGCGCGCGAAAGGGAAGCTGGTCACCGTCGTCCGCGGACTGGCGGCTGCAGACAACGACCTTCCCGCACTCCTGGCCCGGCTGAAATCGGCCTGCGGCGCCGGCGGCACGATCGACGGCGACGTCATCGAGATCCAGGGAGATCACCTGACGCGGCTCAAGACGCTGCTCGGGGAGGCCGGATACCGGGTCCGTTAGTCATCGGCTTGGCTCGGCTTTCCCCTGGGGCGGACGGCATCGTGACGGTGTGTCACAGGGGGCACGGTGGGGCTCTCACCCATGCCTGTCCGACCTTTGCCAAGCCCAACATGCCGAAGCCGAAACGCCGACGGGCGGGGGCGGGAACTTGGGTGGGCGACTACGATTGGCCGGACGCGTTGCTGTCTGCGGCGGAATCTACCGAAACCCCGAAATGTTGGATTTTGGGTTGAATTGCACGACAGAGTCCATATCTATTGGCTGAAAGGCAGACTAATAAGCCTACCCACGCCACCATCACGACATCCCCAAGTCCGCTTCCATCAAAGAATCCGGCTGAATCTCACGCGCATCCAAACCGAGCGCTTCCGAAACGCAAAAGCAGAACAGCCCCCAACTGTTTTCGGGTACGTCGCGATTCTGGCGTTTCAGTTCCTGCAACAACAACTCGTATATCTCTCCCGCCGTGAAGTCCGGCGGTTGGCGGCGATGCGCGAGTTCCCAGAGATCCACGTCAAATTGTTCTCTGATCAGCGCGATATTGAAGCGCTTCTCAAGGCGGAATCTGATGTCGAGCAAGTCGATTCCCATGCTCAGTCTGCCAGAACATCGGTACTGGTTGACGTTGATATGCAAATACCCAGGCGACTGACGCCCCCCGCTCCGGTTACGCCAGAATCCCAGTAACGACATGCCCAAACACGTCCGTCAACCGCATGTCCCGTCCACTGAAGCGGACGGTTAATTGCGTGTGTTCGATCCCCAGGACGTGCAGCATTGTGGCGTGCAGGTCGTGCAGTTCGAGTTTGTGTTCGATGGCGTGGTAGCCGTAGTCGTCGGTCGCGCCGTAGGCCAGGCCCCCCTGGATCCCGCCGCCGGCGAGCCAGACTGAGAAACCGAACGGATTGTGGTCGCGGCCGTCGGAGCCCTGGGCCATCGGCGTGCGGCCGAATTCGCCCGCGAAGACGATGAGCGTCTCATCGAGCAGGCCGCGGGCTTTCAGGTCGGTCAGCAGTCCGCCGATCGGTTGATCGACCGCCCGGCAGTTCTTTTCATGGCCGTCCTTGAGGTTGCTGTGTTGATCCCAACGGTCGACCCCCACGCCGGGGCAGGTGAGTTCGATGAACCGCACGCCCCGTTCAATGAGTCGCCGGGCGATGAGGCAGTTGCGACCGTAGGTGCGCGTTGGCTCGTAATCGGAAAAGAGGCCGTAGAGCTCCTGCGTCGCCTTCGATTCCCCGGAGACGTCGGCCAATTCCGGCACCGCTGTCTGCATGCGGGCCGCCAATTCATAGTTGGCGATGGCCGATTCCAGTTCGTTATGCCGACCCATACGGCCGATGACGCTGCGGTCGAGCGTGCGCAACAGCGCCAGCTTGCGTTCCTGGGCTTCGATGGTCGGTTCCGTTCGATCAAGATCGGCGACAGGGGACTTGCCCGGCTTAAAGATCGATCCCTGATGCGTTGCGGGCAGGAACCCGTTGTGGAAGCAGTCCATTCCGCCGGGGGGGATCAAGCCGCCATTGAGCACCACGAACCCTGGCAAATTCTGACATTCGGTCCCCAGACCATACGAGACCCACGACCCCATGCACGGCCGACCCTGCAGGCCGTGGCCGGTGTGCAGGAAGTAGTTGGCGTTCGTGTGTTCGCTGAATTCGGAGGTCATCGAGCGGACGATGCAGATGTCGTCGGCGTGGGCCCCAATGTGCGGAATGATCGTGCTCATCTGCAGACCGCTCCGCCCATAGTGAGCGAACGGCCACGGGGGCTTCATCACCGTGCCGACGTTGTTGAACTGCGTCGGCTGCACCTTGACCTTGATCGGTTCGCCGTGCTCTTTGTCGAGCCGCGGCTTGGGGTCGAACAGATCCATCTGCGACGGCCCGCCGTCCATGTACAGAAAGATCACGTTCTTCGCCGTGGCCTGGTGCATCGGAATCCGCGGCGTCAGCGACCCCGGATCGAACGCCGCTGCCGAGTAGGCCCGGTCCTGCGTTAAGGCGGCGAAGGCGACTGCACCGAAGCCGCAGCCGGTTTGGGCGAGAAACTCACGCCGCGACGACGCGGCAGGAAGAAAGCGCTGGCAGTGGGACATCGGCGGGACTCGCAACGGCGGGGTTGACTGACGTCGGCTTTTATTATGGAGCGCTTGGAAGCCTGCGGATAGCGATCCCTGGGCGTCTCACCATTCCTGGAATTTGCTTGGAATTCGAAAACACGAGGTCTAGGATAAAAGGAGTTGCGGCAGCTCTCGTCGCGAACTGGGGCCTTCTGCACCCAGCCGTCTTCTGCTTCTCCCGTCGGGCCTTCAAGGAGGCCGCATCATGACTCATCCCGAATTTGATGAACCCACGCTGAATCTGGAATTGCGCGAACAAGTCAAGCTGGCCCGGCATGGGTCGCTGCAACCGTCGGACCTCGAAGCCGATATCGCCCTGTTCGACGAATGGCTCGAGCCTGTCCATTGCCCGCGCTGCGAATCCTCGCAGCGCGAGTGGTTGCAACAGCCCCAGTTCCGCGATTTCTGTTGATGCGGCGGCGACAGCCCACGGGATAGCGGTCGCTGGGCCTCGATGCGATGATGTCGTCACCATGCATGTGGCCCACATCATCACCCGTCTGATCATCGGCGGCGCCCAGGAAAACACGCTGCACAATGTCGAGGACCAGATCCGCGACTATGGCGACCGCGTGACTCTGATCACCGGCCCAGGGCTGGGTCCGGAAGGATCGTTGGAGGACCGCGCCCGCGCTTGCGGAGCGGATGTGCGATTGCTGCCGCAGTTTCGGAGAAATCTCCATCCGTGGCGCGACTGGAGCAGCTATCGCGGGATTCTGCGACTGCTGCGCGAAACCAAACCCGACCTGGTCCACACGCATGCATCGAAGGCGGGGATTCTGGGGCGATGGGCCGCCGCTCGACTGGGGATTCCGGCGATCCACACGATTCACGGTGCGTCGTTTCACTACGGCCAATCGATGCTGGCCTATCGGCTCTATCAGGCGTTGGAACGGCATGCCGCCCGATCGACCGATCGCTTCATCGGCGTGGCCGATGCGATGACCGATCAATACGTCGCCGCACGCGTGGCTCCGCGCGACAAATTCGTGACGATCTCATCCGGGTTCGATGTCGAGCCGTTCTTATCCCCACCGCGATCCCCGGCGGAAGTGCGCTGCGAATTGGGGCTGGCGCCGGAGCATGTGGTCATCGGCAAGGTGGCCCGACTGTTTCATCTGAAGGGCCATGAGTTCGTCATTGAAGCGGCGAAGCCCGTATTGGAGCGTTTCCCCCATGTGCGATTCCTCTTCGTCGGGGACGGGATTCTGCGTGAGCAATACGAGCGCCGTCTCGATGCTCTCGGCATCAGGGATCGGTTCGTCTTCGCCGGACTCGTTCCGCCGCAACGGGTGCCGGAGCTGATACACGCTATGGACATCGTGGTTCATACGAGTCTCTGGGAGGGACTCGCCCGCGTGCTGCCGCAGGGTTTGATCGCCGGCAAGCCGGTGGTGAGCTATGCAATCGATGGCGCGAAGGAAGTGGTCATTCCCGGAGAGACGGGATGCCTGGTGGCGCCGCAAGCGGTGACGGAGCTGGCAGAGGCGCTGTGCGGACTGGCGGCTGATCGCGATCTGCGGTTGCGTCTGGGCGAGGAGGGACGCCGTCGATTCACCGACCAGTTCCGGCACCGGACGATGACGCGACGGATCCGCGAGATATACCAGCAAGTCCTGAAGGATCGAGTCGGTCACTGACGCTTGCGGTTCGCCGAGCGGCTCAGGCGGCGCGGCGCGCGTGGGCTCGATTGACCCCGAGTTCTCGAAAACTCAAGACCAGCGACGTAAACCCCGAACGGGTTTGGTCCGCCGACAGGACGTCGCCGATAGATTGCTGTTCGAGCGCGGCGTCGTAGCAATACGGAAAGACCTGAAGGGCGGGGAGCAGCGATTTCAGCGCCGCATCGGGATTGGTTGTCCACGGGGCATGCAGCGACAGGTAGACGCTGGGCTGTCGCTGCCGAAAGAAATCAACCAGTTGGGGAAGCAGTTGAAACTCCGCCCCTTCAATGTCGATTTTCATCGCGGAGGGCGCTGGGAGCCCCTTGGCAGAGATCCAGGTGTCGGGATGATGGACTTCCGCGGAGATGGCGTCCCCGGCGGCGGCATCGGCGAAGAGGACGCTGGTGACGCTGGTCCCCAGACCCGCTCCGCGCGGCGGAGCGAGTTTTAATGTGCCGCTGGCGGGTCCGACGGCAGCCGGCTGCAGTTGCACATGAGTCAGCTTGTTTTTCTGCACGTTTCGCTGGAGGGTCGCAAACGCGATCGGGTCCGGTTCAAAGGCGACGACGTTCCGGCAGCGACCCGAAGCGTACAGCACGGTCGGACCAATCCACGCGCCGACGTCCCAATAGCACGCGTCGGGAGTCAACAGGGCGTCGAGCACGCGGAGCGTTTCGGGTTCCCAGCGGCCGCGATCCATCTGATACCAGAAATGGGCATGTTCGGCGTCGCAGTCAAAGAAGGTTCCATCCAGTGTGAGAGGGTAAGAACCCGTCCACCGGCTCAGCCATCGACGCGAGCGTTTCCACATGGGCCAACTCCCCCCGGTTCCAGCGGCAACCCGCCCGCGGATCGCAGTCGCCGGAGATACGAATCTCTGTTGAGCGGGAAATCTAGCGATCCACGCGGCGTTGGGTAAAGACCAGTCGCGACTTACGGGTCAAATCGGCGGCGCATCCGTCTTGACGGTGATTCGGGCTTCTCCTAGATTCCCGCGCCCTGTCAAGGACCGGGATCGCGGCGAAGACATTGCGCGAGCCCCGCCAGGAAGAACCCCGGCATGCAGAGTCATCAGCAACGCATGAGCGGATTGAAATCACCACAATGGCATTGCCAGTTCGCTGCCGCCGCTGCGCGGCGGGCGGGTTGTTTCGTTTTGCTGCTGACGGTGGTCGGCGGCTGCCGCAGCGGCGCGCAGGGGAAGGTCTACAGCTACCGGGAATTGCCGCAGGAACTGGTGGCGGAGCGCCGCGACAACGCGCAGACCATCGACCTGTCGCGATTGGCCAGCACGGCGACCAACAGCGAACGGATTGACGCGGGCGACGTTCTGGAAGTGACGATCGCCGCCGGCCTGAACGAAAAAGACAGCGTGAAACTTCCCGTCCGCGTGAACGAGAACGGCGTGGCGAATCTGCCGGTGGTGGGACCGGTTCCTGTCGGCGGCCTCGAACTGACGGCCGCAGAGGCTGCGATTACGGCCATCTGCATCGAGCGGCAGTTGTACCGCAGTCCGCAGATCACCGTGACTATGAAGCAGCAGCGCGTGAATCGCGTCACGGTGACGGGAGCCGTCGAAAAACCGGGCGTCTACGAGCTGCCGCGCGGCTCCAGCGATCTCCTGGCCGCGCTCGTGGCCGCGGGGGGATTGTCGGAGGATGCGGGAACTGCCGTCGAGATCCGAAATCCCGCCTCCATCGCGGAGCCGACGGGTCGCGACACTCCGCCGATCGCCGACAGTGAGCCCAATGGGATCAACCAGGCCGGTCTCAACTGGACGCCGGCGGGACGCTCCCAGGGGACCATTCAACTGGTGTCTCAAAAGGTCGACTTGGTCAAGGCTTCGAAGGATTCTGGGGCGACCTATCGCATCGGCGATGGGGGTGTTGTCAGCGTCGAGAAGCGGGACCCCGAACCGATCCACGTGATCGGGCTGGTACTCAAACCCAATCGCTATGACTTGCCTGTGGGTCAGGATGTGAGAGTGCTGGACGCGATTGCCCTCGCGGGCGGTTCATCGTCTCCTGTCGCCAACAAGGTGTTTGTGATTCGGCGGAAACCCAAATCGGCGGAGACGGTGATTGTCAACGTCACAATTTCCGACGCGAAGCGGGATGAAAAGGCGAATCTGCGGCTCTCTCCGGGCGACGTGGTGAGCGTGGAACAGACTCCGGCCACAGTCGTACTGGATGCCCTGCGCTACATCAACATCGGCATCGGCGGATCGGTGCCGCTGCCGATCTTCTAGCCACCCTCTGTGATCGATGCGGGGAATCAAGGGGGACTTTCGAGTCGGGGAGACGTCGGTACATGGACGACAGCGCACAACAGTCCGGGCCTCAGATGCAGCACTCGACCGTGCTGACCGAGGTGATGCGCTTTCTGCATGTCGTCCGATTGCAGAAGTCGGTGCTCGTCGTCACGCTCGCGATCGCAGGGGCGCTGGGAGGCGTGTACTATGTGACCGCCGACCGCATCTATGAGTCGTCCGCCGACGTGCTCGTGCTGCAGACCAACAGCAATGTGCTGGACGGGAAAGAGTCGAATCAGCAGTCCATTCAGCACCTGATTCCGACCTACCAGAAAGTGCTGATCAGCGACGCGGTGATTGAAGGGGCGCTCAAGGGGTTGCCGCCGAAGCATCGTCACATCGTCCGCAGCGTCCCCCGCGCGCACTGGACCGAGACGATCCGCAACGGGTTGAGTGTTTCCGCGGCCCGCTCGACGAACGTCATCTCGCTGCGCTATCGGTCCACCGATCCGGAAACGTCGGCGTTCATTGTCAGCCATGTGCTCGATTCGTATCTCAAGTTCATGCAGGCCACCCATCGGCACTCGTCGCGGGAAACGCTGGACGTCCTCACACGCGAGAAACTCGAACTGGAAGGTCAACTCGAAAAGAAAGAGAACCAGCTCGACGGACTGAAGAGCAAGGTGGGCATTCTCCTCGGCGGCGGCGGAGTCTCGGAGAGAAACACGCACGTCGCCGCCGATCGCACCCGGCAACTGAACATCACGTTGACCACCGCAGTCGAGAAGACTGCGGACGCGCGGGCCTTCTATGAGGCCGTCGCATACGCGGTGCGCACCGGCGGGGACATCCAGCAGTTCGTCATCCAGGTGGCCGATGTGGTGGGCCGCGAGGTCCTGCTGCAGGAACTCGGGTTGGGGACGCAGGACGGATACACGGCCGCCCGCATCGAACAGCAGATCCAGCAGGACCAGGCGGAACTGCAGACCCTCCTGAGCAAACTGGGGCCGGCGCATCCCGACGTTCGAGCCGTGCAGGACCGCATTACCACGTCGCAAAATCATCTGATCAACCGCAACGCGGCGATTGCCGAACGCCTGAAGGAACTGCGCACCAACGAACTGGCGCCGAGATTGCTGCAGATGGCGCAGCAGCGCCTGCTGCAGGCCCAGGCCCATGAAAACTCATTGCGGCAGCAGTTCGATCAGGCCCATTCCGCCGCGCTGGCGATGAACACCCAACTGGCGGAGCTGGAGCGGCTGGAAAGCGACGTCAAACGGATGCGGACTTATTACGACTTGGTGCTTGATCGCATCAAGGATGTGGACCTCGGCGCCGACGACGGATTGCGCATCCGGGTCGTCAGCGAGCCGCGGATCAACGCACAGCCGGTCTCGCCCAAATTGTCGACCACGGGACTGCTGTGCGTCTTTCTGGGAACCGCCGCCGGACTGGGAGTCATCTATCTTCGTGACGCGATCGACGATCGCTTTAAATCTCCGGATGAGCTGCAGGCGCAGCTGGGCCTGCCGGTCCTGGCCATGATCCGCCAGATGCCGCCGTCGGAAGGTGAAGGCATTCAGCAGGTGCTGACGTTCATGCGGCCGAGCGCCGCCGAGGCGGAATGCTTCCGCACGCTCCGCAGCGCCATCTCGTTCTGTTCCGGCGACACCCACCGGCTGTGCGTGACCAGCACGGAGCCCGGCGACGGGAAAACGACGACGCTGGCCAACCTTGCCGTCGCCTTCGCTCAGGCGGGCAAGAAGACCCTGTTGATCGACGCCGACCTGCGTCGCCCGGGAATGACGCAGTTACTGGGACTGAAGGGGCAGCAGGGACTCTCGCAAGTGCTGCGCGATTCGCGGTCGGTCCAGGAAAGCTGTCTCGACAACATCTTCCACCTGGGCCAGGAAAACCTGGATGTCATGCCGTCCGGCGCTCGGCCGATCAACCCCTCGGAACTGCTGTCGACCGAGCGCTTCAGCGACGTGATCGCCTGGGCTGAGACGATTTACGATCAGATCCTGATCGACGCCCCGCCAATCCTGGCCGTGGCTGACCCGGCGATCGTCGGACGGCTGGTCGACGCAGCCCTTGTCGTCATCCGACCGGATAAGAATCGCCGTCGCATGGTGGTCCGAGCCGTGCAGACCTACATCAGCGCCGGCGTACGCGTGGTGGGAATCGCCGCCAATCACCTCGCCAGCAATTCGTCGCAAGACTACGGCTACGGTTACGGTTATGGGTACGGTTACGGCTACGGTCACGACGAGGCCGTCGAAGAGCCGACCCACCCTGTCGCCTCGACAGACGAAGCGTATAGAGCAGCGGCGTAGCGTGGGGCGGTCGCCTGCGACGCCCCACGCCTGGCGTGCACCTCACAACGAGGTGTGTCGGAAGTCCTGGGATTTCCGCCGGGCCATCGTGGAGCCTACTCCGGGAGGCGATCCTGCTCGGCACTGGTGTTGACGGCGGTTCCATCTCCGCCAACCACTGCGGGGTCGAGGGCGCGAATGGCGAAAAGTGCGGCCTCTTTGACGGCGGGGTCTGCATCCGTCAGCAGCGTTCGCAACTGGGGCAACGCCGACTTGGCGCCCGAACCCACCCGTCCCAGTGTCGCCGCCGCCGCCTGACGCACGATGGAATCCTCATCCGACAGACATACGGCAAGGGCCGCCACGGCGGCGTCTCCGGCGGTCGGCACGTTTCCCAGAGCGTTGATGGCTGTGATCCGCAGATTGTTTTCGGGGTGTTCGAGGAGAGTCACGAGCGTCCGAATCGCCGCTGCCGGCGGATCTTCCAGCGTGGTCAGCACGGAAGCCGCATTCACCTGCACAAACGGGGATGGATCGTCCAGCAGGTTTGCCAGGGCGCCTGCAGCGGGCGCGGCGTCGGGTCCCAACTGCGCCAGAAACATCACCGCCATTTCCCGCGCGAGGGGTTGATCTCCCTCGAGTGCCGGGATCAATGCCGGCACAATCGCCGCGCCCAGGTTCTTCAGTTGTTCTTCGGCGGCGACCCAGTCGTCGGGACGGTTGTTCTCGGCAGCGACCAGCAACCTCTGAAAAGCGGCTCGCGCCGCAGCGGCATCGGAATCCGAAGCTGGATCAACCTCGGCCGCCGCGGGGACTGGCCGCAATCCGTCACTCTCGGTCGCGGACAGCGTCCCGCCAGTGCTGGGGATCGGAGCAGGTGTGTCCGATACGGTTGACGGAGCGGGTGTGGTCGAGCCTCCGCAACCGGCCGTCCACACGACCCCCGCTCCCAACGCAACTTTCATCCACCGACGCATAATGTCCTCCTTGACGGGCGCACTCCCTGAACTCGAATGTACGCCCGATGCTGCGGCGACTCAATCGGAAACAGCGACATTGGCCGAGGTTGACGCCGACGCCGGTTTGATTCCTGCAATCGTCCAGTGCCGGTCGCTGGTCATTCTGACCCACTCCCGGGGAATTCTAAGCGCCGCCAACAGTTCACCCACTTCGGAAATCGTCAGCGCGGCGTGAAATGACTGGCGAAAGAGTTGCTGCTGCTCGGACGTGGCAGCGCCGGCGTATGCGGAAACGAGGCGCTCCACTTCTTCGATCGTGGTCGGGCGGTAAAGATCGCGAACGAAGAGGACTCCGCCCGGCCGAAGAACTCGCCAGCATTCGGCGAGAACCATTTGGGGCCACGGAATGTGATGCACGATGCTGTTCGACATTACCACGTCGAATGACTCATCAGCGTCTGCCAGCCCCTTGCAGTCGCGATAGGTCAACTCGATCATCGCGCCGAACCCGGCCTCTTCAACATTTCGTCCGCCCAGCCGCAGCATCTCAACGGCGGCGTCCGCCGCGACTACCTGTGCCGGGAGACCGGTCCGCAGAAGCTCGATGGGAATCAGCGCCGTTCCGGTGCCTGCGTCGAGAATTCTCCAGACATCCGGCGCTTTCGCCGTACCGAGCACCGCCAGGAGATCCTCGACGAAGACGCGATTGACCTCCGCATGATCCATGGCGTCGTAGTCCCGAGCCTCTCGCTCGGAATCCATCACTTCCGGTTCCAGCACCCGCGGCAACATGGACCTCTCCCCCCCGCCATCGTGACCGCGTCGTGCAAGAAATGCCATTCAGCTTTCGACTGCGAGCACCAGGTTGCCTGCCCGTGCTCCGGCAAACTCAATTGCTGGGCTTCTCGGAAGGCGCCGAGAAGCCTCGGCCCCCCGCAGCAGGCCGAATCAATTTGACGAAGGGGCGGCGGGTTCCGGACTTGTTCCCGCCTTGAGATCGGCTGGCTGCTGCGCGTTGACGATCCAGACGCCCAGGCCAATCGCGACCAGCAGTACGAGGCCGATCGCTCCGAGCCAAATCGTGCGTTCCCAGTCGCGGGGAGCTGCAGGTTTCGAAGGTTTCGCCGCGATTGCTGGTCGCTGCGCCGCGGCGGCAGTGCGACGCGCGGCGGCTTCGCGAGGTCCGGGTTCCGGGGCCCGGCGCGGTCCTGCGGCCCGTTCCGACTCCGCGGGTGATTCAACCGGGGGAACGGATTTGAGACGCGGCGCCACGGTCACCACAGGCATGGAATCGGAAAGACGTGACGGAGCCGGCGCAAGCCTGGGTTTCGCCTCGTGATTCGTCGGCGACACCGAGGGCGGTTCCTGTGTAATCGGCGCGGGCGAGGGAGCGACACTCGGCTCGTTCGACCGACCGAGTGAGGCCACCAGGGGCAAATTTCGTTGCCGCCAGTCATCGGAAGCATGACGAACGAGCCAGTTGGACAGGGCGTGAGATACGTCGGCGGCGGACTGGAATCGATCGTCGGCGCGCTTAGCCATCATCCGTTCGAGGATCTCCAGCAAATCTTCCGGGACATCGGGTCGGTCGTACCGCACTGAGGGCGGCTTGCGCGTCTGGTGGGCCAGCAATCGCTGGACGAGGGAGCCGTCCGTAAACGGGGGATGCCCCGTCAACGCAAAATAGAGCGTGCACCCGAGGCTGTAGATGTCGGCACGATGATCCACGCTGTGGCTGTCGATCGCCTGTTCCGGCGCGAGGAAATCGGCGGTGCCGAGGACTTTTTCATCGTGTTTAATCGTCAGGGACTCTTCGTCGCTGGCATTGAAGAACCGGGCGAGACCCAGGTCTGCGAGGTGCACCTTTCCGGTCGCGTCGATGAGCAGGTTGTCGGGTTTGATGTCGCGGTGCACCAGGCCGCATTGATGTGCGTGATGCAAACCATCGGCCGCCTGGCGGATGAAGTCCGCGGCTTCGACGAACGGGAGCGGACCCCGTTCGACAGCAACCTTCCCCAAGTTCTTCCCTTCGATGTATTCCATCACCAGGAAGTGGATTTCCGTGCCCCCTTCGACCTGTTTGTCGACGTCATACGCCTTGATGATGTTCGGGTGATTCAGGGTCGCCACCGCTCGGGCTTCTCGCAGGAACCGGCCCAGATAGGACGTGTCTTTCACTTTGGCCGCCGGAAGCACCTTGATGGCGCAGCGCCGCTCCATCGTGACGTGTTCGGCGAGATACACCGCGCTCATCTCGCCCGTGCCGAGCAGCGACAACAGCCGATAGCGCCCCAGCACGAAGCCTTTGTGCCTTCCCTGCAGCAGTTTTTCGGACTGCCAGTCGGTGAGGGCCCCGCGCGCCACCAGCGCGGCCGCGATCGCGGCGGAATCGGCCAGATTCACGCCATCGCGCTGCAGGTCGTCCAGCAGCCGCTCGATCTTGCCGGCGTCAATCAATCCGCTCTGCTTTACGCCCGTCAGAAACGAGGCGGCAGTCAGTTTCAGGCTCATGGTCGATTCAACCTCGGCGGAAATTGGCGGTGTGGTGAGTGAGCGAGTTCCAGAGTCAGCAGACGCAGCGGCACATCGGGCCCGCGCCGCATCCTCCACGGCTCCCGGCCGACTCCCCTCAGGTTTCCGCGTGTTCGATCTGCACTACTTCCAGTTCGTAAATCAGCGCCTCCCCCGCCAGGGGGTGGTTGGCGTCCAACACCATTTCGTCGTCCCGCAGCGAACGGATCCACACATCCAGCGATGCTCCGCCGATGGTCGCCGTCAACTGGTCTCCTTCACCGACGCGGGCCGGAAGTCCGGCTCGCGGAGCCGCCTGTTGCCAGCGCGGCTGTCGTTCTCCGAAACCGGCTTCCGGCAGAACGGGCACACGGTGTTTCTGGCCGACGGCCAGCCCCACAACGGCCCGATTGATGCCCTCCACGACGTCGCTGCTGCCGACGGTGAACTCCAGCGGTTCACGCTGCAGCGACGTTTCAATGACACACTCGTCCTGCGAATACGTGGTGTAATGCAGGCGGATTCGATCACCCCGGCGGACGATCGCGGCAGCGTTGGTCACCACAAGTCTCCCAACACATGGGTCTGGCGATTGCGTAATTCCATGAGCTGGTCCGTCAGTTCGTCGGCCTGATCCGACTGCCCTGCCGTGCGCAGCAACTCCACCCATTCCTCGCAGGCGGAGGCGTCGCCTTTCCCCTCCGACTGCTCCAGCAGGGCGATGGACCGCTGCATCCAGGGACGGAAGGCGTCGAAGTTCCGCTGCAGAATCTGCAGTCGGCCCAGCCGCTCGACCAATTCGCTTTGCAGGCGCAGCGGCGCCGCATACGAGTGCTCGGCGATTGCGAGGGCCCGCTGCAGGACCGACTCGGCCTCGGCGTATGTACCGCCGGCAATGTAGGCATCGGCCAGGCGCGTCAACGCGGGGACCGCGGCCAGCGACTCCGCCTGATGGAGCTTTTCGCGAAATTTTAGCTCCTGTTCCGCAAAGGCAATCACTTCGGCATGGCGACACTGCCGCAGAGCCGTCTCGGCGGCGACGGCGGCCAGCTCCGCCGCCGCGAGCGGGGGATGAGTGGCCAGCCGTTCGAACAGGGAGAACGCCCGCTGGCAACTCTCGTGGGCTTCTTCCAGGCGTCCCGCGGCCAGCGCCCACTCCGCCGACAGGCGGCGGAAGGTCACCCGGTCCGCCAGTGGAATCGTCGTTGACGAACGCAGCGGCTTGACTTCGTCGAGTTGCAGGGAAGCGGCCTCCACCTGCCCCTCGTCCAGGGCCAGTTTCACGGCGGTCAGCGCGACGCTGAAGCGCAGGTGATCGGAAGCCGTGGGCAAACTGCGAAGCAAGTCCTGAGCCTGAGTGATGGCTTCCAACGCGCGCTGGTGATCCTGCCGCGCCGCCGCCACGAGGGCGAGTTGCCGGTGCGTCTCGATGAGCGCCGCATCTTGAGGATGCAGCGTCAACTGCTGAATTCCCAGCGCCTGTTGAGCGGCGCGCTCGGCGTTGGCCAGGCGGCCGGCTGCCAGATAGATTCGACTCAACGCGCACCAGACGGCGGCCGTTTGCGGATGATGCTGGCCGAACACCTGCTCCTGAATGCGAAGCGCCTCATCGAGCAGCGGTTCCGCATCCCGGCCGCGGCCGCGCTTCCACAACAGGTTGCCCAGATCGATCAAGCTGCGTGCCAGGGTCGGGTGATCGGCAGGGAGCGTGTCGCGGCGCAGGTCCAGAACGTGGCGTTGCAGCCGTTCGGCTTCCGAGAGGTCGCCGGCAAACTCCCAAAGGTCGGCCTGCAACGACATCCCGTGCAGCGTCAGCACATTCGCCGCGCCCAGGCGTCGCGACGCCAGTTCGTGGGCCCGCTGGAGCAATTGGTGGGCTTCCTCCAGACGGCCGGCTCCGCGATACAGCTGCGCCAGATTCTGATAGGGAACCACCAGGGCGGCGTCGTGCTCTCCATACGCCGTGGCCAGCGCCTTGAGATTCTGGCGGAACAGCCGCTCGGCCATGGCAAATTCGCCGCGAAGTCCATGAACGGCGGCGAGATTGTTCCGGGTGCGCCTGAGTTCCGCATGTTCTTCGGCGACGACTCCGACGAGGACCGCAGCAGCGTTCTTGCTGGCAGTGAGGGAGGTCTCGTGGCGACCGAGGGCAAACGAGACCTCAGCCAGTTGATTCAGCACGAAGGCCAGATCGATTCTGGGGGGTTGAGGTTCGGCGCGGATCAGGTCCAGGGCGGCCCACAGGGCTGCCTGCGCGGCTTCCAGCTTCGATTGCTGCTGCAGGACGTCGGCCAGTCGTACGCGGGCGACCGCCTTGTCCATCTGTTTGGCGGCGGGAAGCTGATCGAGTTCCTCGATCAGCGACTGCCAGCGCTGGGCGGCGTCATCCAGGCGGCCGACGCCGGCATACCAGTCGGCGAGGAGCTGGCAGGCCTGCAGGACGCGCGGATGGGCAGCGTTCCCGTGGACACGGGCCTCCGCGATCTGATGCAGTAACTGCGCCTCGCTGTACATGCGACGACACTCTCCTTAGAACACCCATTCCGCCGCGGAGGACTCGGGGACAACGGCTGCGGCGGAATTGTTCGGGGACAAGACTTTCGAATCGCCGGGAAGCCGCACGGGCTGTGCGTCGTCGACGTCCTGGCTGCGTCGAATTTCCCCCGCCTGCATGCGGGTCCAGGCGGTACGTAATCCGTCCACCTGCGACCGCATTCGTGAGAAGGTCTGCTGGCGGGGGATGGCGATCAGCAGGGCTTCGGCGCGGCGCAACCATTCTTCGGCTTCACGCTGCATCTCCGGGGACTGGTCCTTGCCGGTGTGAACCTGCGTCATCAAGTCCGACAGTTCTTCCCGAATACTGCGGCGACAGGCTTCCAGGCGTTGAGACCGCTGCTGCCTCAGCACCCCCCGTTCATCGTCGTTGCGCCACACCGGCAGTTCCAGCAGCCGGAGCGTGGCGAGGTGATCGGCCTGGGCGCACTGCAGCTCAAACGCCTCGTGCCAGGAGGTCTCTTCCACGCGTGCGTAATCCAGCAGTCGCCTCCGGGATTCGCGGTCGTCAGCGATGGATCTCCAGCGCAGGTCCAGTTCCAGATCGGGGACTTTCAGGAGAATGCCGTTCAAGATGTGCTGAATCTCGGGCTCCTGGAGCGGCAAGGTCTGGCGTCCCGAACACAGACGCTGAATGAATTCGACGGCGCTGCGGCAGGCCAAAGCCCCAACGTTCACCCAGCGTCCGGAGTGGCTGCGGCCGAGGTCGTGTAGTTCGACCAGCACCTGATCAGAGCGATCCAGCAGATCGGAACGCAATTCCTCAACGGCTTGAGACGGAAGCGTCGGTGAGCGTTGGGGCGCCGCGGATTGCAGCCGCAGCCAGCGGTGGGCGAATTCCAGGGCTTCCCGCAGGGTGTCGCGCATGGCTTCGTGGTCGGCGATGACCGATCGCAAGTCGGAACCGATGCGCGGAGGGATGTCGCGTGGAGTTTCCAGCAACCCCATGATTCGCGTCACTTCCTGCTTTACGAAATTTCGTTCGCCGGAGCTTCCGTCCCGGACCGGTCGCAGCAGCCGGTGGGCGGTCAGCAGTGTTTCCTGCCAGCGTGCCCATTCCTCGATGAGCTGAGGTTCGCGCTGAGCCGTACGCGTAGTAATGGTCCAATGCGCGTGAACGAACAAGGGGTTCGACCGGGCGTATTCAACGGCGCGCGATGGGGCGGACGTCAGCCATTCCTGCACTTCCTTGCGCAGACGCTCGTCCTCCGCGTGCCAGCCTTCGCTGTCGGAAGAGGTCTGGAACAGCTCGGCAGCGAAGCCCTGAAGCCGATCGCCAAATGCGGCGACACGCGAGCAAAAGTTGTAAAGTTGGCTGGTGCCGGCTTCGATCGCAAAGCTGCGCAGGATCGCCGTTGCGGTCGGCGACGCACCCAGGAGTGCCGCCGGCAAACATGCGGCGCGGAGCAGCAGGCCGACTCCCAGCCGGTCTTCCGCGTCCGAGATTTCGTGGACCGGCCACGCCAGGCTCTGCAGCTCTTCTTCGAGACGGGCCGCCACTTCCCCGCGCGGATAGCACAACTGCCGCGACAGCGCCGCCGTCCGCATCAGCGCCGCTGAAACCGGGCAGCGGGAATTCGGGACGGCGTCGCCGCAAGTCGCCAGCACATGGGCGGCGAAGTCGTACCGCTCTTCACGGATCAACTTCAACACTGCCGTGGCGACTCGATCCAGCGTCGGTTCATCGGCGGTTTCGACGATCGTCGGCACTGGTGGGGCGGCCGCCGGTCGCCTTGCCGGGGTCGCCACCGCAGGAACCGGGGGAGCCGGAGAAGACTCGGGAATCTCGGGAAGGTTCAGGGACAGCCGAGGCGGCGGCGCGGGGGTATCGAAGATCAGACCGAGATCCTGATCGACACCGTCATCGTCGTTTGCCAGTTCAGCGGGGGCCGTGTCGACGGCTGCCATCGCCGCGGTCTCCAGCGACGCGGACGGGGCGCCGTTGACACCGGTCTTCACCGCGGGAAGTTCGGACATGGTCATCACTGAACCGGAATCACCAGCGACCGGCGCGACCGGGATCGCCTCTTCCACGACAGCCGTCTCGAGGGCGATCTTGCCGCGGGCCAGCGCCGTGGCAAGTCCACGTCCGAAAGCCTCGCCGACACGCGATTCGTGAACTTCCCATTCGGCATCGGACAGGGCGTCGCGATCGTCGGCAAGACGGAGCACTGAGACCAGCGGATGCGTCCCCGCGGCCAGTTCGCCGACCTCCAGATCGAGCCAATCACCGGCGGAGGTTTGTGCCAATTGTTCGAGCAGGGTCTGCGCCGTCTGCTGACAGGCTTTCAACGGGGCGTGATCCCTCTGGTCACAATGAGAGAGGCCGGCGACGCGACGCAGCAGCGCCTGCACGCGCCGGCGGTTCTGGAGTCGGCTCCACCCCGATAGAATCTCCGTCAGGGAGAGACGTTGATCCGGCTCGGTCGACGCCCCACCGAACGCGGCATCGCCGTCGCTCAACAAGGCTCGCAGTTCCCGGCCGTAGCTGCTGGCATCGGCCAACAGCATGGCGGTCGGAGGTTGTCCGCTGTCACCCAGGTGCCATGCAGCTCGATCGAGCGCCAGGGCAAGGCGGTCCCGGCGCTCCTGCAGGCGGGCGGCACGCTCTCCAACGACGGTATCGTTCAATGGTGGATTCATCACGTGCTGTAGGGTCTGTTGGACGCGGCGAACGTCAGGACGGTCGCACTCAAGGATGTTCTAGAAGAGCAGGTTTCCCGAGCGAAGCGGTGGTGATTTCGTCAGTGCCGACATTGATGCACAGGGCAATTCCTCCACGAGCCGTCACGGCCTCAGCGGAGCGGAATGGATGCTGTCTCCTTCGACGAGATCGAGTTCCAATTCGTTTTGTCGAGCCTGGCTGGCGATCGTCAGCAGTTGCTTGAGTTCTGAAGCGCGACCGCCGGTCGGCGCCGGGGGGACGCCGTCTTGCTCCAGCCGCATTTCCAGGGCCTTCATCAGCTCGCGATACACTTCCGCCTGCACTTCCGCCGATTGGAAGGCGTTCACGACCGACGCCATTCCCGGCAAATAGGACATCAGGTTCTTGTAACGACAGACGCTCATGGAAGTTTCCTCTCAGGTGCAGCATTCGCGCCTACGCGGCTGAATCCGTTACGCGGCCGCGCACGACGGCGGTCGCCAATTCTCGTCCAAACTGCGACGCCACCAGCTCCTGCAGCGTCTGCCAGCGCTCGTCGCTGAGAGTGTCGGCGGCGCAGACCAAGTGGACGAGCGCCGCCAGAGGATGACGCCCCTCCAGCAAAGCGCTCGCCGCTTCGCGGGCGGGAGGAGTCGTCAACAATTGTTCCCGAACCGAGCGGCACTGTTCCCAGACACGGCTCAGGGGAGGAAACCCTGCGACTTCGCGGTGTTTCAGGCGTGCGGCGGTGTTGAGGACTTCCAGCGCCGCCTCCACTTGAGCGTGGTGGGCCAACACATTCTGTAAGTCCTCCAGCGAAGTCGCCGTCTCGGCCTCGGAGAAGCGGCTGCAAAGTTCCGTCTTCAACTCCTGGAAGCTCGTTCGAAAGTCGTCAAGCCGGCAAACCAGGTCGGCCGGGGGTTCCATACCCTGTTCGCGCAGTTGCTGAGCCGCCAGGGTCAGTTCCGCACTGAGCTGCTGGCTGCTGTTGCGAAGTTCGCGCAGCTGAAGTTCCCAACGTGTGTGGTCGTCTGTCATCAGAACCTCCTGACGAAGCGAAATCCCGGCCATCATCGCCACTGTGACGCAAACCTTGTTCTCAGCGAGAGAAACTTCTGGATTGAGTGGGCAGGAGTCGGGGAGTTGCGCCGGATGTGACGATTGTGCGGCTTCTCCGGCAACGCGGCAGGGTCACCGCAACGGCTGCAACGATCGTCCGACGAGCGAACTTCGGAGTGACTGCGCACTCTGCCACGGGGCGACGATGCCGAATGACGACGATGTGGTGATTCGGCAACTTTCGTCGATCTCGGTTGAATTGCACGGCGGCCGCGATCAAAAGCGGTTCGCAAGGGCGATCTTGAACATCTAGACTGTAGTGGTGGGAAAGTTCTTCGTGATGGACTGGATTCCATGACCGGGCGTATCGTTCTCGCAATGAGTGGCGGAGTGGACAGCTCGGCGGCGGCCGTGTTGCTGAAGCGGCAGGGGTACGAAGTCATCGGGCTCTTCATGCGGTCCGGGGCGACCGAAGATTACGCGTGCGACACCGGAATCGGTCCGGCATTGCCGGTCGTTCCCCTGAAGGCGAACAAGCAGGGCTGCTGCAGCGCAACGGACGCCGCCGACGCACGACGGGTCGCAGACGCCCTCGACATTCCCTTTCACGCCCTGAACTTTCAAGACGCCTTTGGGCGGATCAAAGATTATTTCGCCGACGAATATCTCGCCGGTCGCACACCCAATCCCTGCGTGATGTGCAACAACTGGCTGAAATTCGGCAAGCTGTGGGAATTCGCGGAACAGGTGGGGGCCGAGCGCATCGCTACGGGGCACTATGCGCGCTTGCTGGAGACTTCCGTCGGTCCGGCTCTGATTCGAGGACGTGATCTCTCCAAAGATCAGTCCTATGTGCTGTTCGGCATCGCCCAACGGCTGCTGGATCGCATCGTTTTTCCCGTGGGCGACTTCCTGAAGCCCGAGATTCGCGAGTTGGCGGGGGAAGCCGGACTCCGGGTGGCGAACAAGCCCGATAGCCAGGAGATCTGCTTTGTTCCCGATCACGATTACGCCGCCTTTCTGCAGCGGCATCGAGGAGTCAGCGACACTGCCGGAGACTTCGTCGACGTTCATGGAAATGTGTTGGGGCAGCATCCCGGGTTCGAACGCTTTACCATCGGTCAGCGACACGGACTCGGCGTCACATTCGGCGAGCCGCGGTTCGTCATTCGAATCGACGCTGCGGCCCGACGCGTCGTCCTCGGCACGATGGAGGACCTCGGCTGCCGCGGTCTTGATGCCGACCGAGTCAACTGGCACGTGAGCGACCTGCCCGAGTCGTTTCGCTGCCTGGCCCAGATTCGGTATCAGCACCAGGCGGCCTGGGCGACGGTGACTCAACGCGGCGATGAACTCTCGGTCGAGTTCGACAAACCCCAGATCGGGGTCGCGCCAGGTCAGGCGGTCGTCCTGTACGACGACATTCGCGTCCTCGGCGGCGGATGGATCTTGCGGGGTCACCCGGTGCGGGCGGCGGCGCACGCCGAAGTCCAGGGATAACGATCGCTGGGCTTCCCAGGAAGCCGCGTTACAATCGCGTCCTGTATGTCGTTTCGCAACGGCGGAGATTCCATGCCCACTTCAACCCACCCGGCGCGCATGCTCGCAGAACAAATCCTCAACACGCTCGATGAATTGATTCGCGAAGCCGAACAAGAGACCAAGCCGCTGGAGCTGGATCCCTATCGCTCGCGGTTATTCGAACTCTTCGTGACCACGAACGGCGCCGGGTTTCTGTCGAACGACGCCGCGATGGACCTCACGGCCGACGGTCTCTGCCGCGAGCTCGCCGCACGTTGGGGCTTGACCGACGCAGCCCGGGAAACGGCCGAAGGTCAGGCGGCGTTTCGATCTGAACACATCGGCAAGATGCGTCTGCTGTGGTCGCTGATGCGGATGTGGATGGAGTGGACCTACGCCTGGCAGCGCTGGCCCGAGTTCCACGAGCAGTCTGCCCCCGAATAGATTCTCAGGGGGGAATCCCGCGGGAATCGCTTCTTGAGACCCGCGAACGTTCAGCGTAGAATCGATGCGTCCCGCCTGAATTGCTGAATGACGCCGCACCTGCGGACCTTGTCTGCGTCACCCCACCCTGTGTGCGTCACCACCTCACTATGGCAGATTCCGACTACTACAAGACTCTGGGTGTTGCCAAGAACGCGTCGGCGGACGAGATCCGCAAGGCATACCGCAAACTCGCGCGCGAAAATCATCCGGACGTCAAGAAGGACGATCCCGCGGCCGCGGAATTATTCAAACAGGTGCAGGAAGCGTACTCGGTCCTGAGTGATCCCGAGAAACGGGAGCAGTACGACCGCTACGGAGCCGCGTTCCACCAGGCTGGTCGCGCTCCCGGCGGCCGAGGGGGGCCGGGGGGACCGGGCTGGTCGGCAGGCGGTGGTCCTGGCGCAGGATTCGACTTCAACGACCTGTTCGGCCGCTCGTTTGATTTCGAAGAGGTCCTCGGCGGGGGTCGCCGTGGTCGCGGCGCCCGCCCGCCCGCCCGCGGTTCCGATCTCGAAGCGAGTGTGCGGATCTCATTCGAAACCGCGGCCCGCGGCGGCAGCGTCGACATCCAGCTCGAAGCCGCGGGGACGACGCAGACGTTAGCCGTCAAGATCCCCCCCGGAGTCGACTCGGGGAGTGTGATTCGGCTGGCTGGGCAGGGACAGCCGGGACGCTTTCAAGGGCCGCCGGGAGATTTGCTCCTGACGGTGCAAGTTGAACCGCATCGCTACTTCCGCCGCGAAGGGGCGAATCTGCTCGTCGATGTGCCGATTACTCCCTCGGAAGCCGTGCTGGGTGCGAAAGTGGAAGTTCCGACGCTGTCTGACGGCATGGTCGTCTTGACCATCCCGCCGGGGACTTCGTCCGGCGTGAAGCTCCGCCTGCGCGGCAAGGGCATTCTCGATCCGCAGACCAAGCAACCGGGGGATCAATTTGTGGTGGTGAAGATCACCGTTCCCCGAGATGTCGGGGAAAGCGTCCGGGCTCTCTACGCTCAGCTGGCCGAAAGCGACTCATCCCCGCGGATCGGTTTGTGGACTTAGCGGCAAGTTCCTCGCAACCCATATTCGACGGCTCTCCTGCAGTGTAGGATGAGAGCGAATCGTCCCCAGTCGCCGCTCCTTTGTCCTTGGGATCCATTGCTGATGGCTGCCGTATTGCCCCGCTGGCTGTGGCTGCTGGTAATGATCCTCGGCGCCGGTGTGGAGGGTTTCGGGAGTGACCCGCCGACGCTCGGCGAACCGGCGGTTCAGGCGACTCCCGACCGCCTGATGGGGGACGAGGCCGCTGCGTCGGACGCTCGGGAACGGAAGCGGAAAGCCTACGCGGGATTGCTGGCCCTCTTGGGAATCGCGCTCACAGGAGTCGGCTTGGCCGCAATGGTCCTTCTCTGGGGGGCGCGATTGCGGCGGGTGAATCGTCAACCGTTGCCCGCCGCCGATCTCAAAGATGAACTCTGGTTTCTGCGGGCGGGTAAGGGGGCGCGGGACGCCGACGGGGAAGCGAATGATGCTGAGTCCCGCGAAGAGAGAGATTAGGTACGGAACCCGTTCATTTTCGGGAATTCGCAATGTCCGCGACCGAACTGGCTCAACTCGAAACTCTGGCGCAGATCGACGATCTGATTGCCCGACTCGCGGCCTGGGCCGAACGACCGACGGCGTGGGGAGCGCTCAAACCGGCGCGGCTGGTCCTCAAACGGCTCCTCGATCGGGTCGATCCTCTGCGGATTCGCATGGATGCGCCGCTGGTCGTGGCGACGTTCGGCGGCACCGGTGTCGGCAAAAGTTCGCTGGTGAACGCGCTCATCGGTGAGGAAATCGCGGCCGCAGGCCGTCAGCGTCCCACCACGACCCAACCGACGCTGATCGCCCACACGGAGACCAATCTGGACCCTTATGGTTTTCCGATCGGGGAACTTCGCGTCGTGCAACGCGACGCCCGCCTGCTCCGCGACTGGTTGATCATCGACTGCCCCGATCCCGACACCAGCGAAACCGAAGACGCCGGCACCAACCTCGCCCGACTGCATCGAATCCTGCCGTTTTGCGATGTGCTCCTCTATGTCAGCACGCAGCAGAAGTACCGTTCCGCCAGAGTGGGGGCGGAGCTCGCCCAGGCGGCAGACGGTTGCAAACTGATTTTCGTCCAGACGCACGCCGACCGCGACAGCGACATTCGTGCCGACTGGCGGCTGCAACTCGAACCGGCCTTCCGCGTCGCCGATATGTTTTTCGTTGACTCGCGACAGGCCCTCGCTGAGCAACAGCAGGGGCTGCGCCCCTCGGGAGATTTCGGTCGCCTGCTGGATGTGCTGCTGCAGGAACTTTCGACGGCGCAGCGGGTGCGCATCCGCCAGGGAAACCTCTTCGGACTGGTGCACGCCGCGCTGGAACACAGCCTGGAACAACTCACGCAGACGTCGATCAATGTGCGGCGGCTGCAGACGGCGCTGCAGGAACAGCGCTGCGCGCTGTCGCAGACTCTCTCGCGACGATTGGAGACGGAGCTGCTTGCCAGTCGGGGGATGTGGGAACGGCGGTTGCTGGGCGACGTCTCGCAGCGCTGGGGAATGAGCCCCTTCGCGCTGGTGCTTCGGGGCTGGCACAGTCAGGCGAGTTTGTTGGCCTCGGTCACGTTGATGCGGGCGCGCTCGTCGGTGCAGGTCGCCCTCTGGGGCGTGATGCACGGCGCTCATTGGCTGGCCAGTCGCCAGCGCGAGCATCACGAATCGCAGCAGTTTGATCAGACGGCGATGCTCCAACTCTCCGAAGCCGATCTCCGGGAAGCACAGCTGATCATCGAAGGACACGCCCGCGCCGCGATGCTGGATCGAGAGATCGTCGCCGGCGCGGCCGCAAAAATGCCCCGTTCGGCCGCACTCGCGGAAGACGAATTCTGGTCGTTTGCGCGCCGTCGCCTGGACGATGAAATCGCGGAGGCCGCGAGTCGCCACTCGGGGTTCGGCGTACGTTTGGTCTATGAGGTGGGCTTCGCCCTGTTGCCTGTCTGGCTGCTTTATCGAATCGGCAAGAACTTCTTCTACGACTCGTGGTGGCTGGAACGGCCGCTGCTGCAGACGAACTTCTACATTCCCGCGCTGCTGTTTCTGGTGTTGTGGACTGGACTGGCGTTGATGCTCTTCACAGGTCGACTGCGGCGCGGGATGCAGCAGCGCGTGCAACGGCTGGCCCAGGAGCTGGCTCAAGCGCGATTGCCATGCGGTTTGTTCCCTGCTCTGGAAACGCATTGCCGCGATTTTCACGACGACGTCGCGCACCTGGAAGAACTGGCGACCGCGGTGGCGGTGATTCGCGAACAGGTGGCCGAAACGCCGGGGCTGAGCCGTACGCTGCGCCCGGCGGAATCGACGGCGCGCGACTAGAGAGCAGATCGCTCGATCAGTCAGGGAAACCCTGGTCGGTCATCGCATGCTGGTAAACCCGCCCTGTCGCTGATTGTGCGAGCCGCGGAACGCCGGCTAGCATCGCCGCACAGCGATGGGCATCCGGTCGGCCATAGTTCTTTCCCAATCCGTTCGTGAGTCACTTGTCAGGGGAGGACGCACGGAATCCCTGGTTTCCACTTCAGGAATTCCAGTGCGGACCAAGTTCGGTTTCCTCACATGCCGCTGATCAGCCTTGAGTCAGCCAAGAGCGGGTTCCGCGTTTTCTGATCCTAGGGAATGGATCGATCGTAACGACGGTTTCGCGCCGCAACTGAACAGGCCGTGAAGGTTTCGGCAATTCTTTTGTCTTCGAAGATTTGATTGTTGACGGAAAGCCACGCCGCTTGAGTAGGATACTTCCGTTGAAGTCTGAGCACTTCGTTTAATCCCGTCATCCGTTCATCCCGACAGTACCCGCATCTCACGAGTGCCGGAGAGATGAGCGTGGATTGTTCACCCTCTGCTTCGCGTTCTGAAGAAGGAGAAGCCATGTCGAAGTTCCTGAGTGCCATGGGGGCCTTGGCCCTGATCTGCGCCTTTGCCGCGCCGGTCAGCGCCCAGCCGGGACCGGTGCTGTGTCAGTTGTTTCCGGGTCTGCCGGGCTGCCCGCCGCCGCCGCCAGATCTGGAAGACCGGGTGGTCGCGTTGGAAACCGCAGTCGCCGCCCTTCAGCCGCTGGTTGACGATGCGACGTCGACCAATTCCAGCCAGCAGTCGATGATTGATGCCCTGCTGACCTCCACCAGCGACCTGGACAACCGCCTCACGACGGCGGAAACCTCGATCTCGACCCTGCAGATGTGCTGCGATGATTTGCAGATGCGGGTCTCGCGACTGGAAGCCGTCGTCGACTGTCAAGACACGATCTGCAACGTCGGCGGAGTCAATTTGTGCATCGACACCGACACCGATGATGCGAATTGCGGAATGTGCGGAATGGCGTGCGCCGCGAACGAAGAGTGCGTCGGCGGCACGTGTCAGTTGATCGTCTGCCCGCCGGCTCCGCAGTGTAAGATGGTCACCCTGATGATGGACGGATCGTGCGTTCAGACCAACCTGTCCAACACGACGCCGTGCGACGACGGGCTCTTCTGCACCGCGGCCGACATCTGCCAGTCAGGCACCTGCGTGGGCTTCGGAACACCGTGCGACACCGGGACCTGCAACGAAGACACCAACATGTGCGATCTCCCGCCGGCCTCGACCGCAAAGGCGACCGGTCGCAGCGCACGTCGCAAATAGTCTTCGCCCTGTGCGGATTGCTCGCTTTGTGACAAAGGGGTCGCACCGGCCGCAGGCGGGTGCGACCCCTGGTCGTTTTCTGCGAGATTCTGAGTGCCTCCGGCGGACCGTCGCGATAACTTGATTGGTCCGAGCGCTGCAGGAAACCGCAAGAAATTCCCGCTCATCAAATCCTTGAGCCGGATCCTGCAGCCTTCTCGTCTTCGTCGCCGTTCCGACCGACAACTGACTTACGAGGCGTGGGAATGCAACGATCGCGCTGGAATGCTCTCGTCCCCGCAGGCTTGATGTGCGTGCTGGGAGCCGCCCTCAGCGTAGCCCTGTTGGTGCAGCACGCGGGAGAATCGTCAGCGGTTTGCCTCGCGACCGATGGCGGCTGCGAGGCGGTGCAGCAGAGTCGCTGGGCCGTTTTTCCGCCAGCCGAGACCGACGCCGACGCTCGTCTGGGAATTCCTTTGGCCGCGTGGGGACTGGGCTACTTCACCCTCCTGGCCGCCTGGCTGTTGCTGGCGGGTTCCCCCACCGGCCGCGCACGATATTGGCACCTGCTGTAGACGCTCATCGCTCTCGGAGGGGGTGTGCTGTCATTGCTGCTCCTCGGGGTGATGTGGCAATCCGGAAACTGGTGCCCCCTGTGCGTCACCGTCCAGGGGCTGAATCTTACGGTCCTGATTTCGCTGCTGTGGTCCTGGCCGCGAAGTCTGGAACTGGACGACGAGGCCGAAGGAAGTCCGTTGCCGCTGGCGCGTCTGGCCGTGAGCATCGTCGGACTGGGTCTCTGCGCCGCCATGGCCGGCGCCTTCTATTCGCGTCAACTGCGGTTGGATCTGGAGAGGCAGGAACTGGCCCGGCGCCTCGATCACTTGCGGCAAGACAGCGATGTGGTCGGCTGGCTGCACGCGCGGCAGCCAGCGAGAGTGATCGACGTTCGCGATGATGATCTGAGCCTTGGAGCCGCCGCCGGCGCAAGCGCATCAACTCTGGTCGTTTTCAGCGACGCCCACTGTCAGTATTGCCAGACGATCAAACAGCGAATCGAACGTGAGATTTTGCCCGCGTTTCAGGGTCGTCTGCGGGTGGTGTTCAAGCACTTCCCGTTGTGCGGCGACTGCAATGCCGGAGCGGCGAACGTCCATCCGCAGGCCTGTCGGGCGGCTCAACTGGCGGAGGCGGCTCGAATGCAGGGGGGCGCCGCCGCCGCGTTGAGAATGTGGGACTTGCTGAAGCAACCCCGTTCGGCAGGTTGGTCGGACGCAGAGATTACGGCGTTCGCACAACAGGTTGGACTGGATGCGGCACGACTCCTGCAGGACGCCGCCGGCGCCGAGGTGCAGGATCGAGTCGCCGCCGATACGGCTGCGGGTCGTGCCGCGGGTGTCCGGGCCATTCCCGCGCTGTTTCTCGATGGGCGCGAGGTCTCGCGGGAGTTGTGGGAGTCGTCTGCGTTCTGGCAACTGGCCGCCAAGGGAAGTTTGCCCGGGTCGCGCCCGACGATGAGCGCGGGGACGCAGCTTGCCGTCCCGACGCCGGCGCCCGTCGGGATGCCGGTTCCCGCGTCTGCCGACGCCGTCGCGCTGACCAGGGAACAGCGCGCCGCTCATGCCGCCGCAGCCGAAATGCTGAAGGAGCACGACGCCGATGAAAGCGGCCGACTCGAAAGGGCGGAATGGAAGGCGATGTCGTTCAACCCGCAGCCTTACGACGGCAACAACGATGGCATCGTCACCAAGGAAGAGCTGATCGCCTCGATTGTCTCGGTTGACGACGGCAGCGGCAGCGTGGCCAATCCCGAGGCTCCCCGCCCCGAACAGCCCAAACCGAAACTCTCCACCATCGAACTCGGACAGGAACTTGAGATTGCCGGGCCCACTCACACCGGCCGACGGTTCGATCTCAAAGCTCAGCGCGGCAAGGTCGTCGTGGTCGACTTCTGGGCCTCCTGGTGCGGCTTCTGCGTGGAAGAGACGCCGTTTCTGCAGCGGCTCTACGACAAGTATCACGATCAAGGCCTCGAGATCGTCGGCGTGAGCGCCGATCACGCCCTGGAGGAGCTTCGGCGCTTCGTCGACCAGAACCAGCTTCCGTGGCCGCAGATCTATTTTGACGAAGAAGGGCTTCGAGGCCGGGACAACCCCGTGTTGCAGCAGCACCTGATTCGTGGTTTGCCGCAGATCTACGTGGTGGGTCGCGACGGAAAAGTGGCGGCGCAGATGCCGCGGCGACACGATGTGGAGTCGGCCGTGGCGCAGGCGCTCGGTGTGGCGTCCACTCCCATCGAACAGGCGGATGCGGAAGTTGACGCATACGCGAAACGGCTGGTGCGCCCCCTGAAGTCACAGGAACCAGCGGAACGTACGGTCGAAATCGGGCAGACGCTGGCCATTTCGGGGACCACGCTCGACGGCCGGGAGTTCGATGTGCGGACCTGGCGCGGCAAACCGGTGCTGGTCGCCTTCTGGGCCAGTTGGTGTCCCCATTGCAAGAAGGAAATGCCCAACCTGAAGGCGGCCTACGAGCGTCACCACGCCGATGGACTGGAGATCATCGGGATCAGCGCCGATCGGACCCTGGACGACGTTCAGAAGTACCTCGCCGACAATCCTCAGCCGTGGCCGACGCTGTATCGCGACGAAGACGGCTACCGGGGGTTCGATCATCCGCTGATCTGGAGATGCGGTCTCACCGGAGTTCCCGCCGTGTATCTGCTGGACGGCGAGGGCAAAGTCGTCAGCGTGAAGGCCCGCGGACCCGAGATGGAGCGGCAGGTGGCCAGGCTGCTGGGAAAAGAGCCCGCGGTCGCCGCGACGACGGAACCGAAACCCACCTCGGCATCGAACCCGAGCACGGCCAAACGCCCGTCGACGGACCCGTTTGACTACAGCGACGAGCAATTGGCCGACAACATCATCGAACGCTTCGACACGAACAAGGATGGCGTGGTTCAAGTCGACGAAGCACAGGCGATGCCCAACAAGGGACGGGGACTCGACAAGGATCAGGATGGGTTGATCACCAAGCAGGAATTCGCCGCGACGATTGCGGCTGCGAAGCAGGCTCCCGGCGCCCGTCAGGCCGTTGCCGCCAAGATCGAATCAAACCGCATGGCGCCGGCTGCGATCGCGGCTGAGATCCTGAAACGCTACGACAAGGACAACAGCGGCCGACTGGAGGCCGCCGAATGGGCCAAGATGCCGGGCAAGCCCCGCATCTTCGACAAGGACGCCGATACGGTGATCACCCTGGAAGAGATCGTGCAGGCGATGACGTCGCCGGGGGGTTCTCAAGCTGCACAATAGCTGCGGCCGGGGGCTACTGATAGATCACCACGAGGAACACCATCGCCTCCCCTTTGCCCAGGTTGGTGATGGCATGGGGGACGTCGGCGCGGTAGCTCCCCGAATCTCCGCGATTGAGCTCGCTGGAGTCGTCGGCGGAATCGATGCGAATACGCCCTTGTTCGACGGTCAGAAATTCGCGCGTCCCCTGAAAATGGGGCGCGCTCCTGAGGACTCCCCCCGGCTTGAGCCGCACCTGGTAGAATTCGACGTCCTTCTCCAGATGGAGGGGCGACAGCGTGCGAATCTCGCAGTCCCCGTCTGAGCGGAAGAGGTGCGCGCGATCATCCGCCCGAATGACGCTGATCCCGGAGGATGCGCCCGGGACCTCGACGAACTCCGCCAGAGTCATCGCGAACGCCTGCGCGATCTTGCAGGTCACAGCCAGGGTCGGGTTGGCCTCGTTGCGTTCAATCTGACTCAGCATCGACCGACTCACGCCGGAAGCGGCGGAAAGTTCCTCCAGCGACCAGCCCCGCTGCTGGCGCAGGCCTTTCACCCGTTCGCTGACATGGCTGCTGACCGGATCGGAATCCGGTTGGGGTTTCCTCTGCGGCATGGAATGTCCAGTATATCGGAAATTTGTCTTGCAAAGAGAACGCGGACTGACTAGCATTCCCACACGATCTTCGCAGATCAGGTCGTTGGTTGTCGAACCGGGACACTCAGAGTCGGCAGTGACGCCGCAGTCCGTTCCGCCGCGATCGACGCCTGGCAGAGGATGACGTCTGCAAACCACGAATTCCGAGATTCGAAACCGACTCCACCATGCACGCTCTCGTCAAACAACACGCGCAACCGGGACTGTGGCTGAGTGACATTCCCGAACCGACCCTGGGGATCAACGATGTCCGCATCCGGGTTCACAAGACAGGCATCTGCGGGACCGACCTGCACATCTACAAGTGGGACGCTTGGGCTCAAAAGACCATTCCCGTTCCCATGGCGGTCGGGCACGAGTTCGTCGGCGAAATCGTCGAAGTCGGAGCCAATGTGAACGACTTCCATGCGGGGGAAATCGTCAGCGGCGAAGGCCACGTCGTCTGCGGGCGCTGCCGCAACTGCCTCGCCGGACGCCGTCACTTGTGCGCCCATACGCAAGGCGTGGGCGTCAACCGCCCCGGCGCGTTCGCGGAGTACATCGTTCTGCCGATGACCAACGTCTGGCACCATGCCCCGGACATCGATCCGGAAGTGGCGTCGATCTTCGACCCGTTCGGCAACGCCGTTCATACCGCTCTGTCGTTTGATCTCCTGGGGGAAGACGTTCTCGTGACCGGCGCGGGGCCCATCGGCGTCATGGCCTGCGCCGTCGCGCGTCATGCGGGAGCCCGGCACGTGGTCGTCACCGACCTGAATCCCTACCGCCTCGAACTCGCAAAACGCATGGGAGCGACGGCGGCGGTTGACCCGCGGCAGACCAGCCTCGCCGACGTGCAGCAGCAACTCGGCATGAAGGAGGGTTTCGACGTCGGACTGGAGATGTCCGGCAGCCCGACTGCATTCAATAGTCTGATCGCGAATATGGCGCACGGCGGGAAGATCGCGCTGCTGGGAATTCCCGACAGGGAGATGGCGATCGACTGGAACGCCGTGATCTTCAACATGCTGACGATCAAGGGGATCTACGGGCGGGAGATGTACGAGACGTGGTACAAGATGACCGTGATGCTGCAGTCCGGGCTCGACATCCGGCCGGTGATCACCCACCGCTACCACTACACCGAGTTCCAGCAGGGCTTTGACGCCATGCTCAGCGGCAACTGCGGCAAGGTGATTCTCGACTGGTCGCGATGAGCGAAGGGCTGAGGGTCCGGGGCCAAGATTTCAGAGACAGCGCCGCCGCCTTGTGGAGGTTTCTATCTCTCGACCATCAACTCTCAACTATTTATCGAACAGCTGATCCATCATCTTGATCGCCGCGGGTCCCACAAGCACCACGAAGATGCCGGGGAAGATGAACAGCACCATCGGGAAGAGCATCTGCACGGCGGTCTTCTGCGCCTTTTCCTCGGCGATCTGCCGGCGCTTGACTCGCATGGCGTCCGACTGCACGCGGAGCGCCTGCGCGATCGACGCGCCGAATTTGTCGGCCTGAATCAGGATCGCCACCAGCGACTTCACGTCGTCGACTCCAGTCCTGACCCCCAGGTCATGGAGCACGTCGCGGCGCGCGCGGCCCATGTTGAGCTGCATCAGACAGAGATTGAATTCGCTCGTGATTTCCGGAGCCGTGTCACCCAGTTCATCAGCGACGCGCCGCAGGGCAGCGTCCAGACCGAGTCCGGCTTCCACGCAGACCACCAGCAAGTCCAGCGCGTCGGGCAGCGACAGAAAAATCTTCTGCTGCCGAGAGTTCATCATCAGTTTCAGAATCAGCTCCGGGAGGTAGAAGCCGGCGCCGGCGGCGAGCACGATGGTGGTGTAGCCATTCTGCGTCGGACCATACAGCAGCATTCCCAGCCCGCCGCCGAACAAGGCGCCGCACAGGAGCATGGAGAACTTGATCGCCAGGTAAAGCTGCGAAGCCGTGGGACTGTGGTAACCGGCATTCGAGAGGCGGATGCGGAGCTGGTTCTGTTCCAGTTCGGTTTTCGGCTGCAGGGCTTTCGCCAGCGCCGGCGCGGCGGATTCGAGGACCCCGCCGATTCCGGCTTTTTTCGCCTTTTTGTTGCGCAGCCCCGGATCGCGGAGCTCGTCCAGCCGTTCCGTCGCGCGCGACGCCTTGTCGCCGAACAGCGAGAAGACAGCCCAGACGCCGACTGCGATCACGCCAAAGGCGGCGAACGGAAGCAGGGTGATCATGTCCATGCGAGGCTCGGGTTTCGGGGTTCGAGTTTCGGTGACCGCGGAGTTTCGATGGCGTGCGGCCTTGGATGATTCGGGTCGAGACGACGATCTTCAAATCGCGAGCCCGAATCCCGACATTCGCGTCTCACACTTTGATGTCGATGATCTTCTTGATGCAGACCGCGCCGAGCACCTGCATGATGATACCCACGGCGATCATCTTTTTTCCAAGTTCTGTCGTGAACAACAGCATCACGTAGTCGGGATTGAGGTAGTAGACCGCGAAGAAGATCGCAATGGGCATCGCCATCAGCACGATGCCGCTCAAGCGACCTTCGCCGGTGAGGGCTTGGACGGTGCCCAGAATCTTGAAGCGTTCCCGAATCACGTAACCAATCTTGTCCAGAATTTCCGCAAGGTCCCCCCCGGTCTGTCGTTGAATCGCCACCGCGGTGACGAAGAACTTCAGGTCGAGGTTCGGCATCCGTTTGATCATGCTCTTGAGGGCGCCCTCAATGGGAACGCCCAGATTCTGCTGTTCGTAGGCCAGATTGAATTCGTGCGAGATCGGGTCGGGCATTTCCTCCACGACCACGTGCAGACCCGACGACAGGCTGTGTCCCGAGCGAAGCGCGCGAGCGACGAGTTCCATGGCGTCCGGCAGCTGCTTGCCGAACTTCGAGAACCTCCAGCTCCGCCGCATGTTCATCCACCACAGCGGCAACATGGCGGCGAACAGACCGCACGCCGGATACATGGGAATCGGGGCATTGCCAATCACAGCGGCGCCCACGCCCAGGAATCCGCAGCCCGCGCACAGCAGCAGGAATGTCTCGAACGAAACCGGGGAATCGGCTTGTTCGAAGAACAGATTCCAGTTGCCGATTCGATCTGACAGGGTTCCCAGAAATCCCTTCATCGCCCCCTGGCTGAGGCGAATCATCTCATCCTTCATCAACCCTTTCGAGTCGGAGTCGGCCGGTTTGTTCCCGGCCAACACGTCCAGTCGATCCTCGGCGCGCGTCGCGCCGAAGCTGCTGACCATGGCGATGATCGCAGCGGCCAGCGCGGCGGCGCCGACGAATGCCGCCGCTGAGATCAGCATCACCGGATCAAGTGCGTCGAAGGACATGGTTCGATCTCACGTCGAGCAAGTCGTCGGCAGACGGTTTCGCGAGTTTGACGAATGGCGTTGGTTGTCAACGCGAACGGTGTTCGATCAGCGTCCCAGCGTGCGTTGCGTAAACAGGTTCGCCGGCAATTTCACTCCCGCAGCCTCCAAGCGCGGCATGAAGCTGGGACGCACGCCCATCGCTTCAAAGTGACCCACGGCTTTTCCCTTTTCGTCGATGCCGTCCTGGATGAAGCGGAAGATGTCCTGCATGACGATGGTGTCCTGTTCCATGCCCACGACTTCGGTCACATACGTCATGCGGCGCGGCCCCCCCTGCAGACGCTGGGTCTGAATGATGAGATCCACCGCGGAGGCGAACTGCTGCCGCAGCGCCCGAATCGGCAACTCGCAGCCCCCCATGGAAATCATGGTTTCCAGTCGCGAGATCGAGTCGCGAGGGGTGTTGGCGTGAATCGTGGTCATCGACCCTTCGTGACCGGTGTTCATGGCCTGCAGCATGTCGAGCGCTTCGGCGCCGCGGCATTCCCCGATGATCACCCGGTCGGGTCGCATCCGCAGGGCGTTTTTCACCAGGTCGGTCGCAGTGACCCGTCCCTTGCCTTCAATATTGGCCGGCCGTGTTTCCAGTCGCAGCACGTGCTCCTGTTGGAGTTGCAGTTCGGCGGCGTCTTCGATGGTGATGATGCGGTGGTCGTTCTGGATGAAGCTTGAGAGTGTGTTGAGCAGCGTCGTTTTGCCGGAGCCGGTGCCCCCGCTGACGATGATGTTCAATCGGGCCTTGATGGCCCCTTCGAGCAGCAGCGCGATCTCCGGGGTGAAGGCGCCGAATTTCAGCAGATCTTCCAGTCCCAGCGGCTTGGAACCGAAACGACGAATGGTCAAGGAGGGACCATCTAGAGCCAGCGGTGGGATCACGGCGTTCACACGCGAACCATCTGCGAGGCGGGCGTCCACCATGGGCGACGTCTCATCGATCCGGCGACCGATCCGCGACACGATTCGGTCGAGAATCTGCAGCAGGTGCTGATTGTCGCGGAAAGTCACATCCGACTTCTGAATGCGCCCGTTCTTTTCAATGAAGACGTTCTTCGGGCCGTTGATCATGATGTCGGCGACCCCCTCTTCCTTGAGGAGAATCTCCAGCGGACCATATCCAAATGTCTCGTCGAGCACTTCCTCAATCAGACGTTCCCGCTCGGAGCGATTGAGGAGCGGATTTTCGGTGTCGCAGAGATGTTCGACGACCAGACGGATCTCACGGCGGAGCGTGTCTCCCTCGAGATCCCCCAACCGGGACAGGTCGAGCTTCTCAACCAGTTTGCCGTGAATCAGACGCTTGAGAGCTTCGAAATCCTGCTCGGAGCCCGCCGCACGACTGGAACGTGACGAAGTAACACTCGGTGCTGCCATGACTTACAGATGCTCCATTGCCGCGGGTTGGGGACGGCGCGTGAAGGAGAACCCCGCGCGGATTCTTGCGATTACTCGAAACCTAGCTCACGATCCCAGTATCGGGAGCAAAATGTTGCGAAATCGGCACAATCCCCCCGCGCAGGTTCACCCCCGTCGAGGGCGTTGGCTCGACATCGAGACGCTGCGGGAATTGTGCGAATCGGAGCTGCAGGTGATCCGGTCGAGCCCGGTGAGCAATCCCTCGGGTTCCCGAATTTCGTTCGAGGAATCCTTGTCGGCAGAGCGGCAGCGGGTGTACAAGCAATGTCGGACCCATCATTCCCGTGCGAGGCTCACCGCTCCGTGCCGGGATCTCTTGTCGCTTTGATTTCGACCACGCCAGGAGCCACCTCAATGACGTCTCGCTCGACACGCCGGAACTTTCTGAAGACCACGGCCGCCCTCGCTGGAGCGACGCTCCCGTACTGGTACACCACGGCTCAGAACCGGGCGCTGGGCTATTCACTGGTCAACAACCAGCATGTGCTGGGCTGCATCGGCACCGGAGATCGCTGGGATGCTGTGGGACCCGACGCCATGAAACACGCTGACTGCGTGGCCGTGTGCGACGTCGACAAGAACCACGTGGAGAAGGGCAAGGCAAAGGCCTTGGAGTCGGCCGCGAAGAAGGGCAAGGACATTCCGGTCGAGATGTACGAAGACTATCGCAAGCTCCTCGACCGCCAGGACATCGACGTCGTCACGATCGTGACCCCCGATCACTGGCACTCGAAGATCGCGATCGAGGCCATGCGGGCCGGGAAAGACGTCTATTGCGAAAAGCCCCTGACCCTCACCATCAATGAAGGGAAGCAGATTCGCAAAGTCCTGCAGGAGACCAAACGGGTCTTCCAGGTCGGCACCCAGCAGCGCAGCGAAATGGGTCTGCGCTTCCTGCAGGCGGTCGCTATGGTCAAGGACGGCCGCATCGGTCAGGTCAAAAAGGTGATCTGCAACATCGGCGGTTCAACCGACAGCGGAGCGATTCCTGAAGCGCCCGTTCCGGAAGGCCTCAACTGGGAGATGTGGCTGGGCCAGGCGCCGCTGGTGCCCTATCGCTCCAGCACCGAGTCCAAAACATCCAACAAGAAATATCCGGCCTCGCGCGGGCACTACGAGTTCCGCTGGTGGTACGAGTACTCGGGCGGCAAGATGACCGACTGGGGTGCGCACCACGTCGACATCGCCTCCTGGGCGCTCGGGATCGATGAGACCGGCCCGGTTTCGGTCGAAGGGACCGCCCATCATCCCTGTGAATTCCAGAACGGGATGCCGACCCGCGACGACTGCTACAACGCCGCCGTCTCTTTCGACGTCACCGTGATGTGCCCCAACGGCGTGGAAATGCACATCGTCAGCGAATCCCAGGACGGCAACGGCATCCTCTTCGAAGGGACCGAAGGCCGCTTTCACGTCAGCCGCGGCGCGATGAAGGGCAAGCCGGCCGAAGACTTGAAGGAGAAGCCCATTACGGAAGAGCGGCTGATGCAGTTGTACAAGGGGAAGAAGCCGGGCAACCATATGGCCAACTTCTTCGAGTGCGTCGCTGACCGAACCGATCCCATCTCGGACGTCTACTCGCATCACCGCGCGATGACCACGTGCCACCTGGCGAACATCGCCATCCGTCTTGGGCGGAAGATCAACTGGGACTCGGAGCGGGAAGAAATCGTCGGGGACGCAGCCGCTAATCAATGGCTTGCCCGCGAACAGCGTAAGGGCTACGAGATCGACGTGGCCCTGTAGGGCGTTCAGAGTTGAGTATTGAGAATGAAACAACAGCCCGGGGATCACCATCCCTGGGCTGTTGTGTTACCGCTGCGGAGGTAAATTATTCGCTTCTGAGTCTCTTTGAGGATTTGTTGACAAAGAACCCTCCGTCGCAAAATTCGATTTGCATCATCCTCCTTCGATTCTCAGCATGCTTTCCATCGACGCTTCGCTGTCCGTTGGCAATGGGCCGGCTCGGGGTTTCCGGCGGAGCGATCCGGGACGTGTATCCGAAAGCGGAGGAACTCATGCGGCGAAGCATTCTGCTGGGAGTGGCGTTGGCGTTGTTGCTGGTCGGCGGTTGGGCGCAGTCGCAGGAGAAAGAAGAGGCCAGGCCGACGACACGTCGGCTGCCGAATTTCTATTCCAAGGTGGGCCTGAGACAATCGCAGCGCGACGCGATTTACGCCATTCAAGACAAGTACGCCGACCAGATTGAAGATCTCATCCGACAGGTCGAAGAACTGCGCAAGCAGCGTGATGCAGAAATCGAAAAGGTCCTCAATGACGAGCAGCGGGCCGAATTGAGGCAATTGATGGAAGATGCGGTCAAAAACAAGACCAAGAAAACCGGCCCCGGCGCCAAGGAAGAGGCTGCCAAGCCATCGGAGTGAAGCGGTGGTCGCATCTGCGAGCAGCCCCCAAAATCGCTTGCCGGCGAATTCCATGATCGGTGAAAAGAGCAATCGGTGTTTCGTTTTTCGCCCGATTCGGTATTCTGAAATGGGTACTCGACTTAGGGCTGGCGATACGCTCAAAATCGCGGACCGATCGGCGACGGGCAGGAGGCACCGGACGTGGGGCGTTGTTTCGCACGGGGATTGTTGGCGCTGCTGATTGTCGGCGGAACCGATTTGGTCGGTGACGCCGATGCTCAAGTCCGGGTTCTGCAACCACTTAACGATGCGGAGACTTCCGTCCGCCCGGCCGCGGTTTCGCCCCCCCGTGAGTTGGTCATTGCGGTGGAAGAGGCTCAGGCCCAGTTGCAGGCGGGTGAGACCGCCAAGGCGTTGCGGCTGCTGCAGATCGTGCTGGATCATCCGGAAGACTATTTTACCGACGAGGCGCGGCGTCGCAGCTTGAAGGGCGACATTCATGACCTCCTCGCCGGGTTGCCGCCCGAAGGGCGAGAGGACTATGAGGTTCTGTTCGGATCCACGGCGGAGGCATTGCGGAAAAAGGCGGAGGACGAGGGAGATGAATCGGCCGAGCGTGAGTTGCTGGCGCGCTATTGGATGACGGCGGCGGCCCAGCAGGTCGCAACGCGGCGCGCACGGGCGGCATTTGACAGCGGCGCCTCGTTCCAAGCCGGCCGTTGGTATGACAGCGTCGTCGGGAGCAATGCGTATCGCCAATCGCCGCAGGCCATCGTTCAACATGGCCTGGCATGGCTGACCGCGGAACGCCCGGATCGTGCTGCAATGGTCCTCGCGAAGACGCCCATCCCGGCAGGATCCGTCTGGCCGCAAGGCGCGCGTCGTGTGGAGCCGCCCCCCGTCGATGGAACAAACGCCGGCTGGCTGCTCACGACGTTTCCGGAGTTGAAGCCGACTCCACCGACCGGTCAGCCCGTCTGGTCGGTATTTCGCGGGGATGCGACGCGCAACGCCAGCGCTCTGAGTGCCGGTCCGATCGGCGGGGTGGCCTGGACGTCGCCGCTGTTCAGTGGTTATTCCTCATGGAGTCAGATGGAGTTCGGCGATTTACGCGACCCTCGCGAGTTCACGACCCTCGTAGACACCCTGGCCCAAACATTGCAGGCCGACAACAAACTCCTCCAGCCCGGGGCGCACCCGCTGGTCATCGGAGATTTGGTCGTTGCTCGAACGCCGTTCAACATCGAGGCGTTCGATCTGCGGACGGGCGCCTTGAACTGGCGGTCAGCCCTGCGAAATACGGGTATGGCCCAAGCCCTGACTGTACCGGCAGGTCCGGATGCGGAGGAGGCGGAAGGTCGAACGCAACTCCGCGCCGATGGGTATCTGCGCGAATTGCTCCTGAGGCATCAAACAGCAGGTCTGCTCAGCTCCGACGGCGAATTCGTCTACGCCGTTGAACAGTCTCCCTATGTCGAACCGGTGGAGCGTTTTCTGGGAGCGCTCCGGCCTGAGAATGAAGTTCCGCCGGTGGCCAATCGGCTCGTCGCCTATGAATTGTCGAGCGGGCGTGTGGTCTGGGAATTGGGCGGCCCGCGTCGCGATGCGGCGCAGCCATTTGCAGGCGCCTATTTCTTCGGCGCCCCGACATGCGTCGGCGAGCGGATGTACTGCCTCGCTGAGGCGGGCAATGAATTGCGGTTGCTCCAGTTTCGGGAGACCGGGTTGCCCACGGGGCCGCTGTTGGAATGGTCGCAGGTGATTGCTGCACCGCAGGTGATGCTCTTGTCCGGTCAGCTGCGTCGCCTTTCCGGCATGGTCCTCGCCGCCGCAGATGAGCTGCTGATCTGTTCGACCACTGCGGGGATGGTCGTCGCCGTCGACCCGGTGCGGCGCCTGCTTGTGTGGGGCTACGAGTACTCGTCGTTGGAGACCGCGGATCGCCTCGATCCTCGCGTGGCTCGAATTGCGGCGCGCTCTCTGGGCGATGAACCTGATGAGGACGACGGCCGCTGGCTCGACAGCGCCCCCACAGTGGCTTCCGGTCGCGTGCTGCTGACGCCGCGGGATTCCACCGAGTTGCATTGTCTTGACGCCGTGACGGGGGAGCTGTTGTGGAAACGGCCGCGGGACCGCTCGTTGTACGTCGCAGGCGTCCGCGACCAACGGGTGCTGGTGGTTGGGCGCGAGCAGGTCGAGGCGCTGGACTTGCTGACCGGGAAACCGGCCTGGTCCGATCCGTTGACGATCGCGGAACCTTCCGGACGGGGGTTGTTCGTTGGGCGTCAATATCTGTTGCCCCTCTCGACCGGGGAGATCCTCGCGATCGACTACGACTCCGGCCTGGTGCGCGTGCGCGCCCGCCTGAATCAGGGACGTATCCCCGGCAACCTTGCGGCCGGGTCGGGCGCTTTGGTTTCGCAGGGTCTGGGCGAACTGCTGGCATTTCGCCGGCTGCCCGATATCGAGGTTCAAGTCGCGCAGGCCTTGGAACAGCAGCCTGACGACCCGGAGGCGCTTGCCTTGCGGGGAGAATTACGGCTCCATCGGGGAGACCACGCCGCCGCAATTGCTGATCTCCGTAAATCGCTGAGTCTCAAACCCAATCCTCAAGCGAGTCTGGTTCTGGCCGACTTGTTGATCGCGGCATTGCGAACGGAGTTCCCTCTGGACCGCGCGCCGATTGCAGAAATCGAAGGCTTGATTCAAGACGACCACCAGCGCACGGAATTCTTATGTTTGACCGGCGCCGCCTACGAACAGCGGGGAGAGTTGCTGGGGGCATTTGAACAGTATTTGAAACTGGCGACGCCCGCGAATCTGAAACATCCGTTGACGCGCGTCAGTGCGGAACTGACGGTGCGCCGCGATCGGATGATTCGCGGCCATTTGTGGGGCTTGTACTCTTCCGCCTCCCCGGCGGAAAGGGCCGCCATCGATCGGGAATTGCAGTCCCGATCCGACAAACCGGGAGTCCATCCGAATCCCGCGGAGCAGCGCTACCTGGAGTATTTCGACGGTCTCCCTCATGCCGACCAGGTGCGCTTGCAGATGTTGGCGGCGCTGCCGAAGGATTCGATTCGTGATCACCTGCCGGATTGGCATCGCCTGGTCTTGAGCGGCGATCCCAAGCTTGCGGGCTATGCCGTCGCACGATTGGCTCAATCAGCCCAGGAGCGCCAGGCGTTCGACGAAGCGGCGACGTGGTTCAACAGGCTGCAACGAGAATTCGCGGACGTGGAGGTGCTGCCGGGGCGGACGGGGGCGTCGGTCTTTTCGCAATGGAAGCGGGAGCTTCCGCCTCAATTCCCCTCGGCCGAACCTACCTGGCCCGCCGTTGCATTTCAGGTGGATCGGTGGCGTCAGAATCCGGCGTTTCGGCGCGTTGTGGCGATCGAACAGGTTGGCCCGCCGCATCCGATCTACCGCGACTGGGTCTTTCAGTTCATCGAAGAAGAATCGCAGAACGTCGTCGCTCGCGACGCTGCAGGACGCCTGCAGTGGATCTTTCCGCTGCCTGAAATGATGTTCGATGCCCGGCAGGCGCGGTTCAGCAGTTCCAACGCGTCCCCCCAGCTGCACTCCGCGGGACCCTATTTCGCGTTGTCCTTCGGCACGAATTTCGTCGTCTTTGACGTCGCCGCCGCAGATGCTTCGCCGCGATATCTCTGGCACCGAACGCTCGAGCAGCCGTCCAGCAATCTGCTCCAGCAATCCCCGATCACCGTCCGACCTGAATTCATGAAGAGTGGACGACGTCGCGTCCGCGCCGTCGACATGGATGCGGACATGCAGTTTGGCCAGCTCATCAGCCTGTCATGCGATCAAGTCTGCTATCAGAGCGGAAACCGCGTCGTGGCAGCCGACCCCCGGACGGGAAACAATCTGTGGATCCGCCACAACGTTCCGCAACAGACGGAAGGGTCAGCGGATGATCGAGCCGTGACATTGCTCGACACCATTTCTCAGGAAGCGATTGTTCTGCGCGCGGCAGACGGGGAGTTGATCGCTCGACGGTCGATTCCCGACCCTCATGATTGGATTTGGTTTCGCGGTGCTCAGCTCCTGACGCTGGCGCGAGCGGGCGACCAGCTCAGTCTGCAACTGGTCGACCTCGTCACCGGGGGCGTCACCTGGAAGGTTCCTTTAACGACATCGACGCGATGTACTGTGGTGGAGGATCGGGGTGTCGCCTGTCTGGACCAAAACGGAACCTTTCGCATCCTCGACTTAAGGACCGGGACTGAGAACACATCGTCGATGGCTCCCCGGTTGCCGGACTTGGAGTTTTTGTGGGTGCAATCGGAGCGTGAGGGGTACCTGGTTGTCGCAGGATCGCACACTTCACCGGTCCGGGGGGGGAATTTGCGCGGCTACGACGGCAACCAGGTGCCGGTGACGGGAGTTGTCTTCCGGCTCGATCAGGGAGGAAAACAACCCGCTTGGGTGGTGGAAATTGAGCCGACGGCCTTCCACGTCATTCAGCCGGCCAGCATTCCCCTGCTGGTGTTCGCAGCGCGACGGCTGCCAAGCGTCAACGCCTTTGCGGATCCGAGCGCGTCTCCGACGCGGTTGTCTGCGATGTTCATCGATCGCCGCAATGGTGATGTGGTGTATCAGTCCGATGAGGCGCCGGCGCCCGGAGTGCTCACCATGGAAATTGACGGCGATCACGGGCAGATCACCGCCAATTTCCTGTCCTTCGCGATTGATTTTCGGCTCACTGCCGGATCCGAGGACATGGACGCCAATTAGAGGCACGACTCTGGGACGTTTCGAGCACACTCGATCTCGAAGTGTTCAGGAGTCCGCGAGATCAGCCTCCCACTTGACGTTGAGCGGGCAGGGGGAGATAGTGGCGTCAGCGTCAGGGAACGGCCCGCGGTCGCAGTACGAGCTTCACAGAGTTATCGGCAGGGACATGGCCAAGAAGAAGGCGGCCGGGGGACCGGCGCCCGGGACACGGATCCGGGTGCGCGAAGGCGTCCAATCTCCTGAATTTCCCGCCGTCTCGCTCGCGGGCTGGACCGGTACGATTGTGGAAACGACCGGCAAGCCGCCGTCCGTGAAAATCATCCTGGAATGGGATGCCGAGACGATGGCGCGGATGCCGAGCGACTACGTCGCTCAGTGCGAAGCGCAGCAATTGTACTATTCAATGGCGTGCCTGGCGGAAGAGGACGTCGAGACCCTCTGAGCATACGTCGCGTCCGGCGAGCCGTTCCGGTGCGGTCCGCAAGTCAGCCTCCGCCCGATTTTTTCGGCAGCGCAACCGAGTAGAGCATCGTCACGGAACCAATCGACATCAGGGTGAATGCCGTCCAGTCAGCGGGATCAACCACCGGACGAGACTCCTGATCGATTTGTTTCTTCGCCAGCATGCCCCGAATGCCAGCCTGATCGTGCGGGGGATCGAAGAGCACGAGTTTGTCGACGTACAGGAACGTCACGCCCCACATGGCGATGAACAAGCCCACAGCAAATCCGCTCGCCCGAAGCATGCTCGCGTCCTCAACAAAATCGGTGCAACCGGCGGGATCGAGGGGCGATACCGTCGGTCCCAGCCACGCTTAACTCTCAGTATCGGATGACCATTTTCCAGGCTTGACGCCGGTGTCTGCCGTCGTTGTAAGCGTTACAGCCTCGACGCGACGCTCTGAGCGGCGAGATTCCCATCTCCGATCCTTCCCGCGCGACCGGCCCGATCGTACATTGCTCCGTGTTGAGATCGTGAAAGTCGACGGACCCTGTCGGCGTGGGACTCATCCCGGCGTCGAGCGTCGGCGTCGGCGCGATTCCCGCAGCATCGATAGTCCTCCCTGGAAATTCAGCGAAAGGTCCGCCAGTCGTGGACGCCCAGATTGTCCTCTTGCCCGGTGACGGCATCGGCCCCGAAGTGACTGCCGAAGGAGCCCGCGTTCTCCAAGCCGTCGCCCAACGGTTCGGTCATCGCTTCTCGATGACCACGCACCCGATCGGCGGCTGCGCCATCGATGAATTCGGCACAGCGCTCCCGGACGACACCCTGCAGGCCGCCAAGGCGTCGCACGCCATCCTGCTGGGGGCGGTTGGCGGGCCCAAATGGGACGACCCCGCCGCCAAAACCCGACCGGAAGCCGGACTTCTCAAGATCCGCAAAGAACTCGGCCTGTTCGCGAACTTGCGGCCCATCTCGGTGATGCCGGAGCTCGTGCAGTTCTCCCCGCTGAAGCCCGAAATCGTCGGCGGCGTCGACATCCTCTTTTTCCGGGAATTGACCGGCGGCCTCTACTTCGGCGAATCAGGCACGCGTCCCGCCAAAGATGGGTCGGGTGAAGAGTCGTTTTCGACGATGATTTACAGCACCGGCGAAGTCGAGCGAATCGTCCGCCTCGCCGCCGAAGCCGCCCGCAAGCGCCGTAACAAGGTGACTTCGGTGGACAAAGCCAACGTCCTTGAAGTCTCCCGCTTGTGGCGCCGGACCTTCGAACGGGTGATGAAGACCGAATATCCCGACGTCCAGACCGAAAACATCCTCGTCGACGCCGCGGCCATGTACCTGATTTCGAAACCTCGGCACTTCGACGTCATCGTCACCGAGAACATGTTCGGCGACATTCTGACCGATGAAGGCTCAATGCTCCCCGGTTCGATGGGGTTGCTGCCTTCAGCGTCAATCGGGTCGTCGGGACCGGGCCTTTACGAACCGATCCACGGGTCGGCCCCGGATATCGCCGGCCAGGGGATCGCCAATCCGCTGGCCACCATCCTCGCGGCTGCCATGTTGCTCCGCCATTCACTGAAGTTGGAACAGGAAGCGGTCGCAGTCGAACAGGCGGTCCGGCAGGTCCTGCAGCAGGGTCATCGCACCAAGGACCTCGCCGGGACGGGTTCGTGGGTCAAGACGACTCCGATGGGAGATCTTGTGATTACAGCGCTGGGGAGTTGAATCGCGACGGACGCCCAGGGATCGCGACCCCTGGGCGTCTCACGCCGGCACACCCTCAATCACATCGACGCCCGCCGCCGTGGACACGATGCGGGTGAGCTGGAAACCCGCCCCGGCATAGAGTTCGCGGTACTCGGGCTCGGTCCGCTCCACTCCTCCGGGGATGACCAGCATCGTCAGGTCAAGCAGCTTCGCAAAACTGGGATCGTTCCCCGGCGGAATGACCGTTTCGATCACCAGCAGTTTTCCCTGCGGCGGCATCGCCGCGCGGACGCGCTGCAGAATCTGGACCGATTTCTGGTCGTCCCAGTCGTGGATGATGTGCCGCAGCAGATACGCGTCGGCGCCCCCAGGGATCGACTCGAAGAAGCTTCCGCCGACGGCTTGACCTCGCTCTGTGAGCCCGGCTGTCCGCAGGGACTGCGCGGCCCGTTCCGCGACATGCGGCAAATCGAAGACGGCGCCGGTCAACGTCGGATGACGACCGAGCATTTCGATCAGTTGGCTGGCGTTGCCTCCGCCGACGTCGATGATCCGCCGGAACCCGGAAAAATCGTACGCGTCGAGAATCGCCGCGGTTTCACCACCGTGGATGGCGACCATCGCGCGATCGAAGACGGCCGCCTGCTCCGGTTGTTCAGCGAGGTAGTCGAACAACGGCTTTCCGAAGCGGTGTTCGAAGCCGGTTTCTCCCGTCTGCACGCTGTGCAACAAGTCTCCCCAGGCCTGATATTGCACGCCGCCCATCATCAGCGCCATGGGGCGCACGGTTTCCGGGTGATCGTCACGCAGGAATTCGGCATCGGGAGTCATTCCGAAGGTTCCCGGCGCGTGTTCTGCGAACAGGCCCACGCTGGCCAGGCCCCGGAGCAAGCGGCCGAGCGAGCGGGGGTGACATTGCGTGTGCGCCGCCAAATCCGCCACGGTTCGCGGGCCGGAGGCGAGCAGATCGGCCAAATTCAGTCGCGCCGCCACGTATGTCATTTGCGACAGCCAATACCCGGCGATCATCTGGTTCAGTCGGGCACGCCCGGAGTGCATGGTGAGTCCCTTGAAGGCGATTTGCTCTGTTGCTCGAAATCATCCGAGCCGTCAGGCGGCGAAGCTCGATAACGCTGCCTCCAAAGTAACTGTTTCCGATCCACGGCGACTACCATGCCCCGGAGGGCTTTTCGTATGCTGTTCAGCATACCCGCTTTCCACATCCGTAGAGGATCACCGATGCCTTCCACCCTGTCTCGTCGTGATTTGATGCGCTTCGCCGCGGCCTCCGCAGGGGCGGCCTGTCTGACTCGTTTTGGATTTGCGCAGCCGGCCAAGCCCCCCCTGTTCCAGATTTCCCTGGCCCAGTGGTCGTTGAACAAATCCTTCTTCGGTCGCGGCGGCGTCGCCAAGCGCGACCCCATGGACTTCGCCAAGATCGCCAAGGAAGAATTCGGCATCGACGCCATTGAGTACGTCAACCAGTTCTATAAAGAACAGAAGGGGAGCGACGACGCTCTCAAAGAACTGAAGCAGCGAGCGGACGACGCCGGCGTCAAGAGCCTGCTCATCATGTGCGACGGCGAAGGGGCGCTGGGAGACGCCGATGAGGCCAGGCGTCAGCAGGCTGTCGAAAACCACTACCGCTGGGTGGAGTGGGCGAAGCACCTTGGCTGCCATTCGATTCGCGTCAATGCGCAATCCAGCGGAACCTATCGGGAACAGATCGGTCGGGCCGCGGATGGCTTGCGCAAGCTCACGGAGTTCGGCGCGCCGCACGGCATCAGCGTCATTGTCGAGAACCACGGTGGATTGTCGTCCAACGGTTCCTGGCTCGCGGAAGTGATGCGGACGGTCGATCACCCCGGCTGCGGCACGTTGCCCGACTTCGGCAACTTCTTCGTCCAGCGGCCCCATCTCGAGTACGACCGCTATCAGGGGGTTCTCGATCTGATGCCCTACGCCAAGGGGGTCTCCGCCAAGTCGCACGAGTTCGATGAACAGGGGAACGAGATCCACACCGACTACCGCAGGATCATGAAGATCGTGTTGTCGTTCGGCTACCGCGGTTACGTGGGGATCGAGTACGAAGGCTCGAAGCACAGCGAAGCCGACGGCATCAATGCCACCAAGAAACTGCTGGAAACGGTGCGGGCCGAGCTGTCGTAATCGCGATTCGAACGGAAGCCCGGGGGCTGCTTCTCCTGGGCTTCCAGGGAGTGTGCCATGTCGACCATCGTGATTGCGCCGGAAGTCGATCGTCCCCCGCTGGAGATTCCTGGTGGGATCAAGACGTTGACCGCCTTCCGCAAGTGGGCGTTCTCAGATTCGTTCCCGGAAACGGGCCGGATTGACTACGTCGATGGCCGAATCGAGGTCGACATGGCCGCGGAGGATCTATTCGTTCATAACCTGCCCCAGTCGGAATTGATCCGCATGCTGGGGAATTTCGTCCGGGAGCGCCGCCTCGGCTGGGTCTTCTGCGACGGAGCCCGCATTTCCTGTCCGAACAGGGCTTTGTCAGTGGAGCCGGATGTGGTGTTCCTGTCGCACGACGCTTACGAATCGGGTCGAGCGACATTTCGGAAGTCGAAGTCCGGTTCCCACAAGGGATCCGTCGAGATTGTGGGGCCGGTCGACTTGGTCGTCGAGATCATCAGCGATTCCTCGGTCCGCAAGGACACGAAGGTGCTCCCAGAGACCTACTTTCGTGCCGGCGTGCAGGAGTTGTGGCTGCTCGATTGCCGCAGGAACGACGTCTCGTTCGAGATCTACGCCCGCAACGCCAGGAAGTTCAAGACCGCCAAGGTCGACTCGAATGGCTTTCGGCGGTCGGGCGTTTTGGGCGCTGCGTTCCGGCTGACGCGGCAGCCTTCGCATCCGCATATGCGGCGCTGTTCTTTGGAAGTCCGCTAACATCCGCCGGCGCCCGGGGATTGCGATCCCCGGGCGTCCTGTTTCATCAACACCTAACGAAGGTTCCCAGCACATGAAGTATGCATTCGTCGCAGTCAGCGCGTTGGCGCTGACGACCGGCATCCTTTCGGCCGCCGAGATCGATCAATCTCCCCTCCCGGTGAAAATCGTCCGTGCGTTTCCCGACCTGAAGATCACCGGTTGGGAACCGGATGTGAACGGCAGGCCAACACCGCTCCGTCCGATCATCATCACCCACCTGGGCGACGGCACCAATCGGGTCGTCCTCGCCCAGCAGCAGGGTCAGATTCACATCTTCGACAACAAGGCGGGAGCGCAGGAGACCAAGCTGTTTCTCGATCTCTCCCCCAAGGTGACCTACAAGGACAACGAGAACGAAGAGGGATTCCTGGGCCTCGCGTTTCATCCCCAGTACAAGGAGAACGGCCAGTTCTTCGCCTGCTACTCGGTGAAGGAGCCGGCGCACACCACCGTCATCTCGCGGTTCCGCGTTTCCAAGGCAGATCCGAACAAGGCCGACGCCGCGTTTGAAGAAGAACTGCTCCGCGTGACCCATCCGTTCTGGAATCACAAGGGGGGAACGATCTGTTTCGGCCCGGATGGATGCCTGTATGCCGTCTTGGGCGACGGCGGGGCGGGAAACGATCCATTCGGCAACGGCCAGAACCTGCAGACGTTCCTGGGAAAGATTCTGCGGATCGACATCGATCACAAGAGTGACGGCAAACCATACGCCGTTCCCAAGGACAACCCCTTCGTTGACGCTGTGGCTCCCGGCGCCGCGGCGAACAAGAAGCCAGCGCCGGTCTTGGCCTATCCGGAAATTTATGCTTACGGTTTACGGAACCCCTGGCGGCTCTCCTTCGATCGAGAAACCGGACAGGGCTGGATCGCCGACGTGGGTCAGAACGTCTGGGAGGAAATCGACCTGCTGGAGAGGGGGGGCAACTACGGCTGGAACTTCCGCGAAGCCAAGCATGTCTTCAGCCCCGCCGGCGCCGGCACTCATTCGAGCCTGATCGATCCGATCTGGGAATACCACCACGATCTGGGCAAGTCGATCACCGGCGGACAGGTCTACCGCGGCAAGATGGTCCGCGAATTGGATGGGTACTACCTCTACGCCGACTATGTCTCCGGGAAGGTCTGGGGCCTGTTGTACGACGCCAAGTCGAAGGCGGTGGTCGCCAATCGACCCATCGTGCATCAGATGGCGGCACTGCCGGTGATCACGTTCGGTGAAGACGAAGCGGGGGAGGTTTATTTCACCACCGTCACCGCCAGCGGTGAGGGACTGTTCCGATTCGCGCCGCAAGACTGATCGGCGGGCGTCCAGCAATCGTCGTCCGGAAAGCCCAGGGATCGCCATCCCTGGGCTTTTTCACGTTTTATTGAAAACCAAGTGTCCACTCTTGTTTCCTCCCACCGTAATTCTTCGAGAATTCTTCAAGTCTTTCCTGGCGGAGCCGTCCACTCGGCGTCGGAAAACTGCAGACTTTTGGCACGACGATCTTCGAAACCTTCGGGGAATATTGGGGTTGTTCCGAATGGACCGTCGAATATGCCCTGCTGACGACGCCTTGATTGACGGGAAGTCGAGGCTACAATCCTGGAGCTGCCGCAGAGGCTCTACCGATGACCCCGGTGGCCATCCTCAGTTGTCAACCCCCGGCCAGACGCGATCTGGCGATTCCGGCGAGCTCGTTTGAGCTCGCCGCGCTCGTTTCCCCGCATTCGCTTCCCGCCGTCCCTGCCCAAGGATTGTTCATTGTCGCTGCTCCCGGCTGTGGACGTGAAAGAGCTCGTGCGGTCCAAAACCGACATTGTGGCTCTGATCGGCGAAACGGTTGCGTTACAGCCGCGCCACGGTGGACGTCTGTTCGTTGGGTTGTGCCCATTCCACGACGACCACAATCCTTCGTTCAATGTGAACCCGGAACGCCAGAGCTATCGGTGCTGGGTTTGTCAGGAAGGCGGGGATTGCTTCAGTTACGTCATGGCCTATGAGAAGGTTGGTTTCCGCGAGGCTCTTGTTTCCCTGGCCAATCGGGCTGGCGTCGAACTTCCGAAGCAAGGGCCGGCCGAGCGGAGTCATCCCGATGAAAAAGCCCAACTCCTGGAAGCGCTATCGTGGGCCGAGGCGGAATTCCATCGCTTCCTGACGCAGGGGGCCCTCGCGGAAAGGGCGCGGAAATACCTGCGGGAGCGACATTTCACTGAACAGACAATTCAAGACTTCCGCCTCGGTTACTGTCCGGAAGTGTGGGACTGGCTGATTGAACGGGGTCGCGGACGGTTTACGGCGGACGTCCTGGCGCTTGCGGGCCTGGCCAAAGCGAATGCCGCCCGCGCCGGCCATCACGACTTCTTCGTCGATCGGGTGATGTTTCCGATTCACGACGAGCGCAGCCGCGTGATCAGTTTTGGCGGACGAATTCTCCCCGACTCCCGGATCGAGAATACCGGCAAATACATGAACGGGACCGACACCCCGGTTTTTCACAAGAGCAAGGTGATTTTCGGGTTTGATAAGGCCCGCCACGCCATTCGCAAGACGGGTGTCGCCGTGGTGACGGAAGGCTACGTCGACTGCATCAAAGCTCACCAAGCCGGAGTTCTTAACGCGGTCGGCACTCTGGGCACCGCCTTGACCGAAACCCACGTGTCCATCCTGAAACGGTCGGCCCGTCGCGTGGTCCTGGTGTATGACGGAGATAAGGCCGGAAAAGACGCCGCGCTGCGGGCCATCGAAAAGTTCCTCGCCCAGGATGTCGACTTGCGAATTCTCACCCTGCCCGACGAACTCGACCCAGACGAGTTTCTCGATGCGCACGGCGTGACTGCGTTTGAAGGATTGATCGAACAGGCCCCCGAGGCTTGGGAATACCATTTGCGACATAGCCTCAAGGCTCACGGCGATTCGGTGGACGGACGCCTGCGAGCCCTGGATGAGATGTTGAACTTGTTGACGATTGTGCCGGGCATGGCCGGGACGGTGCGCGAAAATGTGCTGGTGGCGCGCGTGGCGCAGCGCTTGAATGTTCGTGAAGAGGTGGGACGTCGCCGCTTGCAAGAATTACGGACGGGCGGTGCGTCCCCTTCCAGACGGAAACTTTCCGCAGACGAATCGCCGGTCGCTGACGGGTCGGCGGCACGGCGTGCGGCGATCGTTTCCCTTCAGCGACATCCCCGGAAAGACGATCTGCTGGAGAGCGAATTGTTGCAGATCCTCTTTACCGCGCCGCATACGATTGGACAGATTCGTCAGACTGTGGGGATTGATGACTTTCACAACGAGGCGACTCGCGAACTGCTGGCCGCGGCCTACGACCTATGGGACCACGGCGACACGCCGGATTTTTCTCGCGTACTCTCCGCCTTGGAATGTCCCCACCTGAAGAGTCTTGCGGTTTGGATCGACGATCAGGCGGCCGCACGCAAGCTGGCCGACCAACTCACGCAGGACGCCGTGAACCGGAGCAATGAGGCTCCCCAGGGAGATGCCGCCGACCTTTGCGTCGACGTCTTCTCGGGAGGTTTGTTGCAGCAGGTGCTGAAAGAATTGCAATGGCGTCGTGAAGTGGAGCGGCAGCGGTCTGCACAGGGACGGGTCGCGGCCCAGTTGGAATCGTCCTCCGGATTGAGTCCGGAACTTCGACTGTTGTTGGAGCAGCAAGCCAGCTTCCATCAGCAGCGTGCCCTCAAACGTGTGCATTCCTCCTAGCGACGACGCTGGAGAAGCGAACGGGAAAACCAGTGTGTGCGTCTTCGTGTGGTGCGAAGTCGCACGAAACCAAGTTGTCAGTGGGACGCGGCGCGTCAGAGGGAAAGATCACCCGTCGGGTTCCGACCGAACTCGCTGGCGCCGCCGAAAGTAACCATCGCCCAGGAGGGGCATACGCGTCTAATCAGGAGACCGGGCTCGTGTACCAACTCGATGATGCGCTGAACCAGTTGATCGGCGTCGGCAAGAAGCAGGGCTTTCTGACCTTTTCGCAGGTGAACGCCTATCTGCCCGATGAAGCCGTCAATCCGGAGAAGCTCGACAACCTGCTGATCTCGCTCGACGAGTTGGGCATGGAGATCGTCGCCGACGAACGACTGAAGACCCTGGCCATCGCAGCCCCCACGAAGAGCCGCAGCCGGGCCAAGCCGAAGGAACCGCACGTCGACGAGAAGTCGAAGAAGATCGACGATCCCGTGCGGATGTACCTGACGCAGATGGGCGAGATTCCGCTCCTCACCCGCGAACAGGAAATCTCCCTCGCCAAGAAGATCGAGATCACCCGCAAGCGGTTCCGCCGTCAGCTGCTGGAATCCGATTACGCGATGAAGATGTGCATCGACATCCTCACCAAGGTGCATGTCGGCGAGCTTCCGTTCGACCGGACCATCAAGGTCTCCGTCACCGAGGGCCTGGAAAAGAATCAGATCCTCGGCCGGATGCCGCACAATCTGCGGACCCTGGAACATCTCCGCAAGAAGGCTCAGGACGACTTCGAGAAAACGATTTCGCCCGACAGCACCCCGGCGGAGATTCGCGCCGCGCAGCACTCGCTCAACATCCGTCGGCGCAAGATGGTGACGCTGGTTGAAGAACTCAGCGTGCGCACGCAGCGTCTGCAGCCGACCATGAAGCGGCTGGATCAGATTTGTCGCCGCATGTGCGAACTGCAGCGGCAGATCGAAAGCATGAAGACGCTGCGCTCGGCCAAGGAAGAACGCGCCAACCTGCAGAAGGAACTGCGCGACCTGATGCTGATGACGCTGGAGACCCCCGATTCACTGCAGGAACGCATGGAATCGGTCCGCGACCGCTTCGCCGCCTACGAACAGGCGATGCGCGATCTCTCCGGCGGCAACCTGCGTCTCGTGGTCTCGATCGCCAAGAAGTACCGCAACCGCGGCCTCAGCTTCCTGGACCTGATCCAGGAAGGGAACACCGGCCTGATGCGGGCGGTCGACAAGTACGAGTACCGCCGCGGCTACAAGTTCAGCACGTACGCCACGTGGTGGATTCGTCAGGCCATCACCCGCGCCATCGCCGACCAGGCCCGCACGATTCGCATCCCGGTCCACATGATCGAGACGATGTCGAAGCTGCGCAAGGTGAGCAAGAAGCTGCTGCAGGAGAAGGGCCGCGAGCCGACCCTGGAAGAAACCGCCGAAGCCGCCGGCGTGAGCCTGGAGGAAACCCGGCGCGTCATGAAGATTTCGCGGCACCCGATCAGCCTCGATCGGCCGGTCGGAGAGAGCGAAGACAGCTACTTCGGCGACTTCATTGAAGACGACGCCACCGAAAACCCGGTGAACGCCGCCACACAGGAGATGCTGAAGGACAAGATCGAGTCGGTCCTGAAGACCCTCACCTACCGCGAGCGCGAAATCATCAAGCTCCGCTACGGCCTGGGAGACGGCTACACCTACACCCTCGAAGAAGTCGGCCGCATCTTCAAGGTCACCCGCGAACGCGTCCGCCAGATCGAAGCCAAAGCCGTCCGCAAACTGCAGCACCCGGTCCGCAGCCGCCAACTCAAGGGCTTCCTGGACCAGCTCGCCGCGGCGATGAAGTAATTCGAGAACGGATCGCACTGTCGATATGACCGGGAGCCGGGTAAGTTCTTACTTACCCGGCTCCGTTCGTTTCGGACTCGACGCGGCGAGGGATTCGTTAAGCGGCGGCGAGAGGCGCTTGCGACGCGGCGCCCAGTGTTCGTTCAACTGCAGGTTCGCTGCAGAGCAAGTTCTCCGCCCCGACGAGCGCCGACGTCCCCTCGCGAGCCGAACGCATGAGCGCCCGGAGTCTCCCGTGGTTGGGAGACGTGGCAATCTCGAATTGCGAAACACGAAAGGCCCGATTCACGGCGCGGACCGGCCGGACGATGAATTCACGGTCTGCAGTCAACCGGTGGGAGCCCTCAAGTCCGCCGTCGAAGGCCCACTGCTCCCGCGACGATTGGCCCGAGCCCAGTCCGCCCATCCCGCAATCTGGATCGTCGAAGGGTTGCGGGATGGGTGGGTTCCAGCAACCAGCCGTTGCGCACTCGGCTCGCCGCAGCCGACTACGGCGCCGCTGCTGGTTCGTCCTTGACGAGCCGGGCGGTTTTCACGGCATCCAGATTGGGGAACTTCTGTTCCAGGAAGGCGTTCCCCTGGGACTGAATCTCCGGCTGATAATCCGAAGGTGTTGCGCCATATTCTTTGTTGAGCGCATCGACGACATCCATGCCGGAAACGACCTCGGCAAACGGGGCGAAGCCATCGCTGTCGAGCCGTGAGTTGTCGACGAAGTTGATAAACAACTGCGTGGTCCGCGAGTCAGGCAACCCGGTTTTCGCGAACGTGACGAAGCCGCGCGTGTTCGACTTGACCACGGGATCGTCGGGGATGGTCTTCTCACGCCATTCAGCGGACTTGGCTGGATCGCCGCTGATGCCGAACTGCACCATGAAGTCCTCGATGACGCGGAAGAACTTTACGCCGTCATAGAACTTGGCTTCCACCAGCTCGTGGAAACGATCGGACCCGTTGGGAGCCCAGTCGCGATGGACTTCGATCACGAAATCTCCCTTGGTCGTCTCGAACTTCACGCGGTAGAGGTCGGGAGATTTCGGCAGATTGCTCACGGGAGCCGGGGCTTCCGGCCCCTTGGGGGCCATCTTGATCACCCCCGGCTTCAAGGGAGCCGCCACGGGAACCGGGGGGTCAGCCTGCGTTCCGCCGCTTCCCTCGCACCCGCAAAACACCAGCGCAGCCAAGACACTCAGCGTCGAAAATCGTTGCATGGTTCTCAGTTCCCGACATTCGCAGTCAGCCAGTGACACTTGCCAGTGCAGGATTTTATCGGGAACCGTCTCAACGTCACAACATACCGGCGATTGCAGGCCGCGCCCGATCGATTCCGAGTCGGAAACGCAGAGGACGCGGAGAGCGCAGAGGGTCTAATTTCGCTCAGCGCTCTCCGCGTCCTCTGCGTCTCTACCGGCTGTGAAATTTCCCCGACTGACCGCAGATCCCGGCACGTAGTCCGTTAGGGCTTCACCGCGAACACTTTCACGCTGGCGGCGTACTCGTTGACGTCGTAGCGACGCAGCAGGTCTGCCAGCCGATCGTGCAGGGCCGGCGGAGCGGAGGAGGCCGTGTCCTGGGGCAACGTTGTTCCCAAGGAAATCAACGGCGCAGAGCAGCACCCGGATGCCGTAGTGGCGGCTGAAGCAGACATGCCGGGGGAACAGCAGCCGGACTGGTTCTCGACTTTCGCATAGGCGTTGAGGTCGGCGCCGCTGTCAAGCACCTGCACCTCGGCAAAGCCGGCGGCCGTCAATCCCTGACGGTAGTCTTCGATCTCAATCGCTCCCGCAATGCAGCCTACGAAGGCGGCGATGTCTCCTGCGAGCTCCGCCGGGAGCGGCTGCTTGAGAGCGATGTCGCTGACGGCCAATCGTCCGCCCGGCTTGAGAATCCGGGCGATCTCGCGAAACACGGCGGGCTTGTCGGGCGCGAGGTTGATGACGCAGTTGCTGATCACGCAGTCGACGGATTGATCCGCCAATGGAATGTGATCGATGGTCGCGAGATGGAACTCGACATCACCGCCGGAGCCGCTGTCGCGTCGCTGCGCTGCGTTCCTGCGAGCGAGGGCAATCATCTCGGCCGTCATGTCAATCCCGATGGCCTTGCCGGTGGGGCCGACTTTCTGCGCGGCCAGAAAGACATCCAGGCCGCCCCCGCAGCCGAGATCGACCACGACCTCGCCGGCCTTGAGACTGGCCATCGCGGTCGGGTTCCCGCAGGACAACCCCATGTTGGCTTCCGCGGGAATCGACGCCAGTTCTTCGGGGGAGTAGCCGAAAGCAGCGGCCACCGCCTTGACTCCGTCGTCGCGTGTGGAGAGCCCGCTGACTGCGACCGCTCCGTACTGGGTTTTGACGGCATGGGACAGGGTGTCTGACATCATTGATCGCCTTCCGCCCGGATAGAGGACTTCACCAAGAGATGCGCTGCGGCGCCGGCGGGGAGCAAGCGTCGGGGCATCCGCTGCGTGCCAGACCCCGACAACCCCGCCAAGAGAGTTTACCTGACTCCCGCGCCGAGATAGCCCGCGATCCGCTCACGGATCTCGTCACGGACGCGGCGGAACGTCGGCAGCTTCTCGTCATCGGTCCCGACGGCGTCAGCCGGGTCGTCGAACGGCCAGTGCAGCGTCTCTTTTGCGCCGGGGAAGATCGGGCAGGCTTCCTTGGCGTTGTCACACACCGTCACGATGAGGTCGAACTGCTGATCGAGGTATTGATTCAGCGACTTGCTGGTGTTCGCGCTGATGTCAATGTCCAGCTCTCGCATCGCGCGTATCGCCAGGGGATGGACGTAGCCCGACGGCTTCGACCCGGCCGAGGCCGATTCCCACTCCCCTTGCCCAAGGTGCGCCCACAGGGCTTCGGCCATCTGTGAGCGGCACGAGTTTCCTGTGCACAGGACCAGCACGCGTTTCATCACAGGTTCTCCGTGGTCGACAAGGAATCGGCGGCGAGCTGCGGTTCGCGGACAGACGCCGCCGCGAGCACCGCCAACAGAGCCCCCAGGCAGGGGGCCGACAAATAGAGCCACAAGTATTCGAGATGTCCGCTGAAGACGGCCGGCGCCAGCGATCGCGCCGGATTCATCGACGCCCCGCAGATCGGTCCGGCGAACATCGCCTCGAAGGCGACCACCGCGCCGATCGCCGCCCCCGCCATGATTCCTTTTTCCTTGGCGCCGGTGGAGACGTTCAGAATGACGAACATCAGGATTGCGGTCAGCACGACTTCGAAGACGAACGACTGCCACCACGTGTCCGCGGGCAGCGTCGCCCCCAGGTTGGCATGCCTGAGAAACAAGCCCCGCAACACGCCGCTCGCGATCATCGCGCCCACGCACTGGCTCGTCACATAGGGCAGGACTTCGCTCGCCGGAAAACGGCCGGCGCTCCAGAAGCCGAACGTCACCGCCGGATTAAAGTGGGCTCCGGAGACGTCCCCCAGCGAATAGATCATCGACATGACCACGAGACCGAACGTCAGCGCGATGCCGACGTGGGTGATCGCTCCTCCGGAGACGTCGTTGACCACGATGGCGCCGGTGCCGGCGAAGACGAGGGCGAACGTCCCCAGCGCCTCAGCGAGATATTTCCTCATGGACAGGTCGCTCCCAAAGCGACCATCCGCTGGTCGACATCCGACTTGAGCACGTTCTCCAGACAGGCGAAGAAGCCTTCCAGACAACCGCAGGTGACGCGATAGAGATTCATTGTTCCCGACTTGCGATCCGACACCAGCCCCGCCTCCTTCAGAATCGCCAGATGCTTGGAGACGGTTGATTGATCGGCCCCGACCGCGGCGGCCAGATCGTTGACGCACAGCTCCTGATGCTGCAGCAGATCGACCAGATACAGCCGGCTGGGATGCGCCAGCGCCTTGGCGATTTTCGCCCGGGCCGCGTACTTCGCTCGCTGCTGGTCATCCATGGTTAAATGGGAATATAGCAATGAAGCGCCCGGCTGTCGAGCGTCAACGACCGATGGGTGTTCAGCGGGAGCTACATCAGACTCTTCAACGTCCGCAGATTGATGGCGTCGAGGTTCTCCCCGTCGCGCTCCCCTTTCTCGGTTTCCAGATACATCGGCAACTTCGCGAATCGCCGATCGTTGAGGACGTGACGAAAGGGCTCCAGCCCCAGGCAGCCTTCGCCGATGTGTTCATGGCGGTCCACCCGGCTCCCCAGGGGCTTCTTGCTGTCGTTCAGATGAAACGCCCGGATGCGGTCGATCCCGACGAGGCGATCAAATTCGCCGATCGTCGCCTTATAGTCTTGCTTCGACGCCAGCGGATAACCGGCCGCGAAAATATGGCAGGTATCCACGCAGACGCCCAGCCGTTCCGGTTCCTTAACCCCGGCCAGGATCGCCGCCAGATGCTCGAACCGATGGCCCAGGGAATTCCCCTGCCCGGCCGTTGTCTCCAGCCACAGTTCCACGCGCACGCCAGCCGTGCGACGATGCACCTCATCCAGCGCGGAAATGATTCGCGCCAGTCCCTCCGCCTCCGTCGAATCGACGAAGCTGCCGGGATGCATGACGACGCCGTCCAGCCCCAGAGCCTCCGCCCGCTCAAGTTCCACCACCAGCGCATCGAGCGACTTCTGCCACAGGTCATCCCTGGGGCTGGCGACATTGATGAGATAGCTGTTGTGCGCACAGGGCTTCTGCAGCCCCGCACGGTCGACAGACTCGCGAAACCGGCGGATGTCTTCCTCCGTCAGCGGTTTGGCCTGCCACTGATTGTTGTTCTTGGTGAAGATCTGCACCGTCTGCAGACCCAGTTCGGCGGCGGCCTCCGCCGCCTTGTAGAGTCCGCCCGCGACGGAGAGATGAGACCCCAGCAAGGGCATGTGCGTCGTCTCCGAATACTGGAATCGCGGCGCAGCGCCGCACAGGCAGACTCAGGCTTCTGAGTCCGGGAGACGTCCGAGCCATTTGGACAGCGGACCAAAGGCGCCCGTCTCGACCAGCACGAGATAGGCGGGAACAAGAATCGGTCGCACGACAAAGGTGTCCAGCAGCACGCCCACCGCCAGGGCGAATCCGAGTTGGGCCATCCCCTTCAGCGAACCCGCTGCGAGCGAAGCAAATGTGCCCGCCATGATGATGCCGCAACTGGAGATGATCCGTCCGGTGCACGAAAGCGCATGGATGATCCCCTCGACGCGCCCGCGCCGCGCCTGCTCTTCGGCGACTCGGCTCATCAGGAAGATGTTGTAGTCCTCGCCCACCGCGATGAGGATCGTGAAGAGGAACATCGGGACCTTCCAGTCCAACCCGGCGAAGGCGGCGCCGTCCAGCCACCAGAAGGCGAGATAAGTCACTCCAAGCGTCGCCAGGTAGCTGAGCAGCACCGAGACGATGAGATAGACGCAGATCGCCGTGCGTCGCAGCAGGATCACCAGGATCAGAAAGACGCCGATCGTGGCCAGCAGGTCGATGCGCACCTGATCGCGATCGGTGACCGACTTCAAGTCCCGAATGCTCGCCGTGGGCCCGAGGACGAAAAACGTCCCTGCGGCCGCAGTGACGTCCCGCCACGCCCTCTGCAGATCCGCTTCCAGTTCCGTCAACAGGCGAATGCTGTCCCGCGAGAAGGGGTCGTCGGTGGTGACGAGTTCCAGACGCGTCACGCGGGCGGGAGCCTCGCCCTCCGTGTGGGCGACGTAATTCTCCAGCGACCGTTGCAAAGTCAGCTTGTACACCGCCGGGCCCCGAATGTCGGAAAGTCCGCTGTCGCCTCCCAGGGGGTAAGCGACGCTGCGGATGTCGGCCAATCCCAATTCCTCCTTCTTGGCCGCCAACGCCTGCGTCAACCGTTCAATGACATCAATCCCGGCGTGTTCATCGCCTGTTTCCAGAAAGTTGAGATCCGGCGCCTCGATCAGCACCGTGGTCGGCCCGGTCAACCCGTCCGCAAAGTGATGCCGCACCACTTCCGTACCGACCACGCTCCGCGCGGTTCGCGGCAGGTCCGACAGCAGTCCGTAGCTCAGGTCGCTGAAGAAATAGGCCCCGACGGCAGCGAAGGGAAGCATGAGGGCCAGACTACCCAGCCACAACCACCACGAGCGCCGCAACAGGAGATGCGAAACGCCGTCCCACATCGACTGCAGCCAACCGGAAGACTCCGGCCCTTCGCCCTCCAGCCGCACCTGATGCCGCGGCCAGAAGATGGCCAGCCCCGCGGAGCGCATCAGCGCCGGCGTCAGGGTCAAGGCCGCGATTAGCACGATCACCAGCCCAAACGAGATCGCGATCCCGGCGTCCCGGAACTTGCCGAACTCGGCGAAGATCATCATCCCAATCCCGCAGATCACCGTTCCGGCACTCGCGGCGATGGCGGCTCCCACCGAGCCGACGGCGTCGACGAGCGCCTGTTCGGCGGGGATCCCGCGATCAATCTCTTCCTTAAATCTCGCGATTAGAAACAGACAATAGTCCACGCCCGCCCCATAGAGGAGCACGGTGACGTACGACTCGATCCCCGTGAACAGCACCACCCAACCCTGACTGGCCATCCAGCACAGCAGCAACATCGTCAACTTGACCGAAACGAAAACGGTCAGCAGCGGCACCAAGGCGAGCATCGGGGCGCGATAGATGGCGATCAACAGGGCGATCACCAGGATAATCGTCAGGTGCTCGGTCGCCTTGGCGCTGTCACGCGCCGCCTTGAGCATGTCGCGTCCGACCACCGCCGTGCCGCTGAGGTACAATTCGAGACCGCCCGGGATTTGCCGACGGAATTCGGCGTCCTCGAACAGCAGCTCTTCGATCTTGCGAACCAGCGGGGCGTTGGCGGAGTCGAGAAACTCCGTGGGCAACTCCACCAGAACAATGGTGGCATGTTCATCCCCCGAGACCAGCATCTTGCCGACGTTCCGATCGCGATGGGTGACGATCGGAATCGCTTCCGATGCGGCGTCTGCCGCGGCTGGACGTGAAATCAGGTCGAATTGCGAGGCGAGGTCGTGCAGGCGCCGTATGAGGTTGGGTGCGGCGGAGGAGGCCGGCGGTTTGTCGGAATCGGCCGCATCGGCGGAATTTGCGTCCGCATCGCTGCTTCCGTCATCCACGAAGTCGAGGTCGGCAGGGGTCAGCGGCTGGCCTTCCCGGCGGGCGATGATGGCGATCGTGCTCGCCTGGGCCCGATTGGGAAACGACTGGGCGAAGAGGCGTTCGGCGGCGCGGCTGGGGCTGTCTTCCGGGAGGAAGGCGAACTCGCCGGTGCGAACCACGCTCTCCAACGGGGGCGCGAGATACGCCGCCGTCGCCAGCGCCCCTCCCCACATCAACAGGATCGCGAGCCAGCGACGAGCAATCCACTGGCCTAATCGCAGAAACATGACGATGGAAACTTTCGCAGACGGCGATCTTGGTCGATCGGAACCGCAGTCCTGATGGCGACGACAAATTCGACCGAGAGGGGGCGCATGACGAACGGGTGCGATCGCGGCGACGCAAGCACTTTCTTCGCTGGTCGCTCCGCCAAACGGCGAAATCCCGCCAAAAAACTGCCGAGTCCACCGATCAATTGGTCTTGACAGTAGCCGGGAGACCGTCCGGCGTCAAACCTCCTGCCGAACCCCGAGACGTCGCCGTGCGTCTCAACCAACGCCCCCCCCTCAACCGCGGTCCAGCGTTCTGCTGCGCCGGGGTCGGGCAACCATTTCCACATCCGCGGTGGGCAATCGACTCCTGGAAGCGAACCCGGCTGCAACCCTTGACGACGGCGCCCCGATCGATCATCCTTCCCGTTTCACGATTCGCCGCCGCACGCACGCGAAGCCTTTCCGACGATGGGTGCGCAACGGCCAGGTAGCTCAGTTGGTAGAGCACAGGACTGAAAATCCTGGTGTCGCCGGTTCGATCCCGGCCCTGGCCATTTTGGGGGTTCGCCGTTTCGCGTGCGAATCCGATCGGCATTCAGAAAACGGCTGTCCCGTTGGGGATCACGCGACGGGGGATCGTCGTTTTCTGGGCGAAAACTCGTCGGGGCGAACCGTCAGGGTTCGCCGCGCCGCCCCAGGGCGAGGTAGGCCAGCAGAGCCGTCAAGGCCAGCAGGCACCCCACGACCAGCAGAAATCCGTAGCCGTGTTCGGCCAGCGGGATTCCGCCGACGTTCATGCCGAACAGGCCCGCCACCAGATTAATCGGCAAAGCGAGAACGGTGACCACCGTCAGCACGAACAGCGTGCGATTCGTCTCCTCGTTGATCAGGGCCACCAGTTCTTCCTGCAGCAGTTTGACGCGCTCGACCAACACCCCCGAGTCGGCTACGGCGGCGGAAAATTCCTCGGCGGCCTGCCGCAGGTCTTGCAGGTCCTCTGCGGAAATCCAACTTGGCGGACGATTGAGCAAGCGGAAGAGGGCCGCCGGCTCGGGGGCCAGCAGTCGCTGGAGCCGTACGAGGACCCTTCGCAGCGCGCCCAGCTCGGTCCGACTCGCAGACGTGCGATGCGCCAGATACTGATCCTCGATTTGATCCACGCGCGACGTGGATTGCCGCAGGATGTCCACCAGCACTCCCGCCTGATCCTGCAGCAGGTGCGCCAGCAGTTCCACCGGCGACCGAAAAGCCTGGCCGGAACGCACGGCCGCCCGCAGTTTGTCCACCGAGCGTAACGGCCGCAATCGCGCGCTGACCAGCAGTCGGGGTTCGATGCACAGGCTGGTCGTCCCCACCGACGCCGCGTCAAACGTGAAATCAAACAGCACGTCGTGAATCACGGCCACCAGCGTCTCGGCGTCCTGTTCCAGCCGGGTGGAGACGACGTCGCTGTGCAGGTCTTCATAGAACGCCGACGGCAACGTCAAATGCTGCCGCAGCCACGGCTCCGAAGCGGCATTGGCCAATGAGAAATGCAGCCACAGGAATTCCCCCGGCGGACCCGTCACCGGCGCGGCGAGAAACTCGGCCGCGACATCGGACGTCACCGGAATCGCGGAACGCCCCGCGGCAAAGCGATAACCCCAGACGAGTCCATGCTGGTCGGACCCGTACCCAGGCTCAGCAGTCGGTCGAGAAGTCTTGTCAGCGGACATGCAAGTGTCGGCCCGTCCGGACCCGCGTCCTCGGAGGTTACGCGAATCTCAGGTTGAGAAGCTCCAAATGGCCAATCACAACGTTCAATGAAGCTCCAGCTTCCCAAGGCCGAACCGGTCCCCATCAGTGGACCGTGCAGGATCTGGTCGGTGGGGTTTGCTGGGGATGGGGTGCTTGAGATTCGGTGGTTTCCCTGAAGTCCGGTGTGGTGTTTTCTTCCGACGAGACTCCTGAAGTTCCTCCAGCTCCTCGGGAATGCGATCGGGCTGGCTGTCCGAACGCGATTCCGTCGCCGCCGATCCCCGCCCGGTCCATGAAGATAGCATGGTCGTTCCCGAGATGCGCCGCACGCCGCTTCGGCAAAGGTCCCGCCGAGTCCAACGTTGCCGCAACCGGCTCCAGGACGACGACGCGGCCCGGTTCGCCGGTCGGCGTCGGCGAGCTCGTCCTTCACCGGACGCATTGACAAACCACCGGCGCGGGTGCCAGAGTACCGTCCCATCCGGGGCCAAACGGATTGCCAAACGGCGAGTCTTGCGCGGCCGTACGTCCACTCATTGAGTCTGATTGCATGCCGCGCAACAGGGATGTCAACGCCGACACGGCGCTGGAGCGATTTCGCGGGTACTTCGAACTGGCGCCCCAGGGAGTCTTCGTCACCGATGTCCAGGGACGCTGCCTGGAGGCCAATCCGGCCTTCTGCCGCATCACTGGATACAGCCTCGAAGAACTCGCTCAACTCACAATCTCCGACTTGCGTCCGCCGGACTCCCCGGCGCCGGGCCTCGAATCCTTGTCCGCACTGCTCGATTCGGGTCGCAGTGAAGGGGAATTCCCGTTCGTTGGGAAAACAGGTCTCCGTCGCTGGTGGTCCGTCAGCGCGGCCCGGCTGGATGACGGGCAGTGCCTCGGCTTCGCCACCGACATCACCGACCAAAAAAACGCCGCAGACGAACTCCGCCTGGAACGCGACCTGCGGCGACAGTTGCTCGACGCCGCGCCGGTGATTGTGTTGATGCTCGATCTCAACGGCGGCATCCTTTACTACAATCCGTTCACCGCGGCTCTGCTGGGCAGTCCCCTCGACGCGCTGCGCGGTCAGGACTGGTTCCTCCGATGTGTCCCGGCGGCCGACCGCGAGCGCAGCCGGAACGCGTTTCAGTCCTCCTTCGCCGGCCGGCCGACGCGGAATTTTCGAAACCAGATCGTCTCGCACGGGGGCGAAGCTCTCCTGATCGAGTGGTGCGATCAGCCCCTGCGGGACGCCCGGGGGGAAGTGGTCGGCATGCTGGCCATCGGCCAGGACGTCACTCACCGTCAGCGACAGGAAGAGGCGCTGCGCGCCAGCGAGCACCGCCTGCGTCAGACCATCGACGCCTGCTTCGGCTTCATCGGCCTGATGGAACTGGACGGGACCCTGATCGAAATCAACCAGCCCCCCCTGGAGATGGGGGGCTTGCGTCCGGAAGACGTTCTCGGCAAGAAGGGCTGGGAGACCGAATGGTGGTCGTTCGACCCCGCCGCCCAGCATCGGCTGCGAGATGCCGTTGAACGGGCTGCGCGGGGCGAGACCGTTCGTTTCGAGTCCCCCGTCCGCGCCCGAAATGACACCCGACGGCACGTCGATGTGGCCGTGGGACCCTTGCGCAATGAACACGATGCGATCACGGGTCTGGTTGGCTTCAGCGTCGACGTAACGGAGCGCCGGCGGAGCGAAGCGGAGCTGCGACTCAAAGATCAGGCCCTGCAACAGTCGATCAACGCCATCGTTTTCACCGATCCGCTTGGCCAAGTCCGCGAAGTCAATGCCGCGTTCCTGAAGCTCTTTGGCTATCCCTCCCCGGAGGAAGTCCTGGGACGGCACGCAGCGGCGTTCTGCGCGGAGCCGAATTTTGCGGCGGAGGTCATCGACGCGTTGCACGCGCGCGGAGAATGGTTCGGCGAGTTCGGGGCCAAACGGCGCGACGGCAGTCTGTTCGACGTGCAGATGTCCGCCACCCTGCTCCGCGATGCGGACGGCCGGCCCTTGATGCTCATGGGATCCATGATCGACATCACGGATCGCAAGCTGCATGAGGCCGCACTGCAGAAAAGCGAAGCCAAGTACCGCTCGCTGATCGAAGGCGCCCGCGACATGATCTTTCGCATGTCGATCCCGGATGGACGGTATGAATACGTCAGCCCGGCCGCGGAACAGGTGATTGGCTACTCCGCCGCAGAGCTGTTGGCGGAACCCCTGCTGATCTCGCGGGTCATCCACCCGTGTTTTCGAGAATTTTTTGAGCGGGAATGGGATAAAGTCTGCCGAGGGATCGTCGAACCCTACTTCGAATACTGCGTGTTGGACCGACAGGACAATACGCTGTGGATTTCGCAGTCCACCGTAGGGGTGTTGGATGACTCCGGCGCAATCATCGCCATTGAAGGGGTCTGCCGCAATGTCACCGAATTTAAGCAGGCCGAGCAGCAACTGCGTGACAACGAAATGCGGCTGCAGGCGATCCTGGATTCCACGCCCGATTGCGTCAAAGTGGTGGATTCTGACTGCCGACTGCTGGAGATCAATCGCGCCGGCCTGCGCATGTTCGAGGTGGATTCGGTGGAGGTCCTCCGCGGGAGGGACATCAGCATTGGACTGCCGCCGGAATACCGCGTGGCCTTTCGACAGGGCATTGCCGACGCTTGTGCCGGAACTCAGACCCGCGTCGAGTATGAAGCGGTGGGTCGGAACGGGGCCCGGTTGTGGCTGGAACAGTACGCCGTCGGATTGCCGCCAACCGGTCTGCCGGATCAATCCCCCCAAGTATTGTCCGTCGCCCGCGACATCACCGAGCGTCGACGCATCGAGAACGCGCTGCGCGCCAGCGAAGAAACCTACCGCACGCTGTTCAACCTGATGACCGAGGGCATGTCGCTCCACGAGATTATCCTTGACGACGACGGCCGACCGATCGACTACACCTATCTGGATGTCAATCCCGCCTTCGAGCGGCTCCTGGGCGAACGACGGGACGCGGTTGTCGGCAGACGCCAGTCAGAGCATCGGAGCGCCGATACGGAGTTCTGGATTCAGCGATACGGCGAGGTGGCCCTGACCGGTCAGCCGCTGCGCTTGGAGTACGTCAATCCCGAATCGGGCCGGCACTGGATGGTGTTTGCCTACCGGACGGCCCCGAAACAGTTTGCGGTGCTCTTCAGCGAGACCACCGAATGGAGGCGCGCAGAGCGCGCGATGCAGGAGACGCAGTCCCGACTGATGATGGTCCTCAACAATGCCCCGGTGATCGTCTTCTCGTTCGGGCCTGACAGCGTGCTGACGTTGTCCGAAGGCAAGGGACTCGCGGCGCTGGGATTGAAGCCCGGCGAATTGGTCGGGACGTCCCTGCTGGAATTCAACGCCCACAGTCCGCAGGCAGTGGAGGGGATTCGTGAAGCCCTGTCCGGCAAGACGGTCACGCAGCTCTTCGAAGGTCCGGACCTGGCCTTCGAGATGTTGTATCAGCCGCTGTTCAACGCCGAAGGGGCCGTCGAGAGCGTGAGCGGCGTCGCGATCGACTGCACCGACCGCATGCTCGCCCGTAAGGCTCTGCACGAAAGCGAGGAACGACTGCGAATCCTGGTGCAATGCGCACCGGCGGGCGTGGCGATGCTCGATCACAACCTGCGCTACATGGCCCACAGCCGCCGGTGGCTGACCGACTACCAGTTGGGCGACCGCGACTTGATC
>JANRLN010000066.1:0-9797 GCA_033762515.1 Planctomycetaceae bacterium
AACGCCGCACGGACTCCAGCGAATGCATGGTCCGCATGACCGCCATTCATCTGCTCCTGAAACGCTTAGCTCCGTCCAATCTTCAACCACCCTTCAAATATCGACTTGCCGCGTAAAACGGCTTTTCGGATAGCCTCTGAAATCGAGATTGTCTCACCATCTTTGTAATCCACCCGTGTCGCGTACTGTGCGGCATCGACGTCCGGTCCCTGATACACCTCGATCTGCTGGGCGACGAGATTGACGATCCAATAATGGGAGACTCCCGCTGCAGCATACGCCTGAAGTTTTTCGCTTCGGTCGTCCGCCACGGATGAATCGGCGACTTCGATGACGACGACCAGTTCATCCGGAGTCGGATGACGTTCGCGTTCGTCATCGATGGAACCGGAAACGACACAGACATCAGGCTCTGGTTCGTCAATCTCCGACAAGGAAACGGGGGATTGCGATTGGACGAAACAGTCGACGTCCTGCAGCAGGAGCGTTAGCAGCGTATGCAGCCGGATCACGGTAGCCGCATGTCTCTTGCCAATCGTCTTGATCGGCTCTCCCGCGGCGGCGCGGTTCTTCCAGCGCATTACGCCATTCACCAATTCGATTGGGGCGCCTTCGGCGATGACACCCGCGGGAATCATGGCGGCATACTGGTCGACCGTCAGCCGCACAATGCGCTCGGGATCAATCCCGGGAATGATCGGTCCTCGGCCTACGGCAGGACCCGGCGGACGAGTGATGGCACTGGCAAGCATCGGCATCGTGCTCCTGTGGGGTGCACCGCAAATCCAACCGCTATTCCGCATCCTTGAACAACTTGTACTCCACGCTGTCAACCAGCGCCAACCAGCTGGCTTCGATGACGTTTTCGCTGACGCCGACCGTGCTCCAGACGTCTTTGTCGTCGCGGCTCTCGATCACCACGCGGACCCTGGCGGCGGTTCCCTCCGCGGAGTTGATGACCCGCACCTTGTAATCGACGAGGTGCATCGTCTGCAGGTTCGGGTAGGCGGCGGCGAGGGCCTTACGGAGCGCCTGATCGAGGGCATTGACGGGGCCGTCCCCCTCGGCGACGACATGTTCGATCCCGCCGTTGACCTTCAGCTTCACGGTCGCCTCGGTTGTGACGGCATGGTCCGATTCGGATTCCACGTTCACCCGGTAATGCAGCCGCTCGAATTTGGGGGCGTACAGTCCGGCCTCTTTGCGAACCAGCAGATCGAACGATGCCTCCGCCGCTTCGAACTGGTAGCCCTCGTTCTCCAGATCCTGCACCTTGTTCAAGATCCGGGCCATCAGGGCGTTGTCTTCCTTCAGGCGGAACTTGTCGGTCTTGGCGATGATGTTCGACCGCCCCGACAATTCGCTCACCAGGACCCGGCGGGCGTTGCCCACGGTTTCCGGAGGAATGTGCTCGTAACTCGCCGACAATCGATTGACGGCATGGACGTGCATCCCCCCCTTATGGGCGAACGCGCTGGTGCCGACGAAGGCCTGACCCGAACGGAAATTCATGTTCGCGATCTCGTAAACGTAACGCGACAACTCGGTCAGGTGGGTGACGCCGCTGTTGTGCAGCACCTCGTACCCCTGTTTCTTGAGCGCGAAGTTGGCGATCACGCTGATGAGATCTACGTTGCCGCAACGTTCTCCGATGCCGTTGATCGTTCCTTGAACCTGCACGGCGCCGTGATCGACGGCGATCAACGAATTGGCGACGGCAACCTCACAGTCGTTGTGGCAATGGATGCCGACGGGAATCCGCAACTCTTTCCGAACCGCATCCACAGTGGCGGCGATGTGTTCCGGCAAGCGACCGCCGTTGGTGTCGCACAGGATGATGGCCGCGGCGCCCGCTTCCTCGGCTGCTTTCAGCGTCTTGAGGGCGAATTCGGGGTTGGCGTGAAATCCGTCGAAGCAGTGCTCGGCGTCGTAGAAGACCTTGCGACCCTCCGCGACCAGAAAGGCGACCGAGTCGCGGATCATCGCCAGGTTTTCGGCTTCATCGATTCGCAGGACTTCGAAGACGTGCAGATCCCACGTTTTGCCGACGACGGTGCAGACGGGCGTTCGGGCGTCCCGCAAGGCCTGCATGCCGATATCGTCTTCGGCGGCGCATCCCTTGCGTCGCGTCATCCCGAATGCAGCGACCTTGGCGTGGTGGAGCGGCAGGTCCCGTACCCGCTGAAAATATTCAGCATCCTTGGGATTCGAAAGAGGATAGCCCCCCTCAATGAAATCAATGCCGACCGAATCGAGCTTCTGCGTAATCAGGAGCTTGTCCTGAAGCGAGAAGTTGACGCCCTCCCCCTGACTGCCGTCGCGCAGCGTGGTGTCGTAGATCTCAATTCGACGCATCGAAGCACTTCCTGTAGAAGCCCGGGGAAATCTTCCCAGGGCTTCAAGACCAACAAAAAAACCCCCAGGGGCGACCTGAGGGTTTGGAACGTACGTTCATCGATCCCAGAGGCCGCCTAGGTGCTCCGTCCAATAATTACGACCCGATCCATCCGTACACAGGGTACGGCGGCAAGGGACGGCAGTTGTCGCGGCAGCACCCGCATCCGGTCAATCCTCCAGGAGTCAAGAGTTTACGTTCACTGAGGACCGCTGTCAAATTGAGATTCGAATTCCCTTGCATGAGGCTGCAAACGACGATCGAGCGGCGAACCGGTCGATCGCTTCTCTTTCTGGGATTCGTGCGACACAATTCCGTTCATGTCAACTTCCTATGCGACGCGACTGCACACCGCAATTCGTCAAAAGCGAACACCGGTTCTGGTGGGCCTCGACCCGCGAGTCGATTGGCTCCCGCAAGAGATCCTCACGCGCGCTCGGGAGCGGTTCGACGACCCTGCCGCCGCTGCCGCCGCGGCATTCGAGGAATTTTGCGTTCGCATCATTGACGTCGTGGCTCCGCTGGTTCCGGCCGTCAAACCGCAGGCGGCGTTCTTTGAGGAGTTGGGGCCGAACGGCTGTCTTGCCTTGGCGCGGGTCATCGCGTACGCGCGGTCCCAGGGACTGCTCGTCATCTGCGATGCGAAGCGTGGAGATATCGGAACCACCGCCGAAGCCTACGCCAAAGCCTACCTTGCGGGAGAAGATCCTCGCGCGGCCATCTGGGGAGCCGACGCACTCACTATCAATCCCTACTTGGGACGAGACACGCTGGAGCCGTTCGTCAAAGTTGCCGCAGAGCGGGGGGCAGGGGTCTACGTCCTGGTCCGCACGAGCAATCCAGGCGCGGGGACGTTTCAGGATCGCCTGTCTGAGGCGACGACGGTCTACCAAGCCGTGGCGGATGTCGTCGAGGAAGTGTCTGCGGCGGACGTCGACGCGGAAGGATTCGGATGCGTCGGAGCCGTGGTGGGGGCGACATATCCGGCGGAACTGGCGGCACTGCGCCGTCGGATGCCACACGTCCCGCTCTTGATTCCAGGCTACGGCGCCCAGGGAGGCACCGCCGCCGATGTTCAGGCCGCATTCCGAGGTGATGGACTGGGGGCGGTCATCAACAATTCGCGCGGGATCAACTTCGCCCATCGAAATGGTCGCTGGGCCGAGGAGTTCGGCGAACGCAGATGGGAAGCCGCGGTGGACGGAGCGACGCGCGCGATGATTACGGAACTCCGCGCATCAATTCCAAACTTCTGATCGGCTCACTGTCATCTGCTCGACCGCAATTTAATTCATGATCGACCGAAGTGTCCGTGCGTGTTCAACTCTAGACTCACTGCGAACCTTCCGAATGCATTTCGGCCAGCGAAACGCCTGTTTTCAGGCACTCATTTGAGACTGAAAACTAACCGCACGCGCGAAGTTCGGCGAGGTGTCTGCAGCATTTTCGGGACAACACTCGGATTGCGCTGCCTTGGCCTCGCGGGAGCGACAGGATTCCAGCCAACAGACACTTTGCAGGCTGGAAATCAACTGCTCAAGCAGCACAGTGAAAAACCCGAATTCATTCCTTAAGGGTACTTGTCTTCCCTGAACGCGCCGATTATTTTCAAGACAGCAAGCTTGCCGCATCCCCTCACACATTGTCGACAATCGCGGCGATGGAGGGGAAGGGGTCTCTCGGCAAGCGTGGCCTTCATGCCGTCGGTTGAGGCGATCACTGGACCGCATCTGTCAGCAGGAGTTTGTTGTGCCCGGCATACTGCATCGACGACGTTTCGCCTTCACGCTGATTGAATTGCTGGTCGTGGTGGCGATTATTTCGATACTGATTGCTTTGCTGTTGCCCGCAGTTCAGCAGGCGCGGGAGGCCGCACGCCGGACTAAATGCCGCAACAATTTGAAACAGTTGGGCATCGCCCTGCACAATTACCACGACAATCACCTTCGGTTCCCCGAAGGAGCGGGCGGCCCGGGATATTCAGGGATGCCTTGGGAAGTGACCACCGGGTTGCTCAGCCCACAGGTGGCATTGCTGCCTTACGTGGATCAGATGCCGCTCTACAACGAGATTCCGCTCGACGGGCGGGTCTGGCTGCCCCCCTGGAACGACTCCACAACACCGGGATACAACTACAGCGGATGGGGACGCACGCTGCCGCACCTGGTCTGCCCCTCTGACATTTCCCTGTCGGATTACAACGGTCTCGGTCCCAAGAACTATCGCACCAACTGGGGACACCGGGTTGAATTTTCAGATCACGCCGACAATCACTGGCAGAACACCACGGGAGTGTTCTCCTTCAACGCCAGCGTCCGGATGCGCGATGTGTTGGACGGGACCTCCAACACCATCGCCATGTCGGAGATGTGCGGAGGCAACGCAGGAGATGCGTCCGACATTCACGGCAACGTCGCCTGGAACGTGCCTGGAATGAGCGCTAACGCCGCCGTCTGCCGAGCAACCGCCAGGAGCGGCCGATTCCTCGCCGCAGTGCGCGGCGTGCATGTGAATAATGTCGCCGAATCTCCGGGAAGTCGTTGGTGCGAGGGGCGGCTCTACTACGAGGGGTTCAACACCGTGTTGCCTCCCAACAGCCCTTCCTGCGCCGTCGGCGCCGATGATAGTTGGGGGATATTCTCCGCCAACAGTCGGCATGTGGGCGGCGTGCACGTCTTGCTGTGTGACGGGGCCGTGCGCTTCATTTCCGACAGCATTGATGCTGGAAACTCCGCCGCTGACCCGACGGCCGGCCCTCAAGTCTATGGCGTATGGGGAAGTCTGGGATCCCGCGAGAGCGGCGAGACCCTCGGGGAGTTTTGACCAGAGACCAACCTCCCTGAGGTTTTTCACCGGCAAATCTCCACCGCTGCGTCAAACGATCGAGTGCGCATTTAACATCTGCCCCTGACTTGATCGAACTCGGCTTGCAGGTAATTATTGGTGAATATGTATCGACTCGCGATCGACGATCAGGGGAGTCGCACGTCGGCAGGAGTTGATCGCTGAGGCATGCGCTGCCTTCGATTTCCAACTCAGCCGAGCCGCAATTGGTGCAGGGAATCTTGTCTATCGGGCCGTCCTCATGTCCTGCTCCGGGAATTCCAGCGCACCAGTTTGGGTCATTACACTCACAGCTTCACCGTTGGCGTTTCTGCTTCGCCCACAGGTTGATTGCGGGATTACCCGTTTCACCAGCGCCCGGAGGCGGTGTTTTTTCGGTCTGCGTCCGGATAGACGGCTCGAATGCGGGCCTTTAACGGGAGCATCCCAAGTATGACACGCAGACTCCTCTGTGGGAGTCTAGTGCTCGTCATCTGGGGGTGTGGCGGCAAGCCGACTCCGCCAACGGTTCCCGTGACCGGCTCGGTCACATATCAGGGGGAACCGGTCGCAGGCGCCATCGTTGCGTTCTCCCCGATAACGCCCGGTGCGGGCAGCTTCACGGCTTTTGGCACAACGGACGAGCAGGGCCGTTTCGCCCTGCGAACAGCGATCGACGGGGCGACTGACAAGGATGGCGCCGTCGAAGGGGCGTATATCGTCACGATCAGCAAGACCAGTCGGAGCGAGTCGCCGGTGATCGGGTCCGCCAAGTCTCCAGACGAGGTTCGCGAACGTTTGGCCGCGAACCGGGAGAATCGTTCGCGGCCGCCAACGTCGAGAGCGGGAGTCTCTCAGAACAGATCGACCGGCAACGCAGTCAGGGAATTGGAGAATGTCATTCCGCTCCGTTACCAGAACACGACCGGATCCCCCTTGCGCCGCGTCGTGCCGGGTGATTCCTACGATTTCGTGCTGACTGACGAATAGCGCCGTCCTGCGGACTTCGAACGGGATTCATCGGAGTACGCATCCGACGAAGTTCGTCCGGCCGATGTCACCCATCGAAGTCGGCCGATGCCACCAGTCCCCTGGCTCCAGTGTTTTTCATCGTGCCGAATGGAGTCTCAACTTGGTTTCTGGTAAGACTCTGGCAGGAAGGCCGAGTGGTCGGCCGTGTGAGAGGTAACGTGTGCGCCGCGCTGCCGTCGCCGGGCCCTCTGCTTTCGACAGACGACTAAAGGACTTGACGATGAGCGTGGCGATTACAGCCGTGCGAGCCCGTGAGATTCTCGACAGCCGGGGGAACCCGACTGTCGAGGTGGATGTGGAACTGGAAGACGGCACGATCGGTCGGGCCGCGGTCCCCAGCGGCGCCAGCACCGGCGCTCACGAAGCCTGCGAGCTGCGCGATGCCGACGACAAGAAGCGGTTCCTCGGGAAGGGAGTTCGCAAGGCCGTTGAGAACGTCAACGAGCACCTTGCCGACGTCCTGATCGATCTGAACGTCACCGATCAGGCGATGATCGACAAGACGATGATCGAGGCCGACGGGACGCCGAACAAATCGCGGCTCGGGGCCAATGCCATCCTGGCCTGTTCGCTGGCCTGCGCCCATGCCGGAGCGCGCGTCAGCTTCCTGCCGTTGTTCCGTTACCTCGGGGGGGTGGGAGCCAACACACTGCCTGTGCCGCTGATGAACATCATCAACGGCGGCGCTCATGCCAACAACGGACTCGACATTCAGGAGTTCATGATCGTCCCGGTCGGGTTCGACACCTTCAGCAGCGGGCTGCGCGCCGGCGTGGAAGTTTTCCACCATCTGAAGAAGGTTCTGAGCGACAAGGGGATGAGCACCGCGGTTGGAGACGAGGGGGGATTCGCCCCCAATCTCGACACGAACGAGTCGGCGATCACCGTCATCCTGACCGCGATCGAAAAGGCGGGCTACACCCCCGGCAGCCAGATCAAGATCGCCCTCGACTGCGCCGCGACCGAGTACTACGACGCCAAGACCAATGAGTACGACATGGACGGCAAGAAGGTCACGCCGCAGGGCGTGATCGATCTCCTCGCCGGCTGGGTCGACAAGTACCCGATCTGCTCGATCGAAGACGGCTGCTCGGAAGACGACTGGAAGACCTGGAAGGGCCTCACCGACGCGATCGGCGGCAAGTGCCAACTGGTGGGTGACGATTTGTTCGTGACCAACACCAAGCGTCTGAAAGACGGCATCTCCCAAGGGGTGGGCAACAGCATTCTGGTGAAGGTCAACCAGATCGGCACGCTGACGGAAACCATCGACGCCGTGCAGACCGCTTATCGCAACGGCTATACGGCGATCATGAGCCATCGCTCCGGCGAAACCGAGGACACGACCATTGCAGACCTCGCCGTCGCCTTGAACACCGGACAGATAAAGACCGGATCGGCCAGCCGCACCGACCGCATCTGCAAATACAATCAATTGCTCCGCATCGAGGAGATCCTGGGTTCCGAAGCCCGGTACGGCGGCACGCTGAAAAAATAGCTGGGAGCTGTACGCGGACTGGAGAAACCTTGACGGCTTCAGCCAACCCGTTCGCCATTGAGGCTTCACGATTCATGGGGAGCACTTGCCAACTTCGAGCGCAAGTGCTCCCCATCTCGTTTCGCTGCGGCGAATTCCAGTGGGGTGCGAACCCCCGGTGATATTCCCAAGGCCTCTTCGCTCGCAGACCTCCTGTCTACCCTGATACACTGTTGCATCGCAGCGTACACTTCATGTCTTCAGGCCATTTGGCCGGCCCTCCCCTGTACAGGAAACGTCCAGAATGGCGGTGTTTCTCGGTATCGATGTCGGCACGAGCGGCACCAAGACCATTGCCATGCGCGAAGACGGTGAGATTCTCGCATCGGCGACGGGTGAGTATCCCCTCTCGAGTCCGAAACCCGGCTGGTCCGAACAGAATCCGGAAGACTGGTGGGAAGCCACCGTCGAGACGGTTAAGAAGGTGCTCAAAGCGGCCAAGCTCAAGGCGGATGACATCGGCGGCATCGGTCTTTCCGGGCAGATGCACGGCAGCGTGTTTCTCGACAAGCAGCACAACGTGATCCGTCCCGCCATTCTCTGGAATGATCAGCGGACGGCGATTGAGTGCGCCGAGATTGAAAAGAAGGCCGGGGGCCGCGACAAGCTGATCGGAATGGTTGCCAATCCGGCGCTGACGGGATTTACCGCCCCCAAGATCCTCTGGCTCCGCAAACATGAGCCCAAACATTTTGACAAATGCGTCCAGATTCTCCTGCCCAAGGACTATGTGCGGTTTCGGATGACGGGCGAATTCGCCACCGAAGTGAGCGACGCCTCGGGGACCCTGCTGCTGGATGTCAAACAGCGCATCTGGTCCAAGCCGCTGCTCGACAAGCTCGACATCAGCCCGTCGCTGCTCCCCAAGGTCTACGAATCGGAGGACGTCACCGGGACTGTGTCTGCGGCGGCGGCCAAGTCGCTGGGCCTGAAGGCGGGGGTTCCGGTGGTGGGAGGCGGCGGGGACCAGGCGGCGGGTGCGGTCGGCAACGGCATCGTCAAGCGCGGCGTGATCTCCGCCACCATGGGAACCAGCGGCGTCGTCTTCGCCCACAGCGACGATTTGCAGATCGACCCCTCAGGCCGCGTGCATACCTTCTGTCACGCCGTCCGCGGCAAATGGCACGTCATGGGAGTGGTCCTTTCGGCAGGGGGGAGTCTGCAGTGGTACCGCAACCAGCTCGGACAGGCGGAGATCGCTTCCGCCAAGAAGATCAAAACCGATCCCTACAATCTGCTGACCGACATGGCGGCCGAGGCCCCGCCGGGATGCGAAGGACTGTTCTTCCTGCCGTACTTGAGCGGTGAGCGGACCCCGCATGCCGACCCGCATGCCCGCGGAGCCTGGATCGGACTCAGCCTGCGTCACACGCAGGCGCATCTGGTGCGTTCCGTCATGGAAGGGGCGACGTATGCCATGCGCGACAGCCTGGAAATCATCAACGATCTCAAGATTCCGATCCGGGAAATTCGCCTGTCGGGGGGCGGGGCGCGAAGCAAGTTCTGGCGGCAACTGCAGGCGGACCTCTATGGTCGCCGCGTGGTCACCATCAACGCCGAAGAAGGTCCCGCATACGGCGCCGCACTCCTCGCGGCCTCGGGGACCGGGCGATACAAAGGGGTCGTCGAGGCCTGTACAGCCACGGTGCGCGTCACGCAGACCACTGATCCCCAGGCGGAAGCCAAGCGAATCTACACCAAGTGCTACCCGATGTTTGGCCGGTTGTACAAATCGCTGAAAAACGACTTCACGGAATTGCAGCGGTTGATCGAGGAATGTGAATAGACGCACACAGGATTGACAGCGCCCATTTCCAGGAAGCCCAGGGATCGCCATCCCTGGGCTTCGGCGTCCCGAGGAGAATGTCCGATGTCTGCGTTGTATCTCACAGAGGCCGACGTTGTGTGGCTCCTCGATATGCCCGCGGCGATTGAAGCCGTGGAGGCGGCCTTTCGCGCCTGGGCCGACGGCAGAGCCGATAACCAGCCGCGCCGGCGCGCCATCGCTCC
>JANRLN010000067.1:0-31563 GCA_033762515.1 Planctomycetaceae bacterium
CCAGCTTTCGTTTCTCTCGCTGTCGGCGTCGGCGGAGACGCACGACTTTGAGACCCGCCGCCAGATGCAACCCGCGGACCTCGATGCCGCCCATGCCGCGCAGGTCCAGCAGTTTGATGCGGAACAAGCCCGCGAGTGGCAGCGCATCCGCACCGCCTGGCTGACGGGACTGGACCGCCTGGCCCAGTTGGCCGATGACTGGCGGAGGGGCGCGCGGCATGCCTGCCCCCCCTGGAATCAATTGGAACCAACGACCGCTTCCGGCGAAGAACGGCTGGTCCTCCTCGGCCATTTTGAGACGTCGCTCGCCCAGATCGAACAGGGACTCCCCCAGGAAGCCGATCTGGTTCCCGCCGTTCAGGATTGGCGGCTGCCAGCGGCGATCGACCTGACCGATCGCCCGGCGCTCGTTGTGCAGTTTCGCGACGCCACCGGCCGCCAGGCCGCCGTCGAACTCCTGCAGACGGCCATGTTGCGGCTGTTGACGGTGCTCCCCGCCGGGCAAGTGCGGTTCACGATCCTGGACCCGCACAGTCTGGGCGAGAATTTCGCAACGTTTATGCACCTGGCCGACGTTGACGACCTGCTGATCAACACCCGCATCTGGACCGAGCCGGGACAGATCGAAGAACGTCTGGCCGACCTCACCGAGCATATGGAGACGGTCCTGCAGATGTTCCTGCGGAACGAGTTCGCCACGCTCGATGATTACAACCGTCAGGCGGGGGAGGTCGCGGAGCCTTATCGGGTGCTGGTCGTTTCGGGGTTGCCCACCAACTTCTCCGACATCGCGCTGCGGCGATTGTGGAACATCGTCGCCAGCGGCGCCCGTTGCGGCGTGATTCCCCTGATCGCCGTCGATCTGCAGGCTCAACTCCCTCGCGGCTACTCGCTGGACGACCTGGAGCCGTTCGTCAACGTCGTCGCGTATCAAGACCACGCCTTTCGCTGGCAGAACCCCGAGTTGCAGCGCTGGCGGATGGTCGCCGAACCCCCTCCGGCGCCCAATCGCTTCGGGATGCTGGTCAAGGCACTCGGACAACTCGCTGGTGACGTCCGCAAGGTAGAAGTCCCGTTCCATCGGGTCGCTCCCGTCGACGATGCGATCTGGTCGCGCTCGGCGGCCCAGAAACTGGACATCCCCATCGGTCGCGCCGGCGCCACGCGCACGCAGTCGGTGCTCCTCGGCAGCGGCACCTCGCAGCACGTGTTGATTGCCGGCAAGACCGGCTCGGGCAAGTCGACGCTGCTGCACGCGCTGATCACCAACGCCGCCCTGCATTACAGCCCCGACGAATTGGAGCTGTACCTCATTGACTTCAAGAAGGGGGTCGAATTCAAGGTTTATTCCCGGCATCGCCTCCCGCATGCCCGCGTGATCGGCATCGAAAGCGATCGCGAATTCGGCGTCAGCGCGCTCGAACGCCTGGATCGCGAACTGCAGGACCGCAGCGCCCTGTTTCGCGACGCCGGCGTCGCCGATCTGGCCGGCTTTCGACGCGCCCGTCCGCAGCAGCGCATGCCCCGCGTGTTGCTCGTGATTGACGAATTTCAGGAGTTCTTCGTCGATGACGACCCTCTCGCTCAGACGGCGTCGCTGCTGCTCGATCGCTTGATTCGCCAGGGCCGCGCCTTCGGGGTGCACGTGGTGCTGGGTTCGCAGACGCTCGCCGGCGCATATTCCCTGGCGCGCAGCACACTGGGGCAGGTCGCCGTGCGCATCGCGCTGCAGTGCAGCGAGACCGACGCTCACTTGATCCTCAGCGAACAGAACACAGCCGCACGACTCCTCACCCGCCCGGGCGAGGCGATCTACAACGACGCCAACGGTCTCTCCGCCGGAAACCATCTGTTTCAGGTCGTCTGGCTCGACGACGATGAACGGGACCGTTACCTGCAGCTGCTGACGTCGCGCGTCAAGCCGGAGGCGCCCAGCCTGCCGACGGTCGTCTTTGAAGGGAACGTCCCCGCCGATGTGCGCGGCATTCCCCTCCCCGTCAATGGCGACGCGCGTGGCGGGTCCGGACAGAAGATCACCGCATGGCTCGGCGAAGCGGTCAGTCTCCGCGGAGCCTTGGGACTGGAGTTCCAGCCGGTTTCGGGCAGCCACCTGCTGGTCGTCGGGCAAGACGAAGTCTCCGCCGCCGGCATCTTGAGCGCCGCGAGTTTGTCGATCGCCGCCGCAGCGGCGTCCGACGGACAACGCCTGCTGGTCTTCAACGGGAGTCCGCAAGAGGGGACGCAGCAGCTCTGGCAGTCGCTGGCCGCGGCCTTGCCGACGCTGGAACTCCGCGATGCCAATGATCTCGACGGGGTCCTGAAGGAACTTGCCGCGGAAGTCCGCGACCGGGACGGCCGCCCCGGTCCGCGCCGCTGGCTGTGCCTGTTCGACGTGGTCCGCTTCCGCAAACTCCGTCGCAAAGACGACGATTTCGGCTACGGCGGCTTCGACAAGAAAGAGGCCTCGCCGTCCGACCTGCTTGCCGAGATCCTGCGCGACGGCCCCAGTGTGGGAGTCCACGTCTGGCTGTGGTGCGACTCGGCGAACACGGTGTCGCGGTGGCTGTCGCGCGAGATGCAGCAGCACCTGGAAAACCGCGTGGCTCTGGCGATGAATGCCAGCGACTCCAGCCAACTCATCGACACCCCCGCCGCCAGCCGCCTGGGAGCCAACCGCGCCTGGCTCTTCCGAGGCGACCGCGGCACCCTCGACAAGTTCCGGCCGTATTCAGCCCCGCAACCAGCGGCGATCGCAGACTTGCTGCGCGGTCGATGCACGCCGCCGGCGGTCACCGGAGATTGATCCCTCCGTAGGGTGGGCGGTGCCCACCGCCATAAGTGACCATTGCCACCGACCAAATCATCTCGACAACAGGGTGAGCAACAGCCCACCCTACTGCGGCGGCAGGGTTCCCAAACCGCGGCGGACCAGCCAATCGGTCGCGCGGTCAGGCCAGGTGCCGATGTTGGAATTCGGGCGGGAGCGAGTGCCGTACCCGTGTCCGCCGTTTTCGTAGACGTGCAGTTCGGCCGGGACGTTGTGTTTCTTGAGACCGGCATAGAGCATCACGGCGCCGAGCGAAGTCGAGGCGTCGTCGTGCGTGTGGACCAGGAACGCCGGGGGAGTCTGGTCGTGGACGCGAATCTCCGGCATCAGGGCCGAAGTCTTGTCGTCGTAGATTCGCCAGGGATAAATCAACAGCGACAAGTCGGGGCGACACGAAAGGCGATCGATCTCGTCCAGGGGGTCATAGACGGCCGCGCCGTCCGCAGTGTGGAGAATCGAACCCACTTGTCCCCCGGCGGAGAACCCCAGCACGCCGACGCGCTCCGGATGGATCTTCCACTCCGCAGCCCGCTACCGCACCAGCCGCAGGGCCCGTTGCCCGTCCTGTAGCGGCCGTCGCCAAGCCGGTTCACCAACGGGGAGGGTTTCGTTGGTGCGATAGCGGACCACGAAAACGGCGATCCCCAACCGGTTCAAGAACGGAGCCGCTTCCGAGCCTTCCAGATCAGGAACCACTTTGGCGAAACCGCCCCCCGGCAGGATGACCACAGCGGTCCCGTTGGGAGACGCCGGCAGGAAAACCTCCATCGTCGGGCGACGCACCCGGATCAGCCGCGTGATCGGCGGGTTTTCGCCCAGCGGGCGGGGTTGCTCGGTCCCCGCGTCCCGAGAGGTTTCACCGGGAGCCAGGTCAGGCCAGACGTTCACGGACGCCATCTCCGCCCCCAGAGCCTCCAGCCCCCCGAGGACCACCGTGACGAAGAGAGCGAGTTTCATCGGTTGCAGCGCTGGCATGGTCATTCCTGATTTCGACATCGCACCTCGAGCCGCCTTCCCTCCACAGAGCGCCATTTCGGCGCCGGCAGGCGGAATTATTTGCCGGGCGACGGTCGCACGTCGAGGCAGACGATCTCCTCATCATCGCGGAGATACAGTCTTCCGTCGGCCAGTGACGGCGCCTGGCGGGTGGTCTGCAGAACGGCTCTGCGGCCCAGTTCCGTGTAGCCTCCGGGCGAGGCTTCGACGACGACGAGTTCCCCCTTCACGGTGGTGATGAAGAGCTTGCCGTCCGCACAGATCAGATTCCCCTTGCCGAAGCGGAGTTGCTGCCACTTGAGTTTTCCCGTGGCGATGTCCACACAGTTCAGGTGCGACACCGGGCCGGCGTTGCCCACGTTGTCGAAGCCGTAGAGGTGACCCTCGTGGAGGATCGACGTCTGCCACTCATTCCGCATCACGCTGCGGGCGCCCAGGGACTCCCAGACCGGGGTGACCCGGAACTGTTCGCCGGACGACTTCACGTCGAGCAGAACGCTGCCGTGGTTCTCGCCCGCCGAGAGAAATACTCGACCGCCGTGGGCGATGGGGGTGACGATGTTGCAATCGAAGTCGGTGGCGTACGGATAACGCCACAGCACGCGTCCGGTCTCGGGAGCGATGCCCAGCGCCGCCTTCCCTTCGAAGGCGACCAACTGCTTCATGCCGCCAACCTCCAGCAGCGCCGGCGAAGAGTATCCCGCGGTATCCGCCCCGTTCGCCGCGATGGCTTGCCACACGGGTTCACCGCTGACGGCGTCATAGGCGGCGACCGTCCCGCGCGGCGCGCCGGCCGTGACAATCACGCGACCGTCATCGACCAGAGGCGAGCAGGCCATTCCATACTCGGCCGGCTCCGCCCCGAGTTCGGCGACAACGTTGCGTCGCCACTTCACTTGACCGGTCGTGAGGTCGACGGCGGCCAGAATCCCCTCCCCGGTGAAGGCGTAGGCCATGTTGCCCGCCAGCGCCGGCGTCGCGCGCGGGCCGTTCCCCATGCTGTTCTTGTATTCGGGAGCAAGGTCCACCTTGTGCACTCCGCGACCGGTCTGAGCGTCAACCGCGAGGAGCTGCTGCCGCCCGTCGCGCTGCACCAGAGTTACGGCGAGCCGCTGCTGGACAACCACCGCCGACATGCCGACGCCGCCCGCGCTGCGCCAGAGTTCGTGCGGAGATTGCCCCGACCATTCCTTTCGAAGCCCGGTCTCGGCGGAGACGCCGTTGCGAGATGGTCCGAGGAACTGCGGCCAATCGTCCGCAAACGCGCACGGCGCGAACGCCACCACGCCGATCAGTCCGCACACGACCGAGCTTCGGCAACGGCGGGAAACCTCACGTCTCCCGTGAGGCGACAGCGAACGTCCCTGCGTCATGACCAGCACTCCGAGATGTCCGAGATGAATGCGGAAAGCGACCGCCGTAATCCTAGTCGAACTCCCCCCCGATTGCTTCCGCAGCCCCGTGGACGTTTCGCTCATCACGCGGAGCGTGATGGCTACTTTGGGCGGGCGGTGCGCGGGGGCTGGGTGCTAGGCGAATCGCGGGGCCAGGCGGTCCACCACCAGATTCCCGATGTTCAACGACGCCGTCGCTGCGGGTGACGGCGCGTTGCAGACATTGACGACGAGGTCGTTTTCCAGGATCAGAAAATCGTCGACCAACTCCCCGGCAGGGGTCAGGGCCTGAGCCCGCACGCCGGATGGGGCCGGGACGATGTCGGCGGCCTTAATCTCGGGAACGAGACGCTGAAGTGCTGCGACAAAGGCCCCCTTGCTGAAGGAACGCCACATTTCGGCGGTCCCGGCTCTCCAGTGTTTCCAGGCCATCCGCAGAAAGCCGCCGTACGTCACCGACTCCAGGAAGTCGAACAGATTGAAGCTGGTGCGGTAATAGCCTTCGCGGGCGAAGGCGAAAACGGCATTCGGTCCGCATTCGACGCCGCCGTGGATCATGCGCGTGAAATGCACTCCGAGAAACGGGAAGTTCGGATCGGGGACCGGGTAGATCAAGCCCTTGCACAGGTGCTGTGCCGATGGCTTGATCTCGTAATACTCGCCGCGGAACGGCACGATCTGAGCAATCGGGGTCTGACCCGACAGCCGCGTCAACCGGTCGCTTTGCAGGCCGCCGCAGTTGACGACGTAATGAGCCTCAACCTCCCCGGCGGTGCTGGCGACGATCATCCGCTCGCCGCGTCGATACATCGCCGTCACGCGGGCCTGCGTGAGGACCGTCCCCCCCGCCTCAACGACTTTCTGAGCCAGCCGTTCGCACACCTGCCGGTAGTCCACGATTCCGGCTTCCGGCACATGCACGGCGCGCACGCCGCGGGCGTGGGGTTCGATCTCTTTGAGTTCGGCGGCGTCGATCATCCGACAATTCACGCCGTTGGCCTGGCCGCGTTCGTAGATCCGCTCCAATTGCGGGAGTTCGCCGGAGTTCACGGCGACAATCACCTTGCCGCAGAGATCGTAGGGAATCTGCTCGCGGTCGCAGAACTCCTGCATGGCGAGTTTGCCGAGACGGCAGTTCGTGGCCCGCAGTGATCCAGGCTTGTAGTAGATGCCGGAGTGGAGCACGCCGGAGTTGTGCCCGGTCTGATGCATCGCGACTTCACGTTCCTTTTCAAGGATCGTGATTTTGAGCTGCGGAAAGCGTTCGTGCAGCCGATACGCCGACGCCAGCCCCACAATGCCCCCCCCTACGATGGCGACGTCGGTCGTATGCATCAGTCTGGCGCTGGTTTTCTGGATGAGGGCCGGGTGGTTGGTCGACGCAGCTTCGCAGTATAGCCCAAAGTGTTGGCGGGTGCTGTGGTCCAGAGTCCGGCCGCCAGCGGTGGTCCATGAGATTTTTCGGCTCTCCCACCGCGGCGCTCCAACTGTCAGTTGGCTCCATCAGCGCCAGCCCCTGCCGCAACATCCCATTTTCAGCAGAGGATTCGAGGCTCTGAACCTCGTCGTCCACCCCTGTTCCAAGTCCCCACGGTCACGAGTCACACGGCCGACGACGACACCGATTCGTCATCGTTTCCCGCGGCCGCACCGCGTCCCCCCCGCCAGTCCGCAGACAGCGAACCTCGGCCGGATCTGTGGGCGGTTCCCGGATCGTCGATGAATCTGGCGGCGATTCCCTCTATCCTGAGCTGGGATTCGTCGCGCTTCGGACCGCCGCGCGGCAGAGACTTTCCACTTGAACGATGGCTGCCGTATGTCCGCCCCGCTTCCATTGCGCAATCACACCTTCCTCGGCGTTACGCAGTCGCTGTGTCCTGACTGTATGACGGTGGTGCCTGCGAAGATTCTGGTGCGGGAGCAGCGGGTCTATTTCCGCAAGACTTGTCCGACGCACGGCGTCCGCGAGGACTTTGTCTGCAGCGATGCGTCGCAGTACGACCGCCTGGAATTCAGCGTGCCGGGGAAGGTGCCGCGGCAGGTGGGGGTCGATGTTGACAAAGGCTGCCCGCTCGATTGCGGGCTGTGCACCGAGCACGAACAGCACACCTGCATCGGTCTGGTCGAACTGACCGAATCGTGCAATCTCAAGTGTCCGATGTGCTACTCCTCCAGCGGGCCGGGCGGCAAGCACGCGTCGTTCGAGGAGATCACCCGCGCGATCCAGCGGTTGATCGCGGTCGAAGGTCGGCCCGAAGTGCTGCAACTCTCCGGCGGCGAACCGACGATTCATCCCGAGTTCGAACGGGTGCTCGACTACGCCGTCGCGCAGCCGATCGACATTATTATGCTCAACACCAACGGGGTGCGGATCGCGCACGATCCCGGCTTCATCGACCGGCTCGCCGTTCATCGCAAGCGGATTGAGGTCTATCTGCAGTTCGATGGTCTGCGCGACGGCACCTATCAGGCCCTCCGCGGCGAACCCCTGGCGAAGCTCAAGCAGACCGCTGTGGAGAAGCTCGGGCAAGCCGGCATTCGCACGATTCTGGTGACGACCCTGCAGGCGGGCGTCAATGGCGACGAGATCGGCGACATCGTCAAGTTCGGCCTGGAGCGCCCGTGGATCACCGGCGTCAGCTTCCAACCGGCGACCTACTCGGGTCGGCACTACCTGCCCGAGGAACTCGAGCAGCGGATCACGTTTCCCGATGTCATTCGCGGCGTCGTCGAGCAGACCGACGGAATCTTCACCTCGGACGACTTCCTGCCGCTGCCCTGCGCGCATCCCAATTGCCATCAACTGACTTACGCCTACCGCAGCGGCGGCGCGGTGGTCCCGTTGCTGCGGTTCATCAATGCCAAAGAAAATCTCGATCTGCTGGCCAATGGGATCACGTTCACCCGACCGCGGGCGCGGCAGTTGATCGAACGCTATCTCGGTCGGCTGGGATGCTGCGCTGGTGGGGATTGCGGAGAGGTGTTGGACAAGGTGGAAGGGGCAACGGCGAAGGGCGAAGGAATCGCCAACGGGCCGCCGTCGCTCTCGGTTCTGTCACCGCCGGCGACTTCACCTTCCGCCGTCCCACGTCCCACTTCCGCCGTCAGCACCGCCGCCCAGGAGTTCTTCACCCGCGCCCTCACCGAGAACCTCGACCCGGAAGACGTGTTTCGCATCACGATCACGTCGTTCCTGGATGCGTACAACTTCGATGTCCGCCGGGTGATGAAGTGCTGCGTGCACCATGTGCTGCCGAGCGGTCACGTGATTCCGTTTTGCGCATACAATACGCTCTACCGCACGGGGATTGTGCCAATGCCCGAGCTGACGCGGATGGTCGCGGACGCCCAGGGATCGCGCCCCTCCGGCGGCACTTGAACACGGAGCTCCCATGTCTGCCCCCACGCCGATCGAAGACTTTCAGTGCCCCAAGTGCGACGCCGAGGTGCAGGCCGACTGGGCCTGCTGCCCCAAGTGCGGCACCTGGCTGCGGTCGGACGGGCCGTTTTCGTACCGCGTCCTGGCGTGGTTGGCGGTGGCGGTCGCCTTCGTGTCGGCGACGGCGCTGCTGTCACGGAATTCGCCGGAAACCGCGACAGTGTTCGCCGTGATCTTCGGCCTGCCTTTGTGCTACACGTTCGGGAAAGCCGTCTGGTTCCGAGCCACGGGGAGGCCGCTGACCTATCGGGATCTGGGGCTGACGTCGGTCCGCGCGTTTGCCGTGAACGCCGGCCTGTTCATTGTCTTGCCGACCGTAGTGGGAGTGGCCCTCGTGGTGCTGATGTTCGCGGTCTGCGTCGGCGCACTGGCCACGGGGCAGTTGTAAGGACGAGCATCAGACGCGGCGGAAACAGCGGCGACGCCCGATCCGAGACTTTCTCACCGTGCACGGCGGCAGTCTCACCTCGGCACGCTCCCTGCGGTGTATCGCCGGAGGAGTGGCTGTCGTCCCTCGCCAGTCGAAGGCGACCAGCGATCCGACCGACCGGGCAAACTTCTCATGCACCGACCTCAAGCAGCTCGAACGCTCCGGTTGAGGGGTCGGCTGCGCCCATCGTGGGCTGAGCTGGCCTGAAGCGGCGGCCGGTCGCCCGGCCGGCTTTGGGGAGAATCAGAACCTCCGGAGTTCCCCATCCTCCGACGTCTGCGGCTGTGGGTGTGATGAGGAATTGTTCGTCTTCAATTTTCTCAGTGAACCCCGGGCCATGTTGACGGGTCTGAGATGGTCCATGTGCGTGCGGCGAGCACATCCGTTTCCGACGTTGGAAGCCACGTCGGCAGCCGCCGTGAGAGCCGCCGTGAAGTCCACAGTGCAAGCCACAGTCGCTGCGGCGCGTCTCTGACGCGAGTCTCGGCGCCGCGGCGTCTCTCGCGGGAACGGCACGGACTGTGGAGACACCGAAACCGCCGAGTGATCGGCCGACTCCCGCATCCGGGGTGACGCGTCATCACGCATGGCAGCGTCTTCCGGATTCGTCGATGCTCCAGCCTCAGGTCTCCGGTCAGAGGTCGATCATGTTCAAGCGCTACAAAATCCGCAGCTACGAAATGGGCCTCGTGTTCCGCGACGGCGAGTTCCGCGGTCTGATCGCGGCGGGCACGCACTGGTACTTCGATCCGCTGAACAAGCTGAAGGTCGACGTCGCGTCGCATCGCGATCCGTGGCTGGTCCACGAGAAGCTCGATTTGATCGTCAAGTCGGGGGCGCTGGCGGACCGCGCCGTCGTCCTCGATCTGAAGGACTTCGAGCGGGCGCTGGTCTGGATCGAGAACCGGTTCAGCCACGTTCTGCCGGCGGGCCAGTTCGCCTACTGGACGGGTCAGAAGCAGGTGCGCGTCGAGGTCGTGGACATTCGGCCGGTCCGCTTCGAGCACGACCAGTTCAAGCTGATCGTCCGGTCGCCGATGTCGGCACGCGTGCTCGATGTCTGCGTGGTCCAGCGCGACCGCGTGGGCGTCTTGTTCATCGACGGCCGGTACGTCGACACGCTGCAGCCGGGCGAATATGCCTTCTGGAAGGGACCGGCGGAGGCCAAGGTGGTCGAAGTCGATCTGCGGGAGACGATGGTTGACGTCGGCGGCCAGGAGATCATGACGGCCGACAAGGTCACGCTGCGGCTCAACGCCGTGGTGACGTACAAGGTCGTCGACGCCCGTAAGGCCGTCAGCCAGACGGACGACGTCCGGCAGGCGCTCTACCGCGACACGCAGCTTGTGCTGCGGGGCGTGGTCGGGGCCCGCGAGCTCGACGCCTTCCTGACGGACAAAGACGCCGTTGCGAAGGAGATCGAGGAGAACGTGCGGCGCCGCGCGGGGGAACTCGGTCTGGAGATCGCCTCGGTCGGCATCCGCGACGTGATTCTGCCGGGCGAGATGAAGGATCTGATGAACAAGGTCACGGAAGCCCGCAAGGCCGCCGAGGCCAACCTGATCGCACGGCGCGAGGAAACGGCGGCCATCCGCAGCCAGGCCAATACGGCCAAACTGCTGGCGGACAGCCCGACCCTGATGCGGCTGCGGGAACTCGAAGTCCTCGAGAAGATCGCCTCGAACGGCAAGCTCAGCATCGTCCTGGGCGAGAAGGGTTTGGCCGACAAGGTGGTGAACCTGTTGTGACCGCGGCTGACGGCGCGGCGGTCTGGGGGGAACTCGGGGTCCCGTTGTCGCGCGGCAAGCGGCAGGTTGAAGACGAACGCCCGTCGGGTTGGCTCAGGCCGATCCGACGGGCGTTGTCGTTGGCGCGAGTGACCCAGGCCTCACCGTGCGGACTCTGCGACGATGCCGGAGTCTCCGCTGGTTCTGGATTTTGCGCCGGGAATCGGGCGGCGGTTCGTGCGCCGCGGCGACTTGATCATTCGCAAAGAGGCCGCTAGTTTCACCGAACCTCAGCCCTTCTTTGCGGCGCGACCTGAACTTCGCTTCCGGAAGTGATGTCCCATGAAAACACTCTTGATTGGGTCCCTGGTGTGCATCTGCTCCGCTGCGTGCCTTCCGCGAGAGGCGGCGGGAGCCCTGCCGCGCAGTTCCCCGGAGGCCCAGGGAGTCTCGTCGACGAGGCTTCTCGCCTTCATCGACGAGGCCGATGAGAAGCTCGACTCGCTCCACAGCTTCATGCTGGTTCGTCACGGGCATGTGGTGGCGGAAGGCTGGTGGTCGCCGTACACGCCGGAAGCCAGGCATGCGCTGTATTCCCTGAGCAAGAGCTTCACGTCGACGGCGGTTGGCATCGCCATCGCCGAGGGCAAGCTGCGTCTGGATGACGAAGTCCTCAAGTTCTTTCCCGAGGAGGCCCCCGCCGAGCCGAGCAGTCAGCTCAAATCGATGCGTCTGCAGGATCTGCTGCGGATGAACACCGGGCAGCAGACGGAGCCTCCCCGGCCGCTCGACCAGTCGTGGACCAAAGCGTTTCTGGCTCATCCCGTGCCCTTCAAGCCGGGGACGCACTTCCATTACAACACCTCGGCCACGTACATGACGTCGGCGATGGTGCAGAAGGCCGCCGGCGAGACGCTGCTCGATTATCTGCGCCCGCGACTGTTTGATCCGCTGGGCATTTCGAGCCCGACGTGGGAGCTGAGTCCGCAGGGGATTTCGACCGGCGGATACGGCCTGAGCATTCGGACCGAGGATATCGCCGCGTTCGGGCAGCTTTACTTGCAGAAGGGGCGTTGGGAAGGGAAGCAATTGGTCCCCGAGGCGTGGGTGGAAGCGGCGACCGCCCGTCAGACGTCCAACGGCAGCAATCCCCATAGCGACTGGGATCAGGGTTACGGCTATCAATTCTGGCGCTGCCGCCACGGTGCTTACCGCGGCGATGGAGCGTTCGGCCAATTCTGCATCGTGCTCCCCGAGCAAGACGCCGTCATCGCGATCACCAGCGGTCTGAAAGACATGCAGTCCGTGCTGAATCTCATCTGGGATCACCTGCTGACGGCCATGCAGGGCGCCACTCTGGCCGAGAACCCGGAAGGACTGGCGACGCTGCAGCATCGTCTGAAAAGACTCACGCTGCGCACTCCCGAGGGTGACGGCCGGCCGGGCGACGTCTTCGGCAAGACGTTCCGCTTTCCGCCGAATGACAGCCCCCTGGAAGCGATCTCCCTGGAACCGGGAGACGGGGAACGGGTCGCCGCCGCCATGGTGACCCGTGCGAACGGCCGGGAGCAACGGATCCTGCTGGGGCGATCGCACTGGCTGGCCGGCAAGGCCTCCTGGAACCGGTTTGCCGAACAGCCCGCCGCCGCGAGTGGAGCATGGGCGACCGACAATCTGTTCGTGGCGAAACTCTGTTTTACCGAGACGCCGTACGTCGTCACGCTGCGGATGACATTCGAGGGGGATGAGGTGGAACTGGCAACCGAGACCAACGTGGGCTTCGGCGGGACCCGGCAGGCGATTTTGACCGGCACGGCGGAGTGAGCGCGACGGCCGCGCCGGATTTCCCAGTCACACCGAATCGGGCTTCGGCGGAGTCGGCGGGCAGTGGAATCCGTTGCGACCGCGGGCGCGTTCGACGCATCAATCAATGGTTGAACGCGAACTCCGTGGAGTTGAGCAGTCCCCAGAAAATGTCTTCGTAGACGGCGGGGTCTTTCACCGCGTCGCCGACGAGCGCACGCAACGACTGACGCTCGTCTGCAGTCGGCTGCCGACTGAGAACCAGCACGAAGAGTTCGTCGATGACGTCGGCGGGCTGCGACTGCGTCTCCACGAGCCGTTTCAGCTTGCCGCCGGCGGCCAGACGGGGATTCAGCGTATCCCCCACTGCCAGATGCAGCGTCTGCGACAAGGTTGGTTCCTTTTTGGTTTCGCAGGCGCAGATCGTCCCGCGACTGGCGCGACCGAACGTTTCGAAGAACTGATCGCCGTATTGCGGTTGTGCTGTGTCTCCGGCGACGCGGGGATAGAAGTCGATGGCTCGGGCGCCGTCGGGGAAGCCATTGAAGCGGCGCGGGACTCCGGTGACCGTCACCACCGAATCCATGAGCACATCGGCGCGCAGGCGGCGCAGCCGCGCGTGCGAGAACTGCCGCGAGTCCTGGCGGTTTGAGTCGTTCGGCTGGGAACTGAGCTGATAAACGCGCGAATTGCAGATGTCGCGCGCGACGGTCCGCAAGCGGAAACCGGATTCCACAAGCCGCTGGGACAACGCTTCCAGGAGGGGACCGTTTACCGGAGGATTGCTGACGCGGACGTCATCCACCGGTTCGACGATGCCGCGTCCCAGGAACTGTGCCCAGATGCGGTTGGCGAGATTGCGGCTGAAGAGTTCGTTGTCCGGCGCGGTCAACCACGCCGCCAGCGCACGGCGGGGATCGCCGGAATGTTCCACCGGGAGCAGGGCTCCGAGCGTTTTGGCGGGCATGGGACGCTGGTCGACCAGATGCCGCGCCGGGGGAGCGGCGACGTCGTAGTAGATGCGTTGTTCGCGCGGTTCGACGCCGGGCTTTCGCCTCATCCCGGTGAAGAAGCTGACGAAGCCGTAGTAGTCGTTCATGGTCCAGCGGTCGAAGGGATGGTTGTGGCACTCGGCGCACTGAATCTGCACGCCGAGAAACACCTGCGAGAAGTCGGCGGCAAACGCCTTGGGATCGAACCGCGGGGCGTGCACCATCATGGTGTAAAGGTTGGCCGGTCCGTTGATGAGGTTGCTGCCCGAGGCCGAAACCATCTCGGAGACGAATTCATTGAGCGGGCGGTCGTTCCTCAGTTGCGTCCGAATCCATTCATAGAACGCATCGGCCGCCTTGATGTGCGTGCCCACGGGGGCGTAGTTGCCCCCCATGACGCGCAACTGCTCGGCCCACATCGCGGTCCACAAATCGGCGAAGGCGTCGTCCGCGAGCAACTCATCGATTCTGGCCGACCGCTTGTTAGAGGCGGCGTCGGAATGGAACGCCCGGTATTCCTCGACCGTGGGGACCCGGCCCGCGAGATCGAGCGTCACCCGGCGCAGAAACGTCTCGTCATCGCAGAGTTCCGACGGGGCGATGCGCAGTTTCTGCAGACGGTCGAAGACGAGTTCGTCAATAAAGTTCGTCGCGGGGGGATTGGGCCACTCGAAGCCTTCCGCCGGCGGGAGCACAATCACCTCGGCTCCGAGCGTGAAGCGATTGAAGCGCGCGAATACGTGCGAATCGCCGGCCCCCTTGGCGACAATCCGGCCGTCAACGTCGATGTCGACCACGCTCGCATTGTTGCTGTGGAAGCGGGCCAGCGACGTGACGTCGCGGCGGCTGCCGTCGCCGGCAACCGCCGTCACCCGGATCGCAGCCTGAGCCCCGCTGCGGTCGAACACAAAACGCTCGCTGGAAAGCTCCAGGCCGACCACTTCGGGAACTTCGCCGAGATCGTCAGGCGCGCCCGCGGCGATCCAGGCATGCAGGGCGCGGTAATAGTCGCTGTCGGCGTCAAACAGCTTTCCCCCAGTATGGGGCACGGCGCCAATCGACTTCTTCAGCAGCAGGCTCTGCTCGGGGATCGCGAGATTCACGCGGCGGCCGATCATTTCCTGCGTGATTCGATAGTAATCGCCTTTCGGATCGTAGCCGAACAGCGACAGCATGAACCCGTCTTTGCCACGCGCCGAACCGTGACAGGTTCCGGAGTTGCACCCGGCTCGAAAAAACACCGGCATGACGTCGCGACGGAAACTGACGTCCTCGGCGGCGAGCACCGGCTTCAGTTCGGTGACAACGAGCAGGCAACCGAGGAAGATCGTCAGTCGGGATGAGTTCAATCGGGGCGTCATACAGAGACTATCCGTTCGGTGGGCGTGGCGTCCGAGATCGGAAGCGGGGGCTGTCGGTCTTATTTCACCGCGGGATCGATCCGCAACGATCCCTTACCGGTGCGCTGGACGATGTGCTGCTCTCCCAGCGGGATGCTGACTTCACAGATCAGGCCGGTGTTTTGGCCGAGCAGCGCTTCGTCGGTGGCGACCAGTTCGAAGGCGACTTCCGAGGCTTCACTGCTGATGACCGGTCCCGGTTCCACCACGCTGACCCCCTTGGGCAATCCCAGCAGCTTGACGGTGGCCTGTCCCTCGAACGGGGTGTGCTGCTTGACCGTCCAGACGAATGGCTTCCGCTCCCCCCGCCGAATGCTTTCGGGCGGCGCCGCCAGCTCGACGTAGGGTTGAGAAACGGTGAGCGTCACCATCTCCGACGAGACCCGCACATGTCCGGCGCCCAGATAATCGGAGATGTCGTCCCGGACGGTGCTGCCGATGACGTAGAACGGGACCGACTCCAGCGGCGCATTCGACTCGGCTCCCAATTGCAGGACCCCCGCGTCTTCACCGGCCGGAATGACGGCGGGAGGCGGCGTTGAGATCGATCGGGGGACCATTCCGCAGCGGAACTCCACCGCCCCTTCGAAACCGTTGTGCCGCGTGATCTTCACCGGGATCGCCAGCTCTCCGCCTCGGACCAGGGCCGCTTTGGGGGGATCGATGTCGATCGAGAACGGAGCCGGATCGGTCACTCCAAGGATGTACCGGGTGGTGCGCACAGTGCGCCAGGCGCTGCCGCCGGAGTGATTGATGAACGGTACATTCTGCTGGTTGCGCGTTTCGACGACCTTCGAGGGATCGACCGGCCGGGCCTCCAGCGAGATCACCGCCCCCCCGAGCACGGCCGCGGGATCGGCCACGAACTGAATGGGCCAGCGCGTGGCGCCGGCGGGCACACGGGGGGCCACCAGCTGCACCCCTTCCGGGAGTCCCCGGGCGATCAAGTCGAACTCGCCGCCGATCGGATTCCACTGCCCCGCGGGGAGGCTCAAGTCGACCGTCCAGCGATTCCCGCGCGGGGTCGCCAGTCCCGTGACGCGCGTCGACTCGGTCCAATCGAACGTGGCGCTGGCCAGCAGCGTCTGCACGACCGTCCGCGGCCGTTCGATTTCAACGCGATAGACTCCGGTGGGGCTGCCCGCCCCGCTGCCGTCGAGAATTTCGAGGACGTACTCGCCGTCCCTCTTGGGTTCCCAGAGGATCGAGGGGTCGATCGCTTCCTGCAGACCTCCTCCGCTGCGAAAACTGGTGCCGAAGATGTCGTGATCGGTCACGGGAGAGTCGTCGACCTCCAGCTCCGCAGGGCCGGCCGCGCCGTCGCCTTCCAGGGGGCGGATGCGGATGGCCGCGTCGATCGGAGATCCCAGGGAAGCGGCGAAGACGCGCACATGCCAGCGATCTCCCCTGGCGACCGTGACGCGAAAGGCGTCCTCATCCCCGACCGAGTCGATGATCCCATTGAGGGCGGCGGGGAGTTGTGAGACGCGCGTTTCGTGCGCGGCGGGGTCTTCGAGCACGTTCGGGAACAGACTTGATCGCAGTTTCAGCGGGCTGGGCGCCCGCGGACTGGAGCCGCCGCCGAAGTGAAAATGCTCAAACGCTCCGGACGTCTCGGGAATGGTGAGCTCACTGGCAGATTCGCCCAGCGGATCGCCCAGCCAGCGAATGGACTGCGATTCGCCCGCCGACCCGCCCGGGGGATAGGCCGCCAAGGGCCGCCGGTAACTGCCGATGTGGACGCAGTAGACGGTCTCACTCGGCACAAATATGGATCGTCGGACCTCGACGTAGACCGGACCATCGCGGGTGAGCCTGATCGACGCCAGCGGATCCTGAATGTGGAGCGGATTATCGTCGTTGGCGGCCAGGAGGCGTCCCTGTCCGTCCAGAATCCGCAGGGCGAGATCGAATTCCGAATCGCCGTAGTGTTGATCGGCGATCCGGGCCGAGTCGACTTCCACCGACAGCGGCTCTCCGGCGCGCCCGTCGACCCGGTAGACATCAACGTCAGGTCGCGAGCCGTTGCCGAGGTGACCGCGAATGGTGACGTTCCAGGGAACGGCCTTGGCGTCGGCGAGGGTGTCGTTGGAATAGCCGTTATTCGTCTCGTCTTCGTCAATCGTGGGAAACGGCGACACGTGAAATGTGCCGATGCAGGTGAGCTCCGTCGCCGTCAGCACCCGAAAGGGATGCTCGCCCAGAGGGCAATCGGGATCGATGATGAACTTGCAGCGGATCTCCTCGGAAATCTGACCTCCGTGGGCAAAGCCCTGCCGCGGCGGCGGTTCGGGTGCGGTGTGAATCTCCACGGCCCGAATGCCCGGCTTGAAGAAGATGATCTCCCGCGGATTCGCCAGGGAGACCCCCTGGATGCGCACGTCGACCGTCGTTCCCGCCTGCCCGATCCGCGGCCGGACGCGCTCGACATTCTTGGTCATCGCCCCTGCCGCCGACGAAGAGATCAGGGCGGTCGCCATCAGCGGCAAGACGGCCGCCAATGCCCACCCAATCCCGTCTCGACAGGTCGCGGAACGCCGTTGCGGTTGCATCATTTCACTGGGATTCCTGGCGAGCCTCGCGAAGGCCGGGCGCGCCGACGAAGTTCGCCGTCAGCTCAGTAAACCTTCGACCAGTTTGCCGTCCTTGATGATTTCGATGGGACGGGTGCCGAAGGCGAGGAGTTCTTTGTTCGCATCAATCCCCAACTGGTGGTAGATCGTGAACATCAGGTTCTCCAGCGGCACGGCGTCGCGGGCGGGCTCGGCGCCCGTGGCGTCGCTTTCGCCGTAGATCAATCCCCGGGCGAACCCGCCGCCCGCGATCAGGTTGGAATAGCAGCGCGCATGGTGATCGCGACCGCCATCCTTGTTGACCTTGGGGGTGCGGCCGAATTCGGTGGTGAGCCAGAAAATCGTGGTGTCGAGCAGGCCGCGTTGATCCAGATCGGCGACCAGTCCCGCAATCGCATGATCCAGGGAGGGCATCTGATCCAGCGTGTTTTTCTTGACGTCGACGTGGCAATCCCACGAACCGTAGGTCACGGTGACGAACCGGACACCGGCTTCCACCAGCCGCCGCGCGACGATCAGCCGTTCCGCGAGACCCTTGGGATGGTAGCGGTTGTCGGGCCCCTTCAGGCCGACCACATCGCGGCCGTACAACTGGAATGTCGATTCGGTCTCGCCGTTCAGGGTGAATGCCGCCTGCGCCTGAGCAGAGGTCAGCAGCGTCTCGGCCTGTTTGTAAAAGTCGTCCATCGTACCGAGCGTATTGGGATCGGTCTGCAGGCCGCGCATCCGCCGCTCGACGATCTGACGGGCGGCCAATCGGCGGTCAAACCGTTCGGTCGAGACGTGGGCGGGAATGGAGAAATCGCGGACCTGGTAGCCGCGCTGTCCCGGATCGGCCCCCAGTTCGAAGGGACCGAAAGCGCTGCTGAGAAAACCCGTGCCGCCGGAATACGCGTTCTTGTTGGGGATGGCGATGTAGGGGGGAAGCTCCCCCCGTTTGCCGAGTTCGTGCGAGACGATCGAACCCATCTGGGGATAGTCGATCACGGCCGTTTGCGGATAACCGGTGAAAAGGTGATAGGTCGCCAGCCCGTGATCCGGCACCCTCCCGACCATGCTCCGCACAATGGTGATCTTGTCGGTGATCTTGGCGGTTTCAGGAAAGTTGTCGCTGAGGACGTCTCCCGCGGCGGTCTTGGTCACCCCGAACGAACCACGAATCTCCACCGGAGCCTCCGGCTTGGGATCCAGCGATTCCTGCTGCTGAAATCCGCCGCCGAGGTGCAGCTGAATGACGCTCAAGGCCTTCGCCGGAGTCTTCGAGCCTGCGGCCTGAGTAAAGGCCTGGTTGTCGGCGGCTTCCAGTCGGAGCAGGTCCCCCAGCGACAGTCCCAGTCCTCCCAGAACTCCCGCCTGCAGGGCGCGACGACGCGTCAACGATTGAAAACCAGCGCAACCGGCGATGGGGTGCGAGCGGTGCGTCATGATCGTGTTGCCTTGAAAGATGAAACCTGATTCGTGGGAGAGCTCAGTCCAGTTTCCAGAACCGCACGGCGCCGGATGAGTCGCCGCTGACGACGCTTCGTCCATCCTGCGAGACGGCGGCGCTGATGGGGATCGACGGCTGGACGGTGAATGTCTTCCACGGATTCCCGTCTGCTCCCCAAGTCCGCAGGACTCCGTCGCGACCCGCGGTGACGAGTTTGCCATCGGGCAGGAACCGAGCCGCGAGCACGCCGTTGGGAATCGTCCCGTAGGTTCCCGCGGGCCGCTGCGGCGGGTGGGCATTGGGCTTGTTGATGGCCGGGAACCCGTCGACAACATCCCACCAGATGACGGCGCCGTCGTCTCCGGCCGACGCCAGCAGGCGGCTATCGCTCCGCCAGTCCAGAGCCCGCACCGCCCCCTTGTGCTCGGCGAGATTGAGCAGAATCCCGCCATTTTGCGGGTCCCACAGATGGATTCCTCCCGCACGATCGCCGGTCGCCAGCTTCGATCCATCCGGGCTGAATGCGATGGCCGTGATCCAGTCGGTATGTTTCGTCAACTTGTACCTCAGCGTGCCGTCGGTCGTCGAATAAACCTTCACGACGCGACCCGCCCCTCCCAGCGCCGCCAGCCTCTGGTCGGGACTGAGATCCGCCGCCAGGACGGCGTCGACTTCGTCGCCGATGACTGCCAGACGCTGACTGCTGCGGACGTCGAACAGCACCAGGCGTCCCGATTCCGCAGGCCGACCTCCGGCCGCCAGCAGTACCGCACCGTCCCGACTGAAGCGAATGACATGGGGAACCCCCTCCGGAAAAGCCAGACGACCGAGTTCCTGCTCCGTCTCGGTATGCATCCACCGGACATGTTCTTGTGCCGCCGCGGCGAGCAGCGGCGCCCATGGACTGGCATCCATCGCCAGGACCGGCAGCGGACGAGTCACCTGCGGCGGGCTCACCGCGGGGGGATTTGCGGGCATCGCGGGGGGACCGACAGGTTTGCCGCCGGCGCCGGCGGCCGGTCGGAAATCGAGGTCGCGTGAACGGGTCAGAGAGGCAGCGCCGGCCGTCTCGCGCAATCCCGACTCAATCCAGCGTCGCACCACGGCGATCTTCTCGTCGGCCAGCGGCGGGCTGTTCGGCGGCATGCGCACGCTGTCGTCGGTGCTGGAAATCGCCTGCAGAAGCAAGCTCTGACTGGCCCGCCCCGCTTCGACGATCTTGCCGCCGCTTCCTCCCCGCAGCAGGGCCGCGTAGGACTGCAGATTGATCCCCGACTCCTGCTTGTCGTCCCCGTGACATTTCCAGCAGTGCTGTCGAAAGATCGGCTGAATGTCGTCCTTGAAATTCGGGCTTGCCGCCGGGGCTGGTTCCGCCGCGGGAAGAGTTGCGGCAAGCGCGATCAGAGGAATCACACTGACGGCGGGCAACCATCGAAGCGGCATCTGCAGCGATTCCGAAAGCGGCGATTCCGAAAGTCTTCATGGCGTCGGGGAGCCGACAGGGTCGATCCCGGTCCGCGAAGTCGCACCGCGGAGATCGGAGCGCCGTTGATCCCGCGCTCTCAGGATATCGGATGGCGTGAGGGACGTCACTCCGAAACCAGCCGATGCGCGACGGGCCTACTTGCCGAGGACTGAGAATTTGTGCACGGTGGTCTGTTGGTAAACCTCGCCGGGACGCAGAACCGTGGTGGGAAACTCGGGGCGGTTGGGGGAATCCGGAAAGTGCTGAGCCTCGAGGCAGAAGGCTCCCTGTTTGACGGCGTTGCCGGTTTCCGGCGTCCCCTCCAGGAAGTTGCCGGTGTAGAGCTGAATCCCGGGTTCGGTCGTGGAGATCTCCAGGACTCTTCCGGAGGCGGGGTGGACGATCCTGGCGGCGGGACGCAAGGTCCCTGCATCCCCGTCGATCACGTAACAGTGGTCATAGCCCCCCCCGCCGTTAACGGTTTGATCGATGCGCTCTCCCATCGTGTGGGCGGTTAGAAAATCCATCGCGGTTCCGGCCGCCGGGGCGAGTTCACCCGTCGGAATGGCCCCTTCATCGACCGGCAGATACCGGCTGCACATCAGCGTCAATTCGTGATCGAGAATCGTGTTTGAGCCGCTGCCGGAGAGATTCCAGTAGGCGTGGTTGGTCAGATTCAGAACCGTCGGCTGATCGCTCGCGGCCGTGTAGGCGATCTGGAGTTCGTTCTGATTGTTGAGTTGATAGGTGACTGTGACGGTGAGTGCGCCGGGGTAGCCCTCGTCGCCGTCGGGACTGACGAGGGTGAATTTGACGGCGGCGGCATCGGGGATGGTCAGCGCTTCCGACTTCCACACCTGCTTGTTGAAACCCTTGAGGCCGCCGTGCAAATGATGCTCTCCATTATTGACGGCGAGGGTGTACTCCCGGCCTTCCAGGGTGAACTTTCCCTTGGCGATGCGATTGGAATAACGGCCGCAGATGCCGCCAAAATAGGGTTTGTTGAGCAGATAACCCGCCAGATCGGGGAACGACAGGGTGACGTTGGCTCGCCGACCCTCTTTGTCGGGGACTTCCACCGCGGTGATCGTTGCACCGAGGTCGATGAGTCCGACACGCATTCCCTGTGCATTCGTCAGACTGTACGAAGTGATCGGCTGACCGTCCGGAGTTTCGCCGTAGGGTTCAGACTGGACGGACAACATTGCGGACTCTCCTGAATCAGCCGAGGGGGTCGCAGCGTTCGCAGGGGCCGCTGCGCTCGGGAATGGGGGCGTCGATTGACTCACTCCGCACCCGGCCAGAGCGAGCGGAAGACCGGCCGCCAAGATCCACAAGCGACGGAATCGGCGGCGGTCGGAGTCATACGTTTCCGAGCACATCAATTCATCTCCGGGCCTGCTGCGAAGGGAGTGATTTGGCCGTTAGTTTGGGCTTGCGGCAGGAGACGGTCAAGCGCGGCCGCCCCCGTGGGGGGCGCGGCGGGATCGCGCTGGGACCAGAAACGCACCTCGACCTTACGCAATCGTTAGCGCTTCGCCTATCCCCGCAGCCGATGAGAGACTAACGTGAGCGAAAACAGAGCATTACGAAATGATCGGCCTCGGAACGACGCACGAAGACCGGGTTGCCGATCACACAGGACGATGAATCCCGCCTGCCAAGACGTCGCAACCGATCCCCGCAGCCTGCCCCGCCTGACTTGAAAGCTTCCCTGACCGACGTGTGTCATTTGATCGACGCTGACTTCGTTGTGGGCGTGTCTTCATGGCCTTAATGACGGAAATTGCTCCTGGCGCGCCGGCTCCCGATCCGACGGCCGCCGGCGCTGAGCTTTCCGATCGTCTGCGACAGCGGATCGAACGCGTCGCCGAATTGCTGCCCGCGCAGGGCCCGATTACGGCGTTCGCGTTCGTGAATACGCTGCAGGCTCTCGAAAACCTGCCGTTCGACGAGGGGCTGAAGCGCGGCAGTTTCCTCTACAAGTGCCAGCCATACCTCTCGGAGGATCGCTATCGGCAGGAGTTGGCCCGCGGCCGGATTCGCCAGGAAGACTTGGTCGAAGTTCTCATTAACGACCTGAGGAACGACGCCGACTCCCTTGTGGGGCGGCTGGGAACGCGGTTTCACCTGCGGCTGGCGATGCTGGAGCATCCTCTGCGGCTGGCTCCCGCGGCGGAATTGCGGTGGGTGATCGCTGAGACCGATGCCCTGATGCGATTCCGCCCGGAAGCACGTCCGAAAATCCGCGCCGAACTGCTGCGAGAGACGCGGCGGTGGCTGCTGGAAGAATACCTGTGCGGAGAACCGCTGCATTTCTCCGGTGCCCGAGCGGTCGTCGAGCAACTCTTGAACCGATTCGGTCGGCCCGACCGGACCGAGTGGTCCGCCGCGCGCTGGGAAGAGTTCTGTCTCAATCTTTTGTGGGAAGTCTGTCGTCAAGGAGTTCACGGAGCCCCCCCCGCGCCGGAACACCATAACGCCTGGCCGCGTCCGCGGGACGTCCTGCTGGAGCTGACCGGCGAGGACCCCGACCTGCGGGTTCACGAAGTGCTGATTCGATTCTGCGCGGTCTACCTGGATCAGGGGCAGGCGGATTGGCCGCTGGCGACCAATTCCCGGCGGCTTTGGGAGGCGTTTCAGCAGTATTACTCCCAGACTCGGGCATTGACGCCGCGCTGGATGAGGCCGCTCGCCGAGGAACTGCGGCAGCTTGCCGCGGCCGGGATGGAACCGCTGGACGTCATCGCGGACGTGTTGCGGGAATTCGGCGTCGCCTCGGCGCAGCAAGACGAATTCCTGGCAGTCACCCTGCTGGCCTTACGCGGCTGGGCGGGCATGATCTGGCAAATGGAAACCCGGCCTGATCGAGTTCCGTTTCCAGTGGAACCGGGTACTCTCATCGAGTTTCTCGCGATTCGGCTGCTGCTCGACCGACTGGCGGCGAAATCGATCGCGGCCCATCGTCTGGGGGACCGGGGGCCGCTGCGGGACCTCAAGTCGCGTCATGCCGGCAAGCTGACTCCCCATCACGGCCACAACCTGGAACAGCGTGCGTTCCTGGTCTTCCAGTTGGCCCAGGTTCGCGGCTGGCACCCCGATTTTCTCCTGGAGCTGTCGAAAAGCGAGTGGCGCGAGTTGGTGCGCGAGATCGACGCCTTCTCGGGGATCGAACGGCGTCGCATTTATCATCACGCCTACGAACTCTCGTATCAGTCCGCGGCCCTCGACGCGATCCAGGTCCGCACTCAGCACCCGCCGCTGGCGCCGGCGAATCCGAAATTCCAGGCGGTGTTTTGCCTCGACGCCCGCGAGGAGTCGTTCCGTCGGCATCTGGAGGACGTCGAGCCGCTGGCGGAGACGTTCGGCAACGCCGGCTTTTTCAATGTTCCGATGCAGTATCGGGGGGCCAATGATGCGCACTATTCCACCCTGTGCCCGATCGTCGTCCGTCCGCAGCACTGGGTGGTCGAAGACGTCGCGTTCACGGAAGAGGAACATCATCGGCGTCGAGCCCTGATCCGGCGCACGTTTGGTTCCGCGACGCGCAGTTTCCAGGTCGGGACCCGGAGCTTTGCCAGCGGCGCCGTCCTCTCTGCCGGGGTCGGCGTGCTGGCGTCGATCCCCATGGTCATGAGCGTTCTGTTCCCGCGGCTCACCAGTCGCCTGCAGAGTTCGGCGCGCCGCTGGATGGCGCCGCCGCTGGCAACCCGACTGCGCCTGCAGCGCGTGACCGAGACCCCCGGACCCAACAACGGCGGCATTGGTCTGACCCTGGCCGAGATGGTTGCAATGGGCGAACGCGCCCTGCGCGACACGGGAATGACGCGCCGCTTCGCACGGCTGGTGTTCATTCTCGGGCATGGATCCGAGTGCCTCAACAATCCCCACAAGTCCGCTTATGACTGCGGGGCCTGCTCGGGGAATCCCGGTGGACCGAACGCCCGTGCGCTGGCGAGCATCTTGAACAACGTCCCCGTGCGCGCCCAGCTGGCGTCGAACGGCATCGAGATTCCCGGTGAGACGGTGTTCATCGGCGGGCTGCACAACACCTGCAGCGACACGATCGAATACTTTGATCTCGACCTGCTCCCCTTCTCGCACATTGAAGACTTCCGTCACGCGAAGGACAAGTTGGAACAGGCCTGCGCGCGCAACGCCCACGAACGGTGCCGACGTTTTCATTCGGCGCCGGCGCAGTTGACCGTCGGCGAGGCCGTGCGCATTGTGCAGCAGCGGGCCGAGGACCTTGCGGAGACGCGACCGGAATACGGCAACTGCACCAACGCCCTGTGCGTAGTCGGTCGTCGCGGCCGCACGCGGGGGCTGTACCTCGATCGCCGGTCATTCCTCATGTCGTATGATCCGGAGCAGGACGACGAGGAGTTCACGATCCTGGGTCGCATTCTCGGCGCGGTGGTGCCGGTCTGTTCGGGAATCAACCTGCAGTACACGCTGTCGCACATCGACTCCCCCGGATGGGGCTGCGGCACGAAGCTGCCTCACAACGTCACCTCGCTGCTGGGAGTGATGGATGGGGCGGCGAGCGACCTGCGACCGGGTCTTCCCTGGCAAGGGGTCGACATCCATGAACCCATGCGACTCACCTTCGTTATCGAATCGGTCCCCGAGGCCGTCCGCAAGATCATGTCCCGCAGCGTGAGTGTGCGGCAGATCATCAAAAACGCCTGGGTGCATCTGGCGTTGATGGACCCCGCGACGGGCGCGCTCAGCGTCTATCGCAACGATGAGTTCGTCCCCTATCAGCCGCGCACATCGAGCCTGCCGCAGGTGGGGAGTTGGGAAAGCTGGTACTCCGGCTGTCGCGAGCACCTGGGGTTTGCCCTGAATGCCGCGGTGACATCGACGGAGACGCCATGACCGCTGACGTCTGGATGACCGGCCTGGGGATGCTCGCGGCGCTGGCGCCGGTCGGCCTGTTTGTGCTGGTCGGCGGCACCGCCCTCCTGGGGCGGCAGCTCCAGGAGCGCACGCTCAGCCGTGCGGCGCTGTGGACGAATTCGATCGGGCTGACCGCGGCGCTGTGCGTCCTGGGACTGATGCTGATTTCCGGTTCGCGGAATGTGCCGATCGAGTTTGGAAACATCGTGGAAATTCGCGATCTCCATTTCCACTTTCACCTCAAGTTCGTGTTCGATCGGCTGTCGGTTCCGTTCGTGATCATGACCTACCTGCTGTGCGGAACCATCGGCGCGTTCGCCAGCCGCTATCTCCACCGGGAGTCGGGATTTGGGCGGTTCTTTCTGTGCTATGCCGTCTTCCTGCTGGGGATGATCGTCTCGACGCTGGCGGGAACCATTGAGACGTTGTTCGCCGGGTGGGAGTTGGTGGGCTTGTCGTCGGCGCTGCTGGTGGCGTTTTTTCACGATCGCCCCGCGCCGGTGCGGAACGGGCTGCGCGTCTGGACGGTGTATCGCTTCGCGGACGCCGCATTTCTGATGGCTGCCATCGCGTTGCATCACGTCACCGGAGAGGGAGATTTCGCGGGCATGATGGGACACGGCTCCTGGCCGGTGGGGACCGCCGCCCTGACGACGTTGCAGATCTGGTGGGTCGGGCCGTTGCTGTTGATTGCCGCCGCCGGCAAGTCGGCGCTGATTCCATTTTCCGGCTGGCTCCCGCGGGCGATGGAAGGCCCCACGCCTTCGAGCGCCGTGTTCTACGGCGCCCTGTCGGTGCATCTGGGGGCATTCCTGCTGCTGCGTGTGAGCCCGATTCTGGACGCTTCGTTCGGTTTGTCATTTCTCGTGACGCTCCTGGGGTTGGCGACGGCGGCCTTTGCGGCGCTGACTTCGCGCGTGCAGACCGACATCAAGAGCACGCTGGCCTTTGCCTCGCTGTCGCAAGTGGGAGTGATCGTCGCGGAGATCGGCTGCGGGTTCCGCTATCTGGCGCTGGTTCACATCGTGGGGCATGCCTGCTTACGGACGCTGCAATTGCTCCGGGCGCCCTCAATGCTGCGCGACCACGCCGCCCTGGAGAACGCCCTGGGCAGCCGGGTCACCCAACACCAGGGGTGGTGGGACGTGCTCCTGCCTGAACCCTGGAAAGAGCGGCTGTATCGCCTCGCGCTGGAACGCGGTTTCCTCGACGTGGCCCTGGATGAATACGTGGCGCAACCTATCCTGTCGGTGTTTCGCTGTTGCGACCGCTGGGAACGCGCCTGGACCGATTTTCTGGCGGGAGACCGCATGCTCGAATCGGACCGCGTCCCCGTCGCGCCGGAAGTCGTGGAGGAACTGCAATGAGCGAGCTCCACATTCCGGCCCTGGAGCTGGCGATTCTGCTCCCGCTCGTCGGCGCCCTGTGGGTCTTCCGGGAACGGGATGGAACCGTGGCTCGCAGGCAGAGCCTGGGGTTCTTCGGCGCGGCCTTTGCCTGCACGGCGATTGCGGCGCTCGACTTCAGCACGCTGAAGACCTTCGAAGCTCACGATCGCTGGGATGTCGCCTCACGGCTGATCGGCCCCGACACGCTGGTGATCGACGAACTCAGCGCCCCGCTCATTCCGCTCGCCGCGCTGCTGTATCTGCTCACCGGTCTGGCGACGCTGCGGACGAAAGTGCACCGCATCTCCTTCGGCGGTCTGCTCGCTTCGGAATCCATCCTCTTGGCGACGCTGAGTTGCAAAGATCCCTGGGGAATCATCGGATTGCTGGCGCTGGGGACGATCCCCCCGTTCCTGGAGCTGCAACAACGCCGCAAATCCACGCGTTGCTTCGCGCTTCACATGGGCCTGAGTCTGGTGCTGATGGCGGTGGGCTGGGGCCTGATCTCCCAGTCGCCGCCGCAGGAGACGCCGCCCCTTGCCGGGATCGCAGCGTTGATGGTGGCGATTCTGATCCGCAGCGGGTGCGTCCCGCTCCATTGCTGGATGATGGACCTGTTCGAGAAGGCGACGTTCGCCACTGCGCTGCTGTTTGTGACGCCGATGATCGGGGCTTATGCCGCGATGCGGCTGCTCGTACCGATTTCTCCCGACTGGATTCTGCGGACGGTGGCGCTGATCAGCCTGCTGACCGCGGTCTACGCCGCGGGCATGTCGCTCGTGCAGCGCGAGTCTCGGCGATTTTTCTGTTACCTGTTTCTCAGCCATGCGTCCCTGGTGCTGGTGGGACTTGAACTCGCCACCGCGGAGGGCCTCGCGGGGGGCCTGGCGGTGTGGCTCTCGGTGGGGTTGTCGCTCGGAGGCTTTGGTTTGACCCTGCGCGCCGTGGAAGCCCGTGTGGGGCGTATTTCGCTCGCCAGTTTCCACGGTCTCTACGACCATATGCCGATGCTCGCCGGATTTTTTCTGCTGACGGGGCTCGCCAGCGTGGGCTTTCCGGGAACAATCGGCTTCATCGCCACGGAGCTCCTGGTTGATGGCGCCGTCCAGGTTTACCCCCTCTCCGGCATGGCGATCGTCGTCGCCGCCACGTTGAACGGCATCGCGGTCCTGCAAGTGTTCTTTCGCATTTTCACCGGCGCCCGGCATACCGCCACCGTCTCGTTAAGCATGCGTCGCCCGGAGCGATTCGCCGTCTTCGTGCTCACGGCTCTCATCCTCGGAGGGGGGCTCTATCCCCAGCCGGGAATCGCTTCGCGCTATCACGCGGCCGCCGAACTGCTGGCTCATCGGCAACCCTCGGTCGTCGGCCGCCCACACACGCCGCACGGCCCGTCGCCGGGTCATGGCGAACCGAGCGGGCCCCCCGGCCGCCAGGCGGAACCACGGCATCCGACCGTGGGTGATTGACGGCGGAGACGGGCTGCCGTCTCCGCGGCAACGCCCCAGCCGGCAAGACACGAACTCCTTTGAGATCCGCCGGACGTCTCGCTGCGAAAGGTGGGGCGTCGAAGTCCCCCGGAATTCTCCCCCGTCGGCTCCCAAATCCCCATCCCATCGCGTGTAATGTGCGAAAGACGCCGACCCTCGCCCGACTTCGCTGAATTGTCCCCCCACGATGCCCGACCCACTCCGCGCTCTGCTGCTCCAGGACTACAACACCCGCGTGGTGTTGCTGGGAACGGTGCTGCTGGGAATCTGCAGCGGGATTGTGGGCACGCTGATGCTGATGCGCAAACGAGCTCTCGTGGGAGACGTGGCCAGCCACGCCGCGCTGCCTGGAGTGGGTCTGGCCTTTCTGTTCCTGGAGCGTTGGCAGCCGGGGGGCGGACGCTGGTTCCCCGGGTTGTTGTGCGGTGCCGCGTGCACCGCGGCCCTGGGGTTGGTCTGCGCGCAGGGGATGCGTCGAATTCGTCGGATTCACGAAGATGCGGCTCTGGCGATCACACTCAGTTTGTTCTTCGGTGCCGGTGTGGTGCTGTTTACGATGATCCAGGGCTTGCCCACCGGTCAGTCCGCCGGTCTCAGCGAGTTTGTCTTCGGCAAAGCGGCGGCCCTGGTCGCCCGCGACGTCTGGCTGATCGCCGGGGCGTCGATGTGCGTCCTGCTGGTGTGCCTGGCCTTGAGAAAGGAATTCACGCTGCTCTGTTTCGATAGTGAATTCGCGGCCGCCAGCGGCTGGCCGGTGGGCTGGCTGGATCTGCTGCTGACGGGGCTGGTGATCTGCGTGACGGTGCTGGGCATGCAGAGCGTCGGACTGCTCCTGGTCGTGGCGCTCCTGGTCCTGCCGGCGGCCTCGGCGCAGTTCTGGACGCACCGGCTGGAACCGATGCAGCTCGTCGCCGCCGGTTTCGGGGGCGCCTCCGCCGGACTGGGTGTGCTCCTCAGCGCTGCGGTTCCGAAACTGGCGGCAGGCGCCGTCATCGTCCTCATGGCCGCCCTGGGATTTGGCTTGAGTCTTCTGTGGGGGCGCCGCCGGGGCCTCGTGTGGCAATGGCTCGAGGCTGCCAAATTGCGACGGCGAATTGGACTCGACGACCTCCTGAGGGCCTGCTTTGAATTGTTGGAACCGAAGCTGTCGTCCGCGGCGACCGTGGAATCCCTCAGCGACATGCCCCTGTCTCATGCCGACTTGACGCAGGCCCGCACGTGGAGTGCGGCCCGCTTGACGAGTCTGCTGCACCAGGCGCTGCGGGGGGCCTACCTGCGTTACGATGCGGACGGCTGCTACCGACTCACCGGGGCCGGGCGCCGCGAAGCCATCCGTGCCGTGCGGCGACATCGGCTCTGGGAGCTCTACCTGATTCATCACGCGCACGCGGCACCCGCCACTGTGGATCAAAGCGCGGACGCCGTCGAACATCTCCTCCAGCCGGATGACATGGAACAGTTGGAGACCCTGTGGCAGCAGACGCATCCGCAGCTTCCCGTGCCGGTCAGTCCCCATGTGGCGGCGCCAAATTGAGGGGACGCCGATGCTGATGGACTGGTCGATGCTCGACACGTGGATCGTGATCACCGCCGCGCTGGCGGCGATGGGCTGCGCGTTGCCGGGAACTTTCCTGCTCCTCCGCCGGCAGAGTCTGATGGGGGACGCACTCAGCCATTCGGTGCTGCCGGGCATCGTCCTGGCCTACCTCGCCGTGGATCAACTGCAGCATGCGGGTTGGTGGTCGACGTCAACGGCCCTGGCGTGGCGCCATCCCATGCTGTTCGTAGGGGCTGCCGCGACCGCGATCCTGAGCGGTGCGCTCTCCGAACTCCTGGCGCGCGCCGGGCGACTGGATGCGAATGCGGCGCTGGGCGTCGTCTACACGGCGATGTTCGCCGCGGGACTGCTGCTGATTCGTCTGGCCGCCGACGCGGCCCATATCGACCCCGGCTGCGTGCTGTACGGGAACCTGGAAACGATCGTGACCGACACCGTCGGCCAGACGCAGATCCCGCGCGCCGTCATCGTCAATGGCGTCATCCTCTTGCTGAACAGCGGCGCCCTGCTGTTGAGCTACAAAGAACTGCAATTGTGCACCTTCGATCCCGCCCTGGCGACGGCGCTGGGAATCCCGGCGCGCCTGGTTCAGCAACTGCTTCTGGCGGCGACGGGGGCCACCGTGGTCGCGGCCTTTGAGAGCGTGGGCAGCATTCTGGTCATCGCGATGCTGGTCGTCCCGCCGGCATGCGGGGTGCTCCTCAGCGACCGGCTTTCGGGCGTCCTGGGCTTCTCCCTGCTGATCGCCTCCTTGTCCGCCGTCTTCGGCCACGTGGGGGCGCTCGTCATGCCCGACGTCGTCCGCTGGACGCTCGCGTGGCCGGAACTCGGGGACATCAGCACGGCGGGGATGATGTCGGTCGCCGGAGGCGCCGCGTTTCTGGGGTGCTGGCTGCTGGCTCCCCGTCATGGACTGGTGCGGCAATGGCGGGACCATCAACGCCTGCAACGGAGAATTCTCTCCGAAGACATCCTCGGTGCGCTCTACCGGATCGAAGAACTCGTTCCCAACGCGGCGGGGGAACTTCGTGCTAAGGCCGACCTCGCCGCGGCCCTCTCGGTCTCACCTGGGCGCCTCGAAGTCTGCCTCCAGCGTCTGAAGCAACGGGGCGAACTGGAAATTTCGGGGGCCACGGCCCGCCTGACGCCCACAGGCCGCCAAGCGGCCCAGAATCTCGTGCGCTCGCATCGTTTGTGGGAGAGCTACCTGGCGCACCACTTCCATCTGGAATTACCGCGTCTGCACGCCTCCGCCGAGCAGGTCGAGCACTTTCTTGATCCGCAACTCCGCGAGGAACTCGCCGAAGAACTCCAGCAACCCGGACGCGATCCCCATGGATCTTCGATTCCCCCGTCCGGTTCCACTTGAGGCGCAGCTGGACGCCGCTCGCTATGCAGAAACTTCGGCCCCGGGCGACCCGCTCTCCGCAAGTCGTCCCGAGGGCCGCGGTCCGCGCGGGGAGTCTTCAGATCTTCTCAGGGAACTTGCGGAAACTTTCCGGGAATCGAGTTGACGAATTGTCGGGCGCAGCGTTGTCATAGGCGCAACAGGTTCTGACTGCGATCTCGGGTTCGTGATCGGAATTGGAGCAACTCACCCATCCGCGGGGACGTGTCCCCTGGAGCTTTCTCTCATGCAGCGCCTGCTGGTCTTCCTGGTGACTTATGCCTGTCTCACGAGCATGGCGCCGGCGCAGAATCCCGGCGGCGGCAACCAGGGGGGGAATCAGAACCAGGGGAATGCCGGCGG
>JANRLN010000068.1:0-10322 GCA_033762515.1 Planctomycetaceae bacterium
TGCTCACCGATGCCCGCCAGGAATTTGACCCTCGCTTCCTGACCGAGAGTCTCGCCGACTTCGCCGACGAGCGGGTAGGCGTCGTTTCGGGAGAACTGGTGCTGCGTGCTTCGGCGACGCACACCACCGCCGCCGAAGGGATCGGCCTGTACTGGCGCTACGAAAAGTTCCTGCGACGGTCCGAAAGCCGATTCCGCGGCGTCCCTGGAGCGACCGGCGCCTGCTACGCGATCCGCCGCGCCCTGTTCCGCCCCATCTGCGACAGCACGATTCTGGATGACGTCGCCATCCCGCTCAGCATCGTGCAACAGGGGTATCGCTGCCTCTTCGAGCCCGGCGCGATCGCCTACGACAATCCCTCGCAGTCGCCGAATCAGGAAGCGATCCGCAAACGCCGCACGATTGCGGGGGCGGCACAGCTCATGCGTCTCTATCCACAATGGCTCTGGCCGGGTTCAAACCCGCTCTGGTTCGAATACGTCTCGCACAAACTGCTAAGGCTGGTGTCGCCGCTGCTATTGATCGCGGCTTTGGTCGCGAATGCATGCCTCGTGAACACGCCGCCGTATGCAGTGCTCCTGTCGATTCAATTCAGTTTCTACGTCACCGCCCTCTGCGGCTGGTGGTTTCAGCAATCGGGCAAAAAATCGCGGCTGTTCGGTCCGTCGCTGATGTTCCTGACGCTCAATCTCACAACCGCCGCGGCCCTGTGGGATGCATGTCGATCCCGGTATCGCGTCACCTGGCAAAAAGCAGGGGCCCCGATGTAGTCCCCCCATCGACCAGTGACGCGGGAAGAGTCCAACGTCGTAGCTGAATTCGCAAGAATTCAGACTTTGCCTAGCGACGTCTGAATTCTTGCGAATTCAGCTACAAATCGGGCCTCAGCGATGGTCGAATTCCTTGGAAGTAGTATGTTCCAAAAGGAGAACGGGCCGCGGTCCCAGCGGTTGTGGCACCCGCCCCGACCTCGCGCGGCGGTCGCCTGGAATGGTTTGAGGTTCGCATGTCCTTGATCGCCGGCATCGAATGGATGGTCGTGATCCTCGCTCTCGGGTTCCTCGCCATGCTTGGGAACCTCGTCGAGCGGAGATGGCGCGCCCAGGGACTCGATCAATGGGTGCCCACTTACGTCGCCGGGATGCCCCATCGCTGCCCCGACGTCGATGAACCACTCGACGTCTTCATTGCGGTGTGCGATCACTATGAGCCCGAGACGGGCAAGACCAATTTCGCGACCGCTCTCTCACGCGTCGACGCCTGGGCCGAAACTTACCCGCAGCTCTACGACCAGTTTCGCGATGTTGACGGCCGGCCGCCCCAGCACACGTTTTTCTATCCGCAGGACGAATACCGCCCCGAATATCTCGACCGCCTGGCGCCCCTGATCCGCGACGGCTACGGCGATGTCGACGTCCACCTGCATCATCACGACGACACTCCCGACGGCTTCCGCGAGAAGCTCGAGGTCTTTCGCAATCTCCTCTATCACCGCCACGGACTGCTGCGCAAAGATCCCCGGACCGGAGAGATCGTCTACGGCTTCATCCACGGCAACTGGTCGCTGTGCAACTCGCGACGCGACGGCTGCTGGTGCGGCGTCGACCATGAACTGCCGATTCTGCTCGACACCGGCTGCTACGCCGACTTCACCTTTCCCTCGGCCCCCAGCGACACGCAGCCGCAGACGATCAATCAGATCTACTACGCCTTCGACCAACCGGGTCAACGCAAGTCCCACAACCGGGGTCGGCGGGCGATCGTCGGACGAGCGGCGCCCGAAGGCGGCCTGTTGATGATTCAGGGACCCTTGCGCTTCGATTGGGGCCGCCGCAAATGGGGCCTGGCCCCCCGGATCGAGAACGGCGACCTGCTGTCGAGCCATCCCCCGCGAATCTCACGGCTCGACAACTGGCTCTCCGCGGGCGTCGTCGTCGGCGGACGACCCGACTGGCGCTTTGTGAAGCTGCATACGCATGGCTGCAAGCCGGGCAATCTGGAGTTGTGGCTCGACGGCGCGGTGCGGCAGTTTCACGCCGACCTCGCAAACCGGCATCGACAACATCCCAACTTTCGCTATCACTATGTCACCGCCTGGGAAATGGCCCAGTTGGTGCACATCGCCGAACAGGGGTCGCGCCGCTTCCCGTGGCAGGCTCCCGCGGCGAATGGCGAGAGTCTGGCGGCGACCGCTGCCTGCGGAACCTAACGATGTCTGTGGCCTCATTGCCGACAACCGCGGCCGCCGTGCCCAGCTACCGCGCCGCGCCGCCGCCGCGTCCGAGTCGGATGGCCCGCGTGGTCTGGGCCTTGTCGGGCCTCAACCTGGCGACCGTGATCGCGGGACTGCTGCTGTTATTTGTGGTCTCCGAGCGCTGGTGGTTGGGAACCGTCCTCACCTATCTGCCGCGCGCCCCCTGGGCGGTCCCCTCGATTCTGTTGGCGCTCGCGGGTCTGTTCTGGCATCGCCCGTCCCTCTGGGCCAACGTGCTGGCCCTGCTGCTGATCCTGGGGCCGGTGATGGAATTCCGCGCCCCCTGGCTTGCGGACGCCCGCAGCGGTCCGCCGGTCGCGGCCGCGGCTCATTCCTTACGCTTTGTCAGCGCCAACGTCCAAGGCTACAAACCCGACTTTGCCGGGGTGCTGACGGAAGTCGCCAAGTTTAAGCCCGATGTCGTCGTGCTCCAGGAAGCCCGCGGCGAGCATCGTCTCCTCGTCGAGTTCTTCCCCGACTGGCACCGCCTGCATGTGGACTATTTCTGGATCGGGTCCAGGTATCCCCTCACGCTGAAGCACACCTGCCAGACGGCCGCGTTCGATCGCGTGACGGGGCTGGTCGCCGAGATCGAGACGCCCGACGGGCCGGTGATCGTCGCCGACGTCCACCAGATGACCGCCCGCCGCGGGCTGCTGAGCCTGTCTCCGTCGGAGCTTGTTTCCGGGGCAGCCCAATCCGAACTGGAAGAGTTCCAGATGCTGCGGATGGCCGAATCGGCCGAGCTGCGGGAACAGATCCGCCAGCACAACCCCGGGCTGCCGCTGATCGTCGCCGGCGACTTCAACACTCCGGCGTCGAGTTCCCTGTTCCAGCGGGAGTGGGGCGATTTGACCAGCGCCTACGACATCGCAGGGACCGGCTACGGTTACACATCACCGGTGAAGGCCCAATCCTACTGGCTCTCGTACGTCCCCTGGGCGCGGATCGACCACATCCTCTGCAGCCCCGACTGGCACATCCGCGACTGCCGAATCGGCGCCGGCCGGGGGAGCGATCACCACTTGATCTATGCGGAGTTGGTCCTTCCACGGCGAGCCCCGAGCGTCAGCGACCGGAGTCTACCGTCGTTGGGAAACGTGCGAACTGCAGATTCCGAAATGCCCGACTCCGGTCGCTGACACTCGCGACGGGTGGCGGGGGCGCACCGCGTGAGCGGAAGCCCCCGGAAGTATGCCGTGGGCTGCTCGAATGGTCGTCTCAAGTTCTCAGCATCGTCGATCCTGGAATGAGCCTGGGCACGCCCACGAACTCACCTTTGGCTGTTTTCACGGGTATCCCTTTCTGTCGCGTGAGCGCGTCTGTTTGTGGCTCGCCGAGTCGCTTGAGAATGCCCGCAAGTCGCTGGAAGTCTCGCTGTGGGCCTATGTCTTCATGCCCAACCATGTGCATCTGATCGTTCATTTTGATCAATCTGACTATTCCATTGCCCGCGCGCTCCGGGAGATCAAACTTCCGGTCTCCCGCAAAGCCCTCGCCTTTCTGCGCCAGTCGGCCCCCGACTGGCTTCCCAGATTGTCACAACAGCGGGGGAACAAGATAGAATACCACTTCTGGCAACGAGGGGGCGGCTACGACCGCAACATCACCGAGCCGGAGACATTGCGGAAGATGATCGACTACATCCATCTCAATCCGGTCCGAAAGGGACTGGTTGAGCAAGCCTGGGAATGGCGATGGTCATCCGCAGGCGCCTATGCAGGGAAGAACGCGTCCCCCCTGCAAATCGACCCCATTCCCCCGGAATGGACGATTGGAATGCGGCCAACATCATGAGGCCTCGGCGACTCGGGGGCTTCCGCTAACGCGGTGCGCCCCCGCCACCCCGCCGAAATCGCAAGTTGCTTAATGCTCTGCGTTTGAAGATGCGATTGCCCTGGCCCCGCTAACAGCCCGTCGATTTATCCGAATTTCCGACCGGTTCAGACGACCGCCCACGCTGGCAAGAATTGACGTGTGACAGTCGCCGGCGGCATTCTGAGGTGCGGGAGAGCGCGGGAGAGCGTTCGCCGCGTCAGTTGGGCCAGATTTCGCGCGGCCGCGGCCGCCCCATCCGCCCATTCTCGGGGTTTTCCGCCGCCGCACAGGACTCGCAGGATGCGACCCAGGTTGTGGGCGGTCGCCGCGATCAGATATCTCTTGGTGACGTCCTCGAAACCCCGCAGCCAACTCCGGCGTGATCTGCTGGCGGGGTGGCTGGGGCGCAGGACGAACATCGGCAACCCCTGCGGGTCGGAACTTGGCGAACAGGGCGCCGAAATCCCGCGTCATGGCCCCAGTCCTGAAGAACTCGCAACATTCTTTGTGCTGAATGCCCGCCGCAGGGACTCTGTCGTGACGGTCTGATGCGCACGCACGGCTCACAAGCCGTGGCACACGAGACTCTGCGCGATGCCAGGCTACTTCAAGATCTCCCCCAGCCACGCATACGCCGCTTCGCGGATGGCCGGTGGAAAGTCATGCCCGGCATCCGGGGTTTCCAGGCGCAGCCGTGATGGGGGGACTTCCAGCAGTTGGTAGACCGGGCGGGCGTTGTCGAAGGCCAGGCGGACGCCGGTGACGTCGAAGTTGCCGTCGCCGATCGGGGAGTTGGAGAAGAACGCCCGCGGGGCGATCGCGGCGAGCATCTCCGGGAAGTCGAACGGGACTTCGTCGGGGCTATTATGGTAGACATCGCGGATGCGGGGCATGTAGCGGTCGCTGGTCCAGCCGGCGAGTTTACCGCCGTAGTAGTGATGGAACGCCGTGAAGCCGCAACTGGAGACGACCGCTTTGAGACGCAGATCGAAGACGGCGGTGAACAGGGCGTTGTGCCCGCCGAGGGAATGCCCGATGACGCCGATGCGGTCGGGGTTCACCTGGGGAATCTGCTCCAGCACATCGACCCCCCGCAGGTTGTTCCAGATGGCCTTCATCGAGCCGCTGGGATAGTGCCCCCCTTGGGTCTTGAAATCGTAGGGGTATTCGCCGAACGAAGGATAGTCGGGGACGATGCAGACGTAACCGCGCTGGGCCAACTCGTGGGCGTAGTGGAGATTCGGCAACCCTTCCAGCCCGGCCGGTTCGTCCTTGCCGATCCCCGTGGTTTGATGCAGGCACAACATCGCCGGGGCCGACTGCGGGGCGTCCCCCAGCGACTTGGGGAGCAGCAGCCACGCGGGGACGCGATCCCCCGGTTCGCTGGTAAAGCGAATCTTGCGTCGAACGTAGCCCTCGGCTGGTTCTTCCGAAACGACCTCGACATCCAACGGAACCCGCCGCGAGGGGTCGGGCAGTCGGCCCATCACCAGTTGCATGTTGGCCCGCAGATGCCCGCGACGCCGGCCCCATTCTCCCGGAGCGGCGACGGGTTGGACGTCGGCGCCCGGCGGATGGACCCACAACGGTTGCCGATGATCGGGATACGTCGCCGCCGGGATGCCCAGATCATCCACAAACGAAGTGTCGACAAGCGTCTCGTCAACTGCGTCGCTGGTTCCGAGATTTTCCAGCCAGTAAAGACCGCTCCGTCCGGGACAGACGAGGTCGACATCGCCGTCGGCGTCGAGGTCGGCCGCTTTGGGATCGAGGTCCCAGCCCACCCGTTCGCCGGACGAGAGGACCGTGCGTGTCCACGTCCGAGATTCGTTCTGAAAACGGTAAGCGCAAACGATGAGGGGATCCCATTCCCCGGCGTCTTTTCCTTCATGGGCCAGATAGCGCTTGCCGGTGATCACTTCCGGGACGCCGTCGGCCGTGATGTCGGCGAGCATGAGCGTGTGGGGCTGCGACCAACTGGCGTCGATGACGTGTTTCGTCCAGGTCCGCACACCGTCTGGGATCGACTGCTCCAGCCAGTAGATGCCGGTCCCATGTCCGCGACTCCAGACGACGTCGGCATCGCCGTCGTGGTCGACATCGAAGACCAGGATCGGAATGCAGGCGTCGCGGTGCAGACGGAACTCGGGACGGAATGTCCAGGCGCCGTTCGAGTCCGCAGGGGCTTCCGCCCAGCCTTTGGAACTGACGACGTCCAGCCGACCGTCGCCGTTGATGTCGCCGCTGCCGACGCCGTGCCCGGCGACTTCCCGCGGGAGATCATGGCGAATCCAGGAAACGGCGGCGCGACCATCGTCGCCGGACCGGGTGCGGATCTCCCACCAGGCGGCCCAGTCGACGCCGTTGGGGAGCAGATCGAGGCGGCCGTCGCCGTTCATGTCGGCCAGCCGCGCCGTTTCCATCCGTCCCGGTTCCGCGGCGAGATGCGTGGTCCACGGAGCGTTCGCATCGGCCGGTTGCTCGATCCAGTAGATCCGCCCGCTGCGATAGTTCGCGCTGATGAGGTCGAGCCGGCCGTCGCCGTTGACGTCGAGCGGCAGATTGGAATAGTCGTCGTTGCGGCCGCGAATGACCTCCACCTCGCGAACAAAATGCCTGTTCCACGCCGGGGCCTCATACCACCATCCCCCGGCGACGACGTCGAGCTTGCCGTCGCAATTGACGTCGATCACCGCCGATGAGCTGTTGGCCGATTCGGGATCGATCGGATGCACACGAAAGCGCGGTTCGCCGGCGGTGGCGGCAACGGTGGTTGCACAGAGCGCGACGAGCAGAGAGCAAAGCAGTGTCGACATGGCAGCCTTCCAAGGAACCGAAACGTCGCCAGGAACCCGACCGTCGCTGAATTCGCAAGAATTCAGACGTTATCTCACAGCGTCCCATTGCCGGCAATTTATGCGACAACAGCCGGCTCGTAACACCGGCGAATCTATCCCGCGGAATTGTCGACCAGACCCGGAACCGATCGCGGCACGCGCTCCCACAGCAGGCGAATCAGCTCCGGGTCCATGAACTCGTACTCGTCGGCGATGTTGAGGCAAACCACACGCTTGCCGCGTAATGACGGCGAAAAATCGCGCTGGATCTTCCGCCGCTGGCCCGGCTCAAACACAAACACCACGTCGGCCCATTCGAGTTCTTCCGGGGAAACGGGATTGTCAGCCTCGGGGTTCACCCCGGCGGAACTCGTCTCGATCCCCGGGACGGCTGCGAAGACTCGCTCGGCGGTGGGACTCCGCAGTTGATTCCGTCCGCAGATGAACAGGAGCCGGGTGGTCATGGGGTGCAAGGAGTGTCCGTTGCGAAATCACGGCAGGACGCGAATCCGCAGGTTGCGAAACTCGACCGGCGAGCCTTCCGATTCCAGGCAGAGGAATCCCGTCCTGGGTTCGCAGTTGGTCCCGCCGGAGACCTCTTCACCGTTGACCCACAGCCGCACCTCACCGTTGATGGCACGGACGTAGTAATGATTCCACTGGTCGATCCCCTTGCTGAGATTCTTGCGCGGGAAGCTGCGCGAGCCGTTGGGCGCGACGGGGGGGAACGGCTTCATGGTCGACTTGCCGACGGGAAACACGTCGCCGTTGGTGGTGAACCAGTCGGGATCTTTGCCGTTTTTGGCTTTGAACTGTTCCGCATACCCGTGGTCGAGCACCTGCACTTCGATGCCGCCGGGGGGGAGCGCGCCCCGTTTCAGATCGGTCAGGGCTTCCGGGGAAGCCCACACGAAGATCCCCGAATTCCCCGCCGACTTCCGATGCGTCCACTCGGCAACCAGTTCGAAGTTGGTATAGGGGACTTTGCTTTTGATGACGCCGACCGGCAGCCCCGTGCAGAAGGCGTGGCCTCCTTCCCATTTCCAGGTGTCGGGATCGCAGTTGACGTGTTCGAAGTCGTCCCCCGTCAGGGTTTTCCAGTCGGGGCCGATTCCATCGATGAAGGCTTTCGGCGCGGCGACCTCTTCCGCCAGACTCCAATTCCCGGACGCGAGGAGGATCACAGACAACAACGAAACCGTTCGAGACAGCATGGACGAATTCTCCAGGGTCAGCCATTAGAACACGCGCCGCGCGACAACTCACGCATCAGCGAGATTCTATGGGTATCGCCCCCGCTTCCACCAGTGGTCCCGCCAAGACGCCATCGGGATCTGACCCTCCCGACGGCTCGCATGGTCCGCGCCCATCTGACGGAGTGCACCAATGCCGGACAACAAGAAGCGTCCGCGGCGCAGGGAGGACGTCGGCGGGCGCAGGCGTCGAATGGCTGCGGCCATCACTCCGCAGGTCGCTGGCGGCGTGGGTCCTTCAGGAACTTCTCGGTCTCACGTTCGTCGGCGATGATCCGTTCAAGGTCGGAAAGATGCCGCTCCCACGGGCTGCCGCCGGGGACCGACTGCGATTCGGCGCGGACCTCCGCGGCGATCTCATCCACCGAGACGTCGCCGAATTCCTTGAGCCAGTTCTCGGTCTCGCGTTTGGACTTCGAGGGCGGCTTCGCTTTGGGGCCTTTGAGGTCGTTCTCATCGATCAGCGCCGTGCGTGCGTCGGGGCGCTTTTGCAGGCGCTCCCAGAACGGTTCACTGTCGATGGGGGTGGCCCCTTTGCGCCGGGCCGCCTTGTGCAGCCGATGATCGGCCGAAACGACTATCGCCTGCTTCGCGGCCGGATGCTTGGCGATCAACTCTTCGATGACGGTGTCGGCATCGGACCCGGCCGGGGCGAAGAGGACGCGAATCTCGTGATGCTTGCTTTCGCGGGAGACGTCGCCCGGGGCGTTCTGGGCGTCGAACACGACGGTGCACCGCATCTGTTCGGGTTCACTGAGCTTCGCGCACAGCATTCCCAGCAGGCGCTGCCGGGCTCGGTCCAAATCCCCCTGCGCGTAGCGCAGCTTGGCCAGTCCTGCGCCGTGGAGCAGGTTGTAGCCATCGATCAAGAGGAAGGGGACGCCCATCTCCGAATCTTAACATCCCGCCCCCAAGTGTCGCTCCCGGTTTCGCGATTCGCGATTCGGGAAAATCGCAAAACGGCGAGCGGACTTCGTCAATCCATCAGATCGCGCCGTGCAATTGCACCCGCGCTGCGGCGAGAGACTCGACCACGGCGTCGACGTATTGCTCTTCCGAGAAGGGGCTGAGGATGTACGACTTCAACGCCACCATGGGCGCCCCGTAGTCGCTCTCGCGATAGCAGTCGGTCAGCGACAGCACCACGCCGCGGCCGTGCAGCGCCTCCTGCTGCACGACCTGAAACACCTGGCGGTTGTACTCGTTATGGGCCTCCAGGAGCGGTCGCGCGGCGGCCTCTTTCTCTTCGCGTTCGCGGATCGTAAATGTGTCCACGCCGTCGGGGTAGACCCGAAAGAGCGTCACGGGGCCGAAATTGCCGCGGTTGACCACCGTCGACCACGCTTGTCCTTCGAGACGTTCCCGCAGCGACTCGGCCATATGCACCAGATGCCCGAGGAGCGCCCGCAATCCCTGCTTGCCGAACAGCCGCAGGTTCGCCAGCGCGGCCATCGGGCCGGCCCCGCTGCGCGTGGTCTCCAGGGTGTAGCGCCCCGGATGGTAGTGCCCATCGTGAAACAGATAGGGGGTGTCCGCTGGTTTCCGGCAGATCAATTCCAGGTCGTCCCGATTGCGGACCAGGAACAAGCTCGAAACGTAGGGCGTGAACCCCGTCTTGTGGAAATCGATGCCGATCGAGTCGGCCGCTCCCAGATGCTCGATCCGTCGCCGCGTGCCCGCGATGGCCCGAACCGTGCGATGCCGGAACCCCAGGGGATTGGCTTGCAGATCGTAGTCATTGAAGACGCTCCAGGCCCAGCCGATGACCGCGTCGGCATGGACATGCGGGCGATAGTCCAAATGAAACTCGTCCACCAGCCGGTCGCGCAGTTCCACGATCGCGTGCAGGTCGTCGAGGCCGAAATGGTCGGTGGTTCCCATGGTGGCGACGATCGCTGCAATCTTGCCGCCGTCCTTCAAGATCTGCCGGGCCTGAGTTTCGAGCAGACAGACCCGCATGTCGTTATCCGGACCGCAGGCGACCTGCACGACGTTGTCCTGGCCGATCCCCAGCCAGTTCGCCACCGCCAGACAGGCGTAATGAGCCCGTTCGGAACAGAGGAGATACGTGACTTCATTTCGGCCGGTGCGGCCATATCCCGGGCAGGCCTTTTCGAGGCCCAGTTTGACGCCATAGAGCAGCGTTCCCGTCCCGCCGAA
>JANRLN010000069.1:0-4337 GCA_033762515.1 Planctomycetaceae bacterium
CCGGAAGGGGGGCGAAGGGAACGTCATCGCGGAAGTCTCCATGGACGAGACCGACGCCCCGCAGACGCCCCCCGAACTGCTGGTGATTCTGGCGCTCCTCGCCGACGAGCAGGTTCGCGTGCAGACGATCGCCCCCAAGTTTACGGGACGATTCAATAAGGGGGTCGACTACGTCGGGGAACTGCATCAGTTCGAGAAGGAGTTCGACGACGATCTGGCGGTGATCGCCCATGCGGTCGCGACGTATGGTCTCCCGGCGAACCTGAAAATGAGCGTCCACAGCGGGAGCGACAAGTTCTCCCTCTATCCGATCATCCGCAAGGCCCTCGCGCGGACGGGCGCCGGCTTGCATCTGAAGACCGCAGGCACGACGTGGCTGGAAGAGATCATCGGCTTATCGGAGGCCGGCGGAGATGGTCTCGAACTGGCCAAGGAAATCTATGCCTACGCGCTCGAGCACGTCGACGAGTTCTGCGCCCCCTACGCATCGGTGATCGACATCGATCGCGCACGGCTACCGCCCGCCGCGATCGTCAACATGTGGACGGGGGCTCAACTCGCCAACGCCGTCCGCCATATCCCCGGACACGTCGAGTTCAACCCGCACATCCGACAGTTGCTGCACGTGTCGTTCAAGGTCGCCGCCAAGCACGGCGATCGATATCTCGACCTGCTGAAAGCGAACGCCGACATCGTCGGCAAGAACGTGACCGAGAACATCTTCGAACGCCACATGCGCCCGCTGTTTGTGGGGTGATGCATCGCATCCTCCATGTAGCCGCAAGGCGCAGGCCGAGCGCTGGAACTCATCACATGATGTACCGATTGAGCGGGATCGTCGGCGGGATGTTGTTCGCATCGTTCGCCGCGGGGGCGAACGCCGCCGACGCACCGCGTCGGCCGAACCTCGTCTTCATCCTTGCCGATGATCTCGGCTATGGCGAACTGGGGTGTTACGGTCAGCAGGTGATCTCGACCCCGCGGCTCGATCAGATGGCGAGCGAGGGTCTGCGGTTCACGCATTTCTATGCGGGGGCCACGGTCTGCGCGCCGTCGCGCAGTGTGTTGATGACGGGTCAACATCACGGGAGGACGCGTGCACGCGGCAACGCCGGCCAGACCAATCCGGCAGCGCAGGCGCTGGGTCCCGACGATGTGACCGTCGCGAAAGTGCTGCAACAGGCGGGTTATCGGACGGCGCTCATCGGCAAATGGGGACTGGGGGACGTCGGCGCCGCAGAGACCGGGTTGCCGCGGAAGCAGGGATTCGACGAGTTCTTCGGCTATCTCAATCAGCATCACGCGCACAACCATTTCCCGGAGTTCCTGTGGCGCAACGAATCGAAGCGAGCGCTCCCTAACGTCGTGGTGCCGGTAGGCGAGCATGGCGGGGGTTACGCCACGACGGCGGTGCAATTTGCCGACGACCTCTTCTGCGACGCCGCGATCGAATTCGTGACCGAGAACCAGTCGCGTCCGTTCTACCTTCATTGGTGCATGGTGATTCCGCATGCCAACAACGAACGGACCCGCGCCCTTAAGAACGGAGCCCAGGTCCCTGATTTCGGCCCCTATGCCGACAAGGACTGGCCTGACCAGGACAAGGGGCAGGCCGCAATGATCTCGCGACTGGATGGTTACGTCGGTCGCATGCTCGACACCCTGAAAGAACTCGGCCTCGCCGAGAACACGCTGGTCTTCTTCAGCAGCGACAACGGCCCCCATAACGAAAGCAATCACAACCTCGCACGGTTTCAACCCTCGGGACCCTACACGGGGATCAAGCGCAGCCTCACCGACGGCGGCATCCGTGTACCGGCGATCGCCTGGTGGCCGGGACACGTCCCCGCGGGAAGTGAATCGGATCTCGCCGCCTACTTCGGCGACTGGATGGCGACCGCCGCTGAACTGACCGGGGGGTCGATGCCCGACGGCTGCGACTCGATCAGCCTGGCGCCGACGCTGCTGGGCCACCCCGCATCCCAGAAACACCACGAATTTCTTTACTGGGAGTTCCACGAAGGGGGCTTCAAGCAGGCGGCGTTGTATCAGGGCCGCTGGAAGGGAATCCGCACCGGCAGCCCCGCCGCGCCGGTTGTGTTGTACGATCAGCACAATGACGCGGCGGAGAAAACGAACGTCGCGGCCGAACACCCGGAGATCGCCGCCAGAATCGGAGACTACCTGGCCCAGGCGCGTACGCCGTCCTCCCACTGGGAGCCGCGGTGGGAGCCGGCCGGGAAGGGGAAGAAGTGAGTCGTCGTCGTCGGGAAAGACTCCGGTCACCGACGCTCCCGGTTCGTCGAACGTGAGAAATCGACCGCGTGCGGAAGTTCAGGAAATAATCGCCCGGTCACGCGCATCGGGTTCCGGGGCGAAGTGATCAACCCCGCAGTTCATGAGCGACACCCCATGCATCCCGACTCCATCCTGCTGCTCCTCTCCCTGCTCGTCCCCGCGGCGGCGGACACCGCCCGGCCGCATATCATTCTCGTGATGGCCGACGACATGGGCTGGGGGGAGACCGGCTACCGTCAGCATCCGGTCCTTAAGACGCCCCATCTCGACGCCATGGCGGCGAACGGGTTGCGGTTCGAGCGGTTCTACGCCGGCTGCCCCGTCTGTTCGCCGACGCGGGCCAGCGTGCTCACCGGGCGCAGCAATGATCGCTCGGGGGTTCTGAGTCACGGTTACGCGTTGCGGCTGCAGGAGCGGACCGTCGCCCAGGCCCTGCGCACCGCGGGTTACGTCACCGGGCACTTCGGCAAGTGGCACCTCAACGGGTTCAAGGGACCCGGTGCTCCGGTGCTGTCTTCCGACCCCCGGCATCCCGGCGCGTTCGGGTTCGACGAGTGGGTTTCGGTGACGAACTTCTTCGACGTCAATCCACTGATGTCGCGGCAGGGCGTCATTGAAGAGTTCGTCGGCGATTCCTCAGACATCACGGTCGCCGAGGCCGTGAAATTTTTGGACCGCCATCGCGCGGCGGCGCAGCCGATGTTCGCGGTGGTCTGGTTCGGGTCGCCGCATAGTCCTTTTCGCGCGCTGCCGGAGGACAAAGCCCTCTTCGCCGACCTCAAGGAGACCTCCGCGAACCACTACGGGGAACTCGTCGCCCTCGACCGCAGCATCGGCACGCTGCGGCAGCGGCTGCGCGACTTCGAACTGGCGGACAATACCCTGCTGGTCTTCTGCAGCGACAACGGTGGACTGCCGGGAATTGAGCACGGCGCCGTCGGCGGACTCCGCGGCAACAAGGGTACGGTCTACGAAGGGGGACTGCGGGTGCCCGGCATCATGGAATGGCCGAAAGTGATCCAGTCGCCGCGGATCACGCAATACCCCGCGTGCACGATGGACCTGTTCCCCACAATCGCCGACATCGTCGGACTGCCGGAGAGTGTGATGATCCAACCGGTCGACGGCGTGAGCTTGAAGCCGCTCTTCACTCAGGACGTCGCCGAGCGCCCGCGGCCGATCCCGTTTCGCTTCCAGAACAAGTCCGCCCTGACCGACAACCGCTACAAGCTGGTGACCGAAGACCTGCGGCGGGGCGTGTTTCAACTGTATGACCTCCTGGCCGATCCTCAGGAAGCCCACGACCTCATGGCGACGGAACCTGCGGTCGCCGCGCAGATGAAAGAGGCGTTGACCACCTGGAATGCGAGCGTCGACGCCAGCTTCGCCGGTCGCGACTACCCGGAAGGCAAGTTGTCTCCCCCCGACCCTGAGTCGCGCTCGTGGACCGATCATCCCGACTATGCGCCGTATCTGGAGGCCTGGAAAGAACGCTGGGAATACCAGCAGGCACTGCGCCCGGCAGGGAAGAAGAGCAAGAATAAGTGAAGTCCGGTTCATCAGGAATCGCCAACGGGAAACACTCGTTTCTGAGAGTGGGCGCCGTGGTCGTCTCGTCTCCTGTCGTCTGTCTCTCCCAACCCAGCGCGCGATTCCCTGGTGGACGGGTTCCACCCGCCGGGCGTTCTTGCTGCAATATCGGAGACGGGCTCGTCTCCGCACCCTTCAGAGAACTCCTCATGAAACTCTGGCTGTCTTGCTTCTCGGTTCTCTGTGTCTTCTGCCCGGCCCCTGCGCCGCTCTCGGCCGCGGACAAGCCGAACATCCTCTTCATCGCGATTGACGACCTCAATCACTGGGTCGGTCATCTGGGGCGGAATCCCCAGACGCGGACGCCGAACATTGATCGGCTGGCGCGGCAGGGGATGACCTTCACGCGGGCGTACTGCACCGCTCCGGCCTGCAATCCCTCGCGGGCGTCCCTGATGTCCGGGCAGCGGCCCAGCACCACCGGCTGCTACCTCAACTCACAGAACTGG
>JANRLN010000070.1:0-3630 GCA_033762515.1 Planctomycetaceae bacterium
TTGCGACCACGTTTCAAACTGGTCGAGGTCGCGGTGCAACTCTGCGGGTGGCGCAAAGCCTGTCTCTAGAATCGACTCTTCCCGCGGGCGAACTTTTGCCGAGTCGAGATCAAAAATGTGCACGATTCCCAGATGGACCCGGCCGACGGGGGATTGGTCGTCGTTGATCAAGCCCACGCATTGATCCCGAAAGCCTGACTCCAGAAAGACTTCCTCGGCAATTTCGCGGTGCATGGCCTCGAAGTAGCGGCGGTCTCCGTGGAGGCGGTCGGTGGAGGAGATGTGTCCGCCGATGCCGATGGAGCGCTTGCTGTGCAGCCTGCCCTCTCCCCCCGCTTTGCCCCGTCGGTAATAAAACACCTGGTTTCCGCAGCGGAAAACGCAATAGGGGATGAGTTGCTTGTAGCTGGGGTCTTCCTCGACTTCGTTGCGCGGCCGAAAGAGGGTGTGGGCCGGATCGAGGAGCGTCGTCAGATACCGCTCGGCCATGGGCTGAAAGCCCTCGAAGTAGCCGATCTCGCGAAACAGGAGCGTGGGAACGCACAGAACGTGTTCAATCTCGGCGGGGCCGGCAGACATGGTCAACTCCAGGGTTGCGGAAAACACCGCCGCAGAATCCCCAGTTGCCGATGCCCCGTCAAGCAGGGGGAAGGTCGAGGGCCAAGGGCTGAGAGCTGACAGGGCGCGCGTGCACGCGCCGGGGCCGGCGTAACAGTCGGTCTTGGCGTTAACGTGTCGGAACCTCGCCGTTAGGGACGTCGGACAAGCGACGGCAGGACCACCACTCTTGCCGGGGGGCGCACCCCGTGCGTTCCAGGTTTGCGCGCGTTCCTCGCTCTTTTTTCCGCTGGCCGACCCCAATCGACCCGGCCCCAAGACGACGATCAGCGACGACGATCAGCGACCACCAACAGGACTCACCAACAGTCCCACACACGCCCGACGAAAGGAAAAAGTAATCCGGCCGCAGGGGAGTAGGGGAGCAGGGGAGCAGGGGAGCAGGGGAACAAATCCATCAGCCCCCCGCCCTCCCCGCATTTTCCTGACGCCTGACGCCTGACGCCTGCTCCCCGCCCCCAGCTCCAGCTTGCGGCGCCGCGTCCATCGTGTGTCGCCGCCTTTCGCCGGGCTCGGCGGCAGGGGGCGCTTCAGGGGCGCCGAGTCCGAGGAACAAGAATCGGGTTTCCGCACTGCGGAGACGTCCCGACGTCAGCCGTCGCGCACAGTGGATGAGAGTCTACGATTTGCGAGGTCGGCTTCCCCACCAGCCGCGCGGATCATCTTGCCCACCGCCGGGAAGACACCAAGCAGAGCAGACGATGCCCACCATGGTGGGTATCGTATCGCTCTGGACTTCGTGTTCCGCGTCCGATGCTTCCAAGTCGCGGGGGCGGGGCCGATCGACGCCGACTCACCGTCGGGGAGCGTGTCGGACGCCTGCGGCCGATTGCCGGAGGCGCATTTCATCGTTATCCCGCTCTGTGGGGCTCATGTCGGCTTCTGCAGGTCTGTGCCACTGTGGAGATCGGCGGGGATATGATGTTGGAGCGTCGGGGAATCCGTTCTGGAGGAGTGAATCCATGTTCGCATGCCGTCGAATCTGGTGGACCTGCTGCGTCCTGGGATTGCTGTCCGCGGAGGTCTGCGGGGACGGACCGGTGCAGGCCAGGGAATTGGACGAGTCGCTGCGGGAACAATGTGTCAAGATTCTCCGAGACGGCCTGAGTTCCGACGACTTCTGGCCCGCGATGCACGCCGCGGAAGGGCTGACGTTCGCCGGGTTTGGAACAGAGGTGCGGAAGGCGCTCATCGCCCGCTTAGCCACCGAGACTGATGACCAGCATCGGTGCGGACTGGCGCGGGAATTGGTTCGGGCGGGCGACCTCGCGCACGTGCAAACACTGGTTGCCGTCCTCGCCGGCCCGAACGACTACGGCCATACCCATGCCTGCGAGAGTCTGTTCAAGGTCCGGCAACTGGGAGACAAGGTGTTGCTGCAGCAGACCTTGCGCGCTCAAACAGCTCCCAAGCTGGCACTGATGGCCGCGGCAGCCCTCACCCGGCAGGGTGATGCGGCGGCGCTGCGATTCATTCGCGAGCGTGTGCCGTCGCCCGACGGGGAAACCGCCAAGAACGCCGCATGGATCCTGGCCCGCGTAGGCGATACGTCCGATCTACCTGGGCTGCGGGCGGGTCGCGAACGATTCACGGACCCGCTCATCCGAGCATACTTTGAGCACGCACTTGCCGCGCTGGGGGACGCCGAAGGTCAAGCCGCGCTGGTTCGCAACTTGAGTCACGCCGACCCGGTCGTGCGCGTATCCGCGGCGGAGTTTGCTCCCGACGCCCGCGTGTCGGCGGCCCGTCCGGCGATAGTCGCGCGGCTGGAGGACGAGATCCCCGACGTCCGCTTCCGGGCGGCCCATGCGCTCCTCGCGTTGTCGACGAAATGATCGTTTCCCAGTCATCGATGCCGCCTGCCGTTGACTCACGAAGAATGAACGACTGAGGAGATCGCTGTCGCGCACCAAGATCGCCCTGCACCGTTCGGTAAAATCGGTGTTTCGCCCCACTCGAGTGGTGACGTCGTGGCTGTTTGGGTCGTTGAAGCCAATCTGACGCCGCGGTTGGTCACGGCTTACCCCGCATAGGACTGCCCAAGTGCTTGTGGAACACTCGCTGGTGGTGCTGAATCGCGACATGGCGGAACAAGGTCTGCATACCGGCGATGTGGGCGCGGTGGTGGCGATCTATGGAGATGGTCGGGCGTACGAAGTCGAGTTCGTTGACGGCGACGGTTCGACGGTGGCGCTGTTGACGCTCGAATCTCACGACGTCCGGCCGATGCAAGGCGGCGAACTGCTGCACGCACGGCAGCGGGTTGAGTCACCGTAGAGTCCGTGTGATGCCACGTCGATCCAGTCCAAAGCCGACGGCATTCCACGACCACCGTGAAGAGGAATACTGGCATTCTGCTCAGGATATCGCGTATCGAGCTGGCGCATCGCTCGTTGAGCGCAACGGTACGACATGGCTGATGTTCGACGCTGGCGAACAGCTGGTGTGTCGGCCGCAAGATCCGCGGCGAATTTGGTTTGTGACCTGGAAACACTTGGACAGCGATTTTCCGTTCTTATCGCGGCTGTGGTGTGGCGGCAGAGCATTGACGAAACCGGGAGAGATGGCTCAGCGACAGCCGCCGGAACTGGCTTGAAGGTTGCTTTCGCGAGCAGTGTTCCAAATGCCCCGGGCGAGTCCCGAGCGTCAGCGTCCGGAGTCTGCGGCGCGACGACATCGCGTGATCCGCAAGAGTCCGGTCACTCACCTTCCCGGCTCGCGGGGGCGTTCGCGTCGATCCACTCGGTCGGATCACCTGTCCCCCATTGCAATCTCGCCGCTCCCGTCGACAATAGGACGCAGGCGTGTGCGGAGTCGCCGCGTCGGTCGTGTGCTGCTGGATGGTTGCAATGTCCCTCCCCGTGTTGTCCTCATTTGCGCCCGCTCCCGAGATCGATGAGGATCCCCTGGACCTCATGGACGAGATCGAGCGTTTGAAGGTCGAGAAGCAGGCGACCATCCTCGCTCACTTCTACGTCGACGGCGATCTGCAGGACATCGCGGATTTCACCG
>JANRLN010000071.1:0-29302 GCA_033762515.1 Planctomycetaceae bacterium
CCTGGGCAATGTGGCCTTGATCCCAGGTCTGGTGAACTGTCACACCCACCTGGAATTCAGCCTGCTGAAACAGCCGATTGAACCGTTCCAGCCCTTCATCGATTGGATTCGGGCGGTTCTCCGATATCGCGCCGAACATCCCAGCGTGGTGTCGTCGGCCATTCGCCAGGGTCTGGCGGAGTCCCTTGCCGGCGGTGTGACACTGCTGGGAGACATCGCCACCAGCGGTTGGAGCAGCGCGGACTACGCCGTGGTGGATCCCGCCCCGCGGACGGTCGTCTTTCAAGAGGTCTTGGGACTTGGCGATGAACGCATCGCACAGCAGCGGCAACTCATCGAAACCGCCGGGAACGTGAGCCCGCATGCGCCCTACAGCACGCATCCGGAGTTGTTCGCGGCAGCGCTGCGGCATGCCGACGCGCAACGAGCGTTGGTCGCCGTGCACCTGGCGGAAACAGAAGCGGAAGTCGAACTCCTGGAACAGGGAACCGGCGAGTTCCGACTGTTGTTGCAGTCGCTGGGGGTGTGGCGTGAGGGGGTGTTTGGTGGTCGGAGTTCTCGCGAGTGGCTGGAGGCCCTCTCCGACTTGCCGCGCGCGCTGGTCATTCATGGAAACTATCTGACGGCGAACGAACTGGCGGTCCTGGCGCGGTCCCCGCATATGACGCTCGTGTATTGCCCGCGGACGCATGCAGCGTTCGGGCATGCTCCGCATCGCTGGGTGGACCTGTTGAACCTGGGGGGCAGCGTGGCCATCGCCACCGACGGACGTTCTTCGAACCCCGATCTGAGTCTCTGGAACGAACTGCAGTTCCTGGCGGCCGAGTATCCCACCATGCCGCAGCATCTGATTCTCAAGCTCGGAACGCTGTCGGCAGCGCGAGCGCTGGGACATGGCCACGACTGCGGCAGCCTCACCCCCGGCAAGCGCGCCGACGTCGCGGCGGTCGCACTCGACAGCCCGGCCTTCCGCGATCCGATTCAAGACCTCTTTGCTCCCGGCAACTCGATCAGCGCCGTGATGATCGGCGGCCAGTGGGCTTTCTCGAGGCCGGGAGATCGCCCCGCGATCTATGCAGAGTCGTGATCGACTACGGAGCAGGGGGAGCGGTGCGCCAGCTTCCAAAGCGCTGCAGTTGACCCGTGCGCGCCAGGTAGACATAGAATTTTCCGGCGCGGAAGCCCGTGCGGTAGACGTCGATCCTCAGCGTCTGCCTGACGGTCTGATCAAAGTACTGGACCGTGACCCCCTGTTCGCCGTCAGCCGTCGTGAAAACGTTGCCGCGGACGGATTCGTTGAATCCGCAACCGCTGTGTTTGCCGGTGACGCCCAGGACCTGGCGGATGGTCAAATTGAGGCCGTCGCAGTAATTCACAAACACGATGTTGAAGTCGGTCACCCGCGGATTCGCGGCGCCGGCGTCAGGACCGCCGACCAAAAGGGCCGACAGCAACAGGGTCGCACACAAGAGGGATCGGACGGCCATCAACAGGCTCCTTACACAGCCATTTCGCGAATCAGATCACCACTTCCTGCAATTGTCCTGCGGGGTCACCGGCGACGTCAATCACGATCTGGACGACTTCTTTGGCGTCAGTGACATTCCGGAATGGATCGCCGTCCGCGACTTCTTTCGTCGAGCCGGGAACGTGCAAACTCGGCTCCCAGCCTCGGAATGACCGTTGAGTCGCCGCACCGACAGCATTCAGCCGTCGTTGATTCGAAATGCCCTAGCCGCACTCAATTGCCCGCGATACTCTTTATGACAATTGCAGCAACCATACGGTTCCTGCCGACACTCGAACCCACGTCAAACGGGGCTTGGCCCGGGAGAAGCGGACAGTGCAACGAACGAAAGCAGATCAGCGAACTTGGTGGCTGCTGGCCGGAGTGGTGGTGGGGGTGGGACTGTCGTCATTGTGGCCGGTGGAGACGCTGCAGGCGGTCGCAACGGACCGCGAAGAACGGTTCGCAATCATCACCTGCGACACCGGGCTGGCGCAGCCGGAATCGGTCTTTGTTCTCGACTTTCTCACCGGACGTCTGTTCGGCGCGACCCTGAACCAGCAGACCGGCACCTTCACGTCGACCTACTTCCGCATCATCGCCGGGGATTTTCAGCTCGACGCCACGAGCAAACCTAAATACGTCGTCATCCCCGGACGCGCCGACTTGACCAGCGGGCGCGGTGCGACCACGGGCGCGTCAGTGCTCTACATCGGCGAATTGAACTCCGGAAAGGTGATCGCCTACCGCTTCCCGGTGCGCGTCAGCCGCACCCCGTTGCCGACGGCTGCGATCGAGCCGCTTGATCAGTTCACCTTCCGCGAGGCGGTGGCGCAGCAGTAAACGGCAGCGGCTGTTCAGCATTCCTCGAAGCCCAGGGATCGCGATTCCTGGGCTTCTGTGCTGCGGAACCGCCGTGCCAGGACTGCCCGCGCTTTGCCGTGTTCTCGGACGAACAACAGGACTCCCGGCTGCTCGCCCCCTCGGGGAAGCCGCCGCCGCAACTCCTCGGCCGCAATCGGGATGTGGCGGCACTTGATCTCCAGGGGTCCAAAATCCGACCGCCGCAGCGCGTGTCGAATCTCACGTTCCTGATTGGGGAGCGATTCCAGGACTTCAAACGCCTGGACGAACGCCGACCGGACATAACGGTCGCCGGTCAGATACTCTTCCGCGTCGTCGAGTCGTCGCAGTCCCAATGTCTCCGCCAGCAGATCCACCAGCCCAGCTCGGACGATCGACGGATCTGGATCGAAGATCCATGCTCCCAGCGTCGATCGCTCCGCCAGCGTATCGAGCGGGTGGCCTGACAATGTCTCCCCGGACGGGAGCGCTGTGGCTCGAAAGGGCGCCGTCCCGACAAGTTCCCCGAACCAGATCGTCGCCTCTTTGCATTCACCATGCAGACTGATCAATTCCACCTCGGCCTGAGGGAACTTGCCGCCGAAGTTGCACGCGGGACTGAGCTTGATCGCCCCGCCGCGAGCCTGGGTGGTCAGCGTCTGGAGCGCCTCCAGGCCCGGAACGTAGTCTTCGATGCGCAGAGCCCGTCCCAACGCGTTCGGACGTCGATCAGGATCAATGTGCACCAGTCGCCCCGAAACATCCAATTCGCCCACGTCGCGACACTCGATGGCCACCCGATCCCCCACGCCGGCAAGTTCCGCGTTCCACATCGTCCGCAGGCATGCCGCGGGATTTCGGTCGACGGCAGTGACGGGGCCGCGCGCGGCCATGGCGCCGGCGTCACTCCCGATGCCGCAGCACAAATCCCAGACGTCGCCGGTGAATCGACGGGCCTTATAGCAGGCGACGACTTCCGCCGTCGCCTGCTCCAGGCCCTGCCGGTCAAACCACATTTCTGCGGCGCGCGTGAATTTCCCGGCGGCCCGTCGGCGCAAATCGTTCAACGTCAGGGCGGCACGCACGAGGTCGTCGTCGAAGCGTCCCCGCAATTGTTTTTGAATCTGGAACTCGGAACCGACGGCTGAGGCTGCCGCATCCAGCAGCATCGGTGAGTCGCGCAACCGCAGCATGAGTTCGCACTCGTCGTGTCCCGCAGCCCACCCAGGAAGCATGTCCGGCGTCGCAATCGTCAAAGTTGTGGTCCAAGGTCAGGAGTCGATGTCGTTGGCTACGTTGACCGGTCCACGCGGCGGCGTCAAACCTGCCGCGCGGCGAATCCGCGCATGTGAAGGTGCTCCTTACGATCCGCAGCCTGAGATTGGTTGTCACAACGGTTTGATTCCAACGAATCGCGAACATTGACGCAGCTTCCGTCCAGCCCCCAGTTTTCCTGTTCGCCGCGTCGAATGACTGGTGGACTTTTCATCCATTCGCCGATCGAATGCGATGGGATTTGTCAGGTTCCAAGGCCTTTTTTCTTCGTGAGGAAAGACGACCTGAATGCAGGCCACACGTTCAACTTTGATCGCCGAATTGACGTTGTCATGGATCAATCAACAGATGCGAAATGAACTGTCGCGCCGCGAACAACGGCGTGCGGCAGAGGTGCTGGTTCAGGGTGACTGGCAGCGGCATGCTGCCACAGTGTTGACGTTTGCCACCTGGGGTGTGTGCTGGCTGGTCCTCAAGACCTTTGCATGAGCAGCGACGCCCCTCTGGACGCCGAAGGTGGTTTCACCACCGCCGAACAGTGAGAGCACGTTTTCCGGGGAGTAAGGTTTGCAGTGATTGAGCAACGGCCCGGCTGCGTCTTTGTTTTGCAGCCGGGCCGAATGCTTCCGCGAACGAATTTCAGATTTAAGCCAGATGCCGAATGAATCTTGTCGCTCGGAGCGTTTTCGGGGAGTTCTCAGGGCGCGTCCAGCGACGTCCCGCGACCAGGAATCGGCACGCGTCGGGAACACGAGAGTCTCCCCAACCGGCCCATGGGCCTCGGGAGTTTCCGCGTGAATGTGCTCGGATTGGACATTGGCGGAGCGAACATCAAGGCCGCTACGACGTCGGGAGAGACCGCAGCCCTTGCGTTTACGCTGTGGCGGCATCCGGAGCTCCTCGCCGACCGGATCTCTGACATTCATCGCCGCTGGCCGGAATGCGATCGAGTGGCGTTGACGATGACCGGTGAACTGGCGGACTGTTACCCCACAAAATCCGCCGGTGTGTCGCAAATCGTGGGGGCGGTCCTTCAGGCCGTTCCGCAACTCCCCGTTGCCGTTTGGACGACGGGCGGAGCGTTCGTTTCTCCCATCGACGCGCGGCGGTCGCCCCTGGCGGCGGCGGCGGCAAACTGGCACGCCCTGACCACCTGGGTCGCCCGACAGTTCCCCAATGCGCGCGGCATCCTCATCGACATCGGATCAACGACCGCGGACATCATCCCGTTCCGTCATGGGGAGCCAACAGCAATGGGGCTGACCGACTTCGGCCGCCTGCAGCATGGGGAACTCGTCTACACCGGTGTTCGCCGGACGCCTTTGTGTGCCCTGGCTGGTTCCGTGCCCGTGCACGGGACGCCAACGCCGGTGGCCGCGGAACTCTTCGCCACCACGCTGGACGTCTACCTCTGGCTGGAATTGATTCCGGAGGACCCCGGCGACTGCGACACGGCGAACGGCAAACCGGCGACGCGCGAAGCCGCTCTCGATCGCCTGGTCCGCATGGTCTGCTGCGATCGGGATGAACTCACGCCACTGGATGTGGATCGCCTGGCCCAGTTCTGGAGGCGCGTGCAACGCGAGCAAGTCCAGACGGCGCTCCAGCAGGTCCTGGCGCGCCTTGCGCTGCCGATCGACCTTGTGGTTCTCTCGGGATCCGGAGAATTTCTGGCTCGGGAGGTCGTCGACTCGGTCTCCGAACTCTCGATGGCGGAACGCATCTCCATCAGTGAGGTGTGGAGCCCGGAGGTCGCTGCGGCCGCGTGTGCGTCGGCCGTGGCAAATCTCCTGGCGCAACATTGACTGAAGAGAGCAGACCACGCAAATCGGGACACATGCGCATTCTGGGAAGTGTGTGCGGATTGGTCCGTAAAAGTCGGCTGCCAACTGATGTCCGTGGGGCAACATCGTCGAACACCACTGACGGTTCTGTCGATGATGCACGATAATCCGATTTGGCCGTTGCAGGCTGCGCGCTTTGCGAACGGGCCTGCGGACGCCTCGCGAAAGGGTTCCCCATGACGACAGACGCCGTTCCTCTCCTCCGTGTCGGTCAAGTCGTAGTGACGCTGGCCGGTGAGATCCTTGGCAGCGATACTGAGGAGAGCCGCGAGCTGGCCCGGCGCGTTAAGGCCTGCATCAATGCCTGCGACGGCATTTCGACGGCGGAGCTGGAGCAGGGGATTATTGCGGACATGTGCCGCGTCCTGGGGCAGGTGGTGCCGCTCCTGGAAGCTCAATCGCGCCAGCGAAACGCCGGAGAAAAGGCGGCGTAGGCCCGCGGCCGAGGGATGGGACCGGCGAGCACGGGAAGACGAAACGGCCGGCATCCGCAGACACCGACCGCTCGTCTCGCATGGCATGGTTGGTTGAGAGATCTCAGGCAGCGGCCGTCGGCGCGACCGACGGGGGACCACCTCACAGTCGGACGCTTCCGGGGTCTATTCCCCCAGGAGTCCCTGGGCCAGCCGCCGCAGCGCCTCGGCTTCGATCTGACGGACGCGTTCGCGGGTCAATCCGAGAGTTTCGCCGATTTCCTTGAGAGTCTTGGGTTCGGAGTCGTCGAGACCAAACCGCATCCTCAGGATCGTGGCTTCGCGGGGATCCATCTGGTCGAGCATGCGGAAGACATGCTTGAGATTGTCGTGGTCGAGGAGCTCGTCTTCCGGCCCCTTCATCCGCATGTCGGCAACCATGTCTCCCATCGACCAGCCGCCGTCGTCGTCGTCAGTTTGCGGAGTCGTGTTGTAGAGCTGAATGGCCTTGCGGACGATGCTCAGTTTCTTCTTGTTGAGTCCCAGTTCCTTGGCGACCTCTTCCTGCGTCGGCGGACGTCCGAGTTCGTCTTCGAGCTTCGCGGTGGCCCGCCGCCACTTCGTCAGCAGTTCGACCATGTAGGCGGGGATGCGAATGGTCTTGCCGGAGTTGATCAGCGCCCGCTTGATGGACTGCTTGATCCAGTAGCTGGCGTAGGTGCTGAAGCGCGTATTCATGTCGGGGTCGAAGCCCTCGACGGCCCGCAGCAGACCGAGGTTCCCCTCTTCGATCAGGTCCTGCAGCGGGAGCCCCTTGCCGGTGTAGGCGCGAGCAATATTCACCACCAGCCGGAGATTGGCCCGGACCATCCGGTCGCGGGCTTCCTTTTCGCCGTTGCTAATGCGGTTGGAGAGTTCCTTCTCTTCCTCCGCGCTCAACAAAGCCGTCTCATTGATCTCGCGGAGATAGGTCTCCAGCGGCGTCTGTGCGGCTTCAGACGTCGAGCGTGGACGGAGGGTCTTGCGCATGCGTAGTTCTTGCCGTTCCCAGATGAAGACCGATCCGCGGTCGCGAAGAGCTGTTGCGGCGGGCCGCGCCCGGCAAAAACAGCCGATCCTCGAAATAGGTATCGGATTCTTGATTCAGAAGATCGACCCCGAGATCGGTGGTTTCGGGGCGTCGGCCGAAATGATTGGGCAAGCGGCGCAAGAATAACGGCCGTCCGGTTTGGGCCGGACGGCCGTTCACTTTTCACCAGATTTCCCACATGAACGATTTGACGTTTCGCAGATTGTGATCGACGAAACCACCGTTCACAGCAGTCCTTCGCGTTGGCGCGAAAGCGCGGGACTCGTCACAGACCTACGATTCCGTGGAATCGCCACCCTCGCCACCACCCATGCTGAAGAGAGGACCAGCGGCCCCCTCGGTGCCCCCCTTGAGCTCGGTCCGCGGACGGGGAGCCGCAGCAGCAGCGGCCGCCGCCCCATCCTTGTTTTCCTTCGATTCCATCGCCGCGATTTCGGCGGCCGACTTGCGGCTGAGTCCGATTTTGCGGTCGGCAGGATCGATGCGGAGGATGCGGACTTCCAGGTCTTGACCGACCTTCACGAAGCTTTCCGGATTGTCGACCTTGTGGTCGGCCAGCTCCGAGACGTGCAGCAGCCCTTCGAGTTCTGGTTCCAGTTCGACGAACACACCAAAGTTGGTGATTTTCGTGACCTTCCCGGTGATGAGTTCGCCGGGCTGGTACTTGCCGGGGATGTGGTTTTCCCACGGATCCTCGGAGAGCTGCTTGAGGCCCAGCGCAATGCGCTTGCGTTCCTGATCGACGCTGATGACCTGGCAGGTGATTTCGTCCCCCTTCTTCAACATCTCGTTGGCATGCGAGATCTTGCGGGTCCACGACATGTCGCTGACGTGCAACAGCCCGTCGACGCCCTCTTCCAGCTCGATGAACGCACCGTAGTTCGTGAGATTGCGGACACTGCCGGTGACGGTCGCCCCCGGTGGATACTTCTCCGCAACCTTGTCCCACGGATTGGGTTGCGCCTGCTTCATCCCCAGGGAGATCTCCTGCTTCTCCTTGTTGATGCCCAGCACCACCACTTCGACTTCGTCGCCGGGGTTGACCAATTCCGACGGGTGATTGACGCGTTTGGTCCAGGACATTTCGCTGATGTGGACGAGGCCTTCAATGCCGTCCTCCAGCTTCACGAAGGCGCCGTAAGACATGACGTTGACGACTTCCCCGCGGATCTTGGTGCCCGGCGGGTACTTGGTTTCCACGTCGGTCCAGGGGCTGCGTTCCTTCTGCTTCAGACCCAGGGCGATTTTCTCGCGATCGCGGTCGACGTGCAGAATCATGACTTCGAGCTTGTCGTCGATCTTGACCATCTCGGTCGGGTGGCCGATGCGTCCCCAGCTCATGTCGGTGATGTGCAGCAGACCGTCGATGCCGCCCAGGTCCACGAACGCGCCGAAGTCGGCGATGTTCTTCACAACCCCTTCGCGGATCTGGCCTTCTTCGATTTCGGCAAGCAGCGTTTCCTTCAGCTTCTGCCGCATTTCCTCGATCATCTTCCGGCGCGAAACCACGATGTTCCGGCGGGATTCGTCGATCTTGAGGATCATGCACTCGATTTCGCGGCCGACGTAGTCGCCAATGTCGGGCGGGCGGCGAATATCGACCTGGCTGGCGGGCAGGAAGACGTTCACGCCGATGTTGACGAGCAGGCCTCCCTTGATCTTCCGCTGCACCATCCCCTTGATGATGTCCCCTTCTTTGCAGCGGGAGACGATGGCTTCCCATTGACGAATGCGGTCGGCCTTCCGCTTCGAGAGCAGAATCAGGCCGAATTCGTCTTCGATTTCTTCCAGCAGCACGGCCACCTTGTCCCCGGCCTGGGGAGGCGGAGTGCCGTACTCCCATTCGTCGAGGGGGACGATGCCTTCGCTCTTGTAGCCGATGTCGATGAGAACTTCGTCCCCTTCGACGCGAACGACGGTGCCGTCAATGATCGAGTTGACGTCCACACCGTGCCCGGTGATGTAAAGATGCTCCAGACTCTCGTCTTCGGCGTGTTCCGCGTCGGACAGATCTCCGCCGAAGGCGGCGGCCAGTTCCTCATCATCAATGCTGAATTCACGAAGCAGATTGCGATCGACCATGCGCTGGAACTCTTTCCTGGCGAAGGAGATGCCGCTGTGTAGGATCTGGACCGCGCGGGCGCGTCAGCAGAGGCCGGGCGGGGGAGTGCAGATCGGGAAAGCGGCTGGGAACTTCGCCGCGCGACCTCGAAGAGAAGGGCCGCGCTCCCGTGCAAAAAGGACTGTTCAGCCACGAACGAAAGACGCACCGCCCTTCACCGGTTCGAGCCGAGCGGAGAAGTGTAATCGATTCGTGTGTCTTAATGCTAGGTACAGATAGCAGTTAGCGAGAATAATTTCATTGCGGTCATTACGCCCCGGAAGCCCACCCTTGGCGAAGGGTGGGCTTCCGGGGCACGCGGACTCACGCAAGAATTTCCTGCACCACCTGGCCGTGCACGTCCGTCAACCGATAATCGCGGCCCTGGAATCGATAGGTGAGCTGCTCGTGATCGTACCCGAGCAGATGGAGCATCGTGGCGTGCAGGTCGTGCACATGGACTTTCCCTTCCGCGACGCCAAACCCGAGTTCATCGGAATCGCCGTGGATGTAGCCCGATTTGACGCCCCCCCCGGCGAGCCACATCGAATAGGCGTCAATATGATGGTCGCGGCCGGCCGTCTTGCGATCTTCGCCCATCGGAGTCCGGCCGAACTCGCCCCCCCAGACGACCAATGTGTCCTTTAACAGTCCTCGTTCCTTGAGATCTTGAACGAGGGCGGCACTTGGTTGGTCGGTCTCCATCACCACCCGCTCGAAGTCTTCTTCCAGCGTCTGGCCCGGGCCGCCGTGGCTGTCCCAGTCGGTGTGATAGAGCTGAATAAACCGCACGCCGCGCTCGACGAGCCGACGCGCCAAGAGGCAATTCGCCGCATAGGACGGTTGTCCGGGAGTCACTCCGTAGCGGGCCAGGGTTCCGGCGGATTCCTGGGCAAGGTCCATCAAATCGGGGGCGCTGGTCTGCATGCGATAGGCCATTTCGTAGGCGTTGATCCGCGTCAGAATCTCGGGGTCGCCGGTGTCCTCCAAACGAGCGCGGTTGAGCGCCGACACCGCGTCGACGAACGCGCGTTCGCGATCGCGTGTGACGCCCTGCGGGCTGTTCAGATGAAGAATCGGGTCTCCCTTGCCCCGAAACGGGACACCTTGAAACGAAGTGGGCAGAAACCCGCTGCTCCAGAGCGTTGCTCCGCCGCGGGGGCCGCGGGGGCCGCTCTGCAACACAACAAACCCCGGCAGATCCGCCGAGGGACTGCCAAGCCCGTACGTCACCCAGGAACCCAGACAAGGGCGTCCGGGCGCCTGAAAACCGGAGTTCATGAACAACTTGGCGGGCGCATGGTTGAAGACGTCGGTCGTCACGCCCCGCAGCCAGCAGACGTCATCGACGATCTGCTTGTGATAGGGGAGCAGTTCGCTGAGCGACATCCCGCATTCGCCGACCCGCTCGAACTTGCGCTGGTTCCCCAGAAGTTTTTCGGTCCCCTTGAGGAAGGCGAAGCGCTTCCCCTCGAGAAGACTCGGCGGCGGGGCCTGTCCGCTGAGTTCGCGGAGTTTGGGCTTGTCGGAGAACAGCTCCAATTGACTTGGGCCGCCCGCCATGAAGAGGAAAATGACGTGCTTGGCCTTCGGCTCGAACTGCGGCTTGCGCGGCGCCATCGGGTTGGTGGGATCAATTTTGAGTGCATGGGCGGCGTGCCCATCGCTGTGCAGCAGGTGTTGCAGCGCGACCGAACCCAGGCCGACGCCGCACTGTTGAAAAAAGTGCCGACGGGTCTGGTCGAGCAGCCAGGATTGGTGGAGGCTGTTGTCACTTGAGCCGGACATGATCATTCCCGCGTGATGAAATTGTCAGTGTTGAACAGCGTCCGAGCGACCAGAACGAGTGCGGCTGCTTCCGCCGCCGGCGCCAGCGCACGCAATTCCGCGGTCGTCAGCGCCTCGGCTCCACTGGCGTCCGCAGCGAATTCCGCGGTGGTACGCCGCAGGTACTCGACCAGCACCGCCCGCTCGGCACTCGTCGGCGCGCGCCCGTTGGTGATCCAGAAAGCCCGTTCGATCCGGGTTTCCCTGGGAGTCGCGGCGTCGCCGGAACTCTCGGTAATCACGCGCTGGGCCAGGCCTTGCGCCAGTTCGAAAAAGACAAGATCGTTGGCCAGCGTCAGAGCCTGCAGCGGCGTGTTCGAGCGGATGCGGCGCGTGCAGACCGACTGGAAGTCGGGACTGTCGAATGTGGTGAACAACGGGTAGGGGGCGCTGCGGTAGAAGAACGTGTACATCGTCCGACGGTAGCGATTCGGGCCCGTTTCCGTCGGCCAGTTCTTTTTGACTTGAGTGAAGGCGTAGACGCCGTCGGTCTGTGGGGGGTAGACGCTCGGCCCTCCGAGGATCTCGTGCAGCCGACCGCTGGCGGAGAGTGCGACGTCACGAATGACCTCGGCGTCCAGTCGCAACCGGTTCTGCCGGCCCAACCACAAGTTACGCGGGTCCTTTTCCGCGAGGTCGCCGCGGGCATGCGATGACTGCCGATAGGTCGCGCTGGTGACGATGAGTCGGTGCATCCGTTTTTGACTCCAGCCCTGTCGCTGAAACTCGCGGGCCAGCCAGTCAAGGAGTTCGGGATGGGTCGGCATGGAACCTTGGGTGCCGAAGTCTTCCTCGGTTTCGACGAGTCCGCGACCGAAATAACGCATCCAGATGCGGTTCATGGTCACCCGCGTGGTCAGTGGATGCTCCGGATCGATTAGCCAGCGCGCCAGATCCAAACGGTTTCGTGAGGAGGGGTCAGAGACGAGCATGGGAGCAATCGCGGCGAAAACACCGGGGTTCAATGCGCCCCGTTCCTCGTCCGGGCGGGTGAAGTCCCCTCGCGTCAGGACGAAGGTCTCGCGCGGTTTCGGCAGTTCTTTCATCACCATCGCCTGGGCCAGATCAGGATTCGGCGGCGGCGTCTTCTTCTTGGCCCGCGGTTCCGCCTGCTCGAACGCCTGCTGCAGCAGAGTCCGCTGTTCTTCCGTGCGTTGTTCCGCAGGCGCCTGCAGCGCGGCCAAGACCGGTCCATCGGACCCTTGCAGCAAGGCCGGCGTCTCGGCGATGACGTCGAGCGCAAAGCGACCGATCAAGTAATCGCGATTGAGATCGTGACGCAGCGTCAGCGAGATGGGTTTGCCGGCGGTCTTGAGGGGGGCTCCCAGGACGAACACCGCTTCGTGCGGAGCATTCATCTTCACCGAGGCTCCGGCGGCGGTGTTGATGGCCCAACCGGTCTTGGGATCGTCGTCAAGCGCCCCCACAATGGGATAGTTGATCTGTTCCACGTCGGCGACGGCCTTCGACCAGCCGACCGGCTGTCCGTCGAACGTGAGTTCAAAGGCGGTCAAGACGAAGTTGCCGTTGCCGGCGCGTCCCGGCCCCTGTTTGGGCAGGGAATCATGGGTGAGCACGCGCAAGCGGACGGCGGCGATCTGAGGCAGCGGGGAAGTGGCCTGCACGTGATAGGCATCGAAGCCGGCGACCGGACTGGTCGCCAGAACCGATTGATCGTCGAGGCGCTGGAAGACGGCCTGCTCGACGGAACGGACTTCGTCGATGAGGAGCGGTTGCCAGGCCGTGGATGAATTGACGCCTGCCGACATCGCCTCTTCGATCCGCGTCCGCGTGGCGTTCTCCCAGGCCTGGCGCCATTCCGCGATCTGCTGCGCGGACGGTGGAGGTGGTTCGCGTTTCACCTCGACCGGTCGACCGAACATTTCCCCCCGCACCACTTCGGTGGTGGCGCCGGTATTGTTGACATCCTGACCCGAATTGAAAAACGCGAGGAACTCGTAGTATTCGCGCTGCGTCAGCGGATCGAACTTGTGACTGTGGCATTGCGCGCAACCGACGGTCAGCCCCAGCCAGACGGCTCCCGTGGTGTTGACCCGGTCCATCGCCGCTTCCACGCGAAACTGCTCCGGCGACGTGCCCCCCTCCTGGTTGATCAACGTGTTGCGGTGAAATCCAGTGGCGACGAGTTGCGATTTATCCGGCGTCGGCAGCAGGTCTCCCGCGAGCTGTTCCACCGTAAACTGATCGAAGGGCAAATCGCGGTTGAGGGCGTCGATGACCCAGTCGCGATAGGGCCACATCTCGCGCGGCGCGTCGATCGAATAACCGTTGGAGTCGGCGTAGCGAGCCTGATCCAGCCAGTGCCGGCCCCAGCGCTCGCCGTAGTGCGGTGAAGACAGCAGCCGTTCGACCAGACGCTCGTAGGCCGCCGGCTCAGGGTCCTCCATGAACTCAACGACCTCTTCGGGCGTCGGCAGCAGTCCCAGCAGATCGAGCGACAATCGACGGATCAACGTCGCGCGATCGGCTTCCGGCGAGGGTTCCAGTCCTTCCGACACGAGCCGGGAAGCCACGAACTGATCGATGGGATTCTTGATCCAGGAATGCATGACCGCGGGAGGGGGGTTATCTCGCATCGGCAAGAACGCCCAATGCCCCTGATATTCCGCCCCCTGCTGAATCCAACGCGTGAGGAGTTCGATTTCCGGTTCCGAAAACTTCGCCTTCTTGGCGACCGGGGGAGGCATCATTACAGCGGGATCGGTGGAGGTGATCCGCTTCAGGATTTCACTCGCCGCGGGATTCCCCGGAACAACCGCCTGGCTGACGGTTGCGTCTTCGAAGCGATCGAGGCGCAGCTCCGCCTCGCGCTTCTTCTCGTCCGGACCGTGACACTGAAAGCAGCGGTCCGAAAGGAGGGGACGGATCTGCTCATTGAAATCGATCTTCGTCGGCGGCGCCGCCCACGCGGAAGTCGCTGTCATGGCGCAGGCGACCAGCCAACTCCCCAGCAAACTGCGATCACTCACCACGTGTTTCACCCTGCCCATCACACCGCCGACCCTGCGACGGAATTCGCATCAACGATTCCGAATGCCTGATCATATCCTCTCTCGTCGATTCGCAACCAGTGGCAGCCGCCAAAAACCTCGTTGATCTCTCGGTGGTTTCCCCCGGTGCGGTTGACTTCTGCTCGGGAAGGCGAAGACTTAGCTCGAATCTCCCATGGAAGTTTGCCCAGATTCTAGAATCCTCACTGCCGGCGCAATTGCAAGGTTGCGAGTTCGGGCGCCGCAGACCCGGCCAGTGCTCTCGCGATCCCGGCGTTGCACAGCGGCGAGGCGCGCAGTCGGCGTCACCCTCTTCCGGCGGAAGTTGTCATAAGGCACTCGAAAACCGATGCAGCGCAGCACCGCGTCCAGTCGTCAGCGAGCCTACGAATCGCTGCAAGAGCTCCGCCTTCGATCATCGACGGAGCAGACCAGCGATGGCAAGCCGCCGCGGCAGCGCTCCGCCTGGCAATTGCTCGGGGAGTTCTGGCGCTTGCTGCGCGGGCAGCGGGGAGATGTCGTTTTCGCGCTCTCCACGGTCACGATCGCCACCATTCTGGGACTGGTTCCGCCCGCGGCGACCAAGTTCGTCATCGACAACGTTCTCGGCTCCGCGCCCCTGCCGGACTGGATCATCGCGTGGGGAGTTCCCGTAGACGACCGTTCGCGAGCGCTGGTCCTGATTCTCGGCAGCGTGTTCGTCCTTTCGACGTTGAACGTAGCCATTCAATTGTGGGGCCGCTGGACGGCGACCCGCGCGACCAAACGGCTGCAGCTGTCGGTTCGCCGAAGGGCCTTCGAACACGCCGTCCGTCTGCCGCTGCATCGCGTGCATGCCCTGAAGTCGGGCGGGGCTGCAAGCCTGTTGCGCGAAGACGCCGGGAGCGTTGGAGAACTCATCTTCGGGATGTTCTACAACCCTTGGCGCGCGAGTGTGCAACTGTTGGGCAGCTTGTTCATTCTCGCGCTGGTCGACTGGAAACTGCTGGTGGGCGGCGCGGCCCTGCTGCCGGTGGTCTATTTCACGCACCGCACGTGGATCGGACGGATCCGCCCCCTGTATCGGGCCTCGCGCAAGAGCCGGCAAAGTCTCGATGCGCAAACCACGGAGACGTTTGGCGGCATGCGCGTCGTTCGCGCCTTCGGCCGTCAGCGCAGCGAAGCCCTGAGGTTCGTTCGCTCGAACGACCTGGTCATCCGGCAGGAACTTTGGGTCTGGTGGTCGGCACGATTGATTGAGGCCGTCTGGTCGATGCTGATTCCCGCCGCCAGCATGGGGCTGTTGTGGTATGGGGGCACGCAGGTGATGCGGGGGGAATTGTCGCTGGGAGAGCTGATGATGTTCCTCGTGTATCTGCTGATGCTCTTGGAACCGCTGGCGGTTCTGGCGGAGAGCGCGGCATCGCTGCAGAGCAGCCTGTCGGCGCTGGATCGAGTTCTCGACCTGCTCGAAGAACCGCGCGAACTCGCCGCCGCGGGCGCGGGGCGACTCATCGACCGTCGGCGTGTCGCCGGACGGTTGGAGTTGGACCACGTCACCTTCTGCTATCCGGGTTCGACCACGCCCGTGATTGACGATGTGACGGTGCGGGTGGCGGCAGGACAGACAGCGGCCCTGGTTGGAGCGAGCGGCGCCGGCAAGACGACGCTCTGCAACCTCGTTGCACGCTTCTACGACCCCACCGCCGGACGGATCTTGATCGATGGGGTCGACCTGAGGGAATACGACGTCGAAAGCTATCGCCGGCTGCTGGGGATCGTGGAGCAGGACGTGTTCCTGTTTGACGGCACCATCGCGGAGAACATCGCCTTCGGTCGTCCCGGGGCGAGCGATGACGATGTGATCGCCGCCGCCCGCGTCGCGAACGCCGCGGAGTTCATCGACCGCCTGCCGAAGGGCTACGACACGCTGATCGGCGAGCGCGGGGTGAAGCTCAGCGGCGGCCAGCGGCAGCGACTGGCGATCGCGCGGGCGGTTCTGGCGGATCCGAAGATCTTGATTCTGGATGAGGCGACCAGCAATCTCGACAGTGAGAGCGAGCGCTTGATTCAACAAAGTCTGGAGCAACTGATGTCTGAACGCACCAGCTTCGTCATCGCCCATCGGCTCAGCACGATCCGTCACGCCGACCTGATTCTGGTCATGGAGGACGGCCGCATTCGGGAAGCGGGAACCCATGCGGAGTTGTTGGCGTTTCCGTCACGCTATCGACGGATGATCGAGCTGCAGTCGTCCGGAAATCTGCTCGCCGCGGGCGACTGCGGCGGCAATAATCACGCGATGGAATAGACCACGCGCACGGCTACAGGGAGAGCACAGGCTGCCGCCCGACCAGAGTGGTCTGCTCCAGGGAATACTCTTCGAGGGATTTTGCGGCCACGTCGGGGGCGAGCAGTCCCAGTCGGACGATGGCGGCCGTCAGTTGTTTCGGGTTCTCATGCTGCAGCGTCAGCAAGTGGACGAGTTGGCTGGGCGAGAGGAAGTTTTTCCGGATGGACAGCACGCCGAACCGCTCCTCAGAGCCTTCCTGCTCCTGCAGGATCTGCAACACTTGTTCCGGGGACATGTAGCCGAACTGCTCGGCCAGTTCGCCGATCCGTGCGGTCGGGACGGGGCATTCGAGCAGCGCGCGCGAGACGGCGGGCACTTCGAGCAGACGTCGTTGGACCAGCCAGCGGCTGAAGCGATGGTTGGTGACGCGCTGGTGCAGTTCCCGATCCTCTTCGGAGACCAGCGAGCTCATGACCGTCCGATTCCGTCCGCTCCCCTTGGCGGAATACATGGCCTGATCAGCGGCCGACAACAGGCGATCTCCGACATTGCGGTCCTTGCGGCCGGGAATGGCGATGGCCGCGCCCAGACTGCAGGTGACGGACAAAGTGTGTCCCTCGATGAGAAAGGGTTCGCCGGCGACTCGGTCGCGCACGCGATTGGCCAGCGACTCGACCCCCTTTTCGGTGGGCTGATGGACCAGAATCACGAACTCCTCGCCGCCGTAGCGCGCCAGGACGTCGGAGGCGCGGACGGACGCGCGAAACCGCTTGGCGATCTCGCGGAGGACGCCGTCGCCGACGGCATGCCCGTAGCCGTCGTTCAACGACTTGAAGTGATCGACATCCACGAAGATCGTTGCGATCGGGGCGGCCTGACGCTGACAGCGGTTGGCCTCGCGGGCCAGCGAGTCGTCAAAAAACTTGCGGTTGTACAATCCCGTCAGGGGATCGTGCACCGCCTGAGCCAGCAGCACCCGGTTTTGCTCTTCGAGTTTGGTCTTCGCCGCGGTCAGCGCCTCGTGGTTCATTTGTGCCTGAGCGCACGAAGCGTGCTCCCGAAGGGTCAATTGCAGCAGTTGTTCATTGGCCTGCACCATCAGATCGGTGGAGTTTCCCAGGTCGGTGACGTCGACATCGAACAGGTTCGCCGTCTGCTGGATGGTCTGTTCGCACTGCCGAAGAAACCCATCCAGGTCGGCGCCGGCGTTCGGGATCGATGGAAACAGGCGGCGCATCCGCTCCAGGGAATGCCCCTTGGCCGATGTGCAGAAGTAATCGCCTACCGCGGCCGCCAGAGCGCCGCCGACAAGCAGCGCATAGTCGTCTTCAGCCTTGTGCTTCCACAGTTCTTCCGGCGCGGCGGCCTGCAACTCGGCGGTCCGCACAAAACTTGTGGGGAGCTTCCAGTTCTCCAACAGTTTCGCCCCGACCAATGCATGGCTGAAGCCCAGAACCTCGATTTCGATCTCCCCCAGCGGGCGCTGTTCCGCTTCGGACCGATCGAGAACCGGCAGGTACTCTTTCGGGATCGTCTTCAGCATCGCCAGGCGGCCCAAATCGAGCAGGAGTCCCGCCAGGAAGAATTCGCTGGCATCCCGGTTGGGGAGCCGTTTTCCCAGGCACTCCGCCGCCGACGATTGCACAATCGACTGCTTCCAGTATCGGCGATAGTGCTCGCTGAGCGGGCCGGCTTTCATCGAATCGTCGGCAAGGACGAAGCTGAGAGCCAGCGAGGTTGAAACCGTCGTCCCCAGCAACGGCACCGCGCGATCGATGGTCTTAATGGCCGTGCGGACGCCGAAATACGATCCGTTGGCGGCCTTCACCAGCTTGGCGGAGATTGCCGGGTCCGAGCGAATGATTCCCACGACGTCGTCGATCGACGTCTCGGGATCGCGAACCAATTCCAGCAGCTTCGCCGCCACCGAAGGGAGCGTCGGCAACTGAGACGACAACCAGATGCGTTTGGGATCGAGCATAAATGGACCTATCGGCTCAGTGTCCGAGCGAACTGCACGTTCCGCGGGGCTGGACTCGTCCGGGGCGACGTTGCATTCGCGCGCCGCGACAATCAGGCTTTGACCTGGACCCACTTTTCGATTTTCTCGCGCAGTCCGTCCGGCGTGAACGGCTTGACCAAGTAGTCGGAGACTCCGAACTGAATGGCCAGCACCACGCGCGATCGTTCCGCCTCGGTGGTGATCATGATCACCGGAATCTCGCGGTTGCGCTGACGGATTTCCTGCAGCAACTGCAGGCCATCCATGTTCGGCATGTTCCAGTCGGTGAGCACGACGTCGAAGTCGCCCGCCTGGAAGAGGGCCAACCCCTGCACGCCGTCTTCAGCCTCTTGGATGTCTTCGACGCCGATCTTGTTCAAACAGCGGCGCTGAATCGCCCGCATCGTGCCCGAATCGTCTACCAGCAAGACTTTCATGGATCGCGTTCCTCAACTGAAAGGCGTGTGCACTGTGAAGCCGCAATGGACGCAATGAGTGCCTAAATCTCGGTAAAGCCGACTTCGATCGACAGCGGACCGATGTCGGACTGGAACTCCACCACCATCGGACAAACGTTCGAGGGAAAGTGCAGACGCAGCCCGTCACCGGTGACGACATTCGGCAGACTGATGGAGAGTTGATACTTGGCCAACTGCGCTTTCGCAGAGCCGGCGATCATGTTGGTGATCTCGCCGACCGCGTCGCACACCTGGTCGTTCACCGCGTACGCTTCCGCGCCGATCATGCGTTTGAGCACCTCGCAGGCGGCTTCTCCCGACATGCCGACGACGATCGTCCCGGCGGCGCCGCCGGAGATGCCGATCACGGCGCTGACTTCCGGCGAGGCGTCTCCCGGTTGCTTAAGCCTGAGTCCGGAACGGACGGGTGTGCAGCCCAGCATCATCTCGAAGACATCGCGTGTGGCTGTGATCAGCGGGTTCACATACTCCGCGGTCAATGCAGCGGGGCTGAGCGCCGGGGTCGCCGTGGTCATCACTGGGGATCCTGATCGACAAAAGGAAGTAGACTCGACTTTGCGACATCGCCGCCTTGAGTAAGTTCAAGTCCGCATTGGGAATGCAGTCAGGGAAAAAATCACGGGAATGCCCTGAAGGCGGGCAGTTTTCAGAAAGTTAGGTCATGTTTTTTGGACCGGCGTCGATTTTCTGAGACGCTCCGGGGGATGAGGTGAATTTGGCACAACCGCCGGGCGTCCGAAGTTCCGGTGGACGCTCTCACACCAAAGCCGTCACCGGTCCAATCGTCGAACTGCTGCGGCCGGCTGTCCCTGGCGTGCGGCAGGAGCGCAGGCGGGCTTCACCACAAATTCATCACCGAGCGTGTCGTTGTCACCGGTTCTGGATCGCGTTTCAGAGTGAAAACCAGCGTGATGTGACAATTAGTACACATCATAATTCCCAGTCGGTTCTATCCCGCCGGACTTGATGAATTTCTGCAATTCACTTTGAAACGCATACTCGGTGGCTGGAACTGCCATACGTTTCTCACTAACCTTGGAGGCGAACTACTCGCTGACTCGATGGCCGATCTGGTATCGGGGAAGTCAGAATTTGAGTCAGCCATGGGAATGCGTCCCGCCGTGAGTCGCCGAACGGATTGGCGTTCCCAACCCCTTTTCTTGAAAGAAGTTTGCAGGAGCGCACTGGCTCCGACGGTCGCCCGATGCCTGCCAGCTTACGTCGTCGTTCCGAGATCCGAGAAAGAAACACCTCCGTGGTTTGATGCGGGGAACCTCGCGGGTTAAACTGGCTGAAGCCTCATGACTCGCGACGACCCAGTCGCGGGACTCCTGAATGCCACCACTCAAGGCGCACGTGGGTTGACCCTTCAATTCGCCGCCCGTTGTTTTCGCTTCTATCCGACGTCCCGAGTTTCCTTGACAGATGGTTTTTGCGAATCCAGGTCACGCGGATCCTCGGAGACCCATGTGGCTCTGAGACAGCCAGCTGGTCCACCTGTGTGCCTTTCAATCTCTCGCGCAATCCTCCGCACGGCGGCCTGAGTTGGCCTTCCGCGAAGACATCCTCGAACAGTCATAGTTAAGGCCGGGGTCCGAACTGAATGAGCGATTCTCCGATCAACGTCTTGCTCGTCGACGACCATGCCATGGTGCTGGAAGCTCTCGCCCATGCCCTCCAACAAAACCCAGACATTCGGGTTGTGGGGACCGCGGCGAGTACCGATGAGGCTCTGCAGAAAGCGGCGGAACTGCGACCGAAAATCGTGCTGCTCGACATCTGCATCCCCGGACGGGGCGCATTTGAGGTCGCGCGCGAGTTGCTGGCGCTGGGGGGGGGACTGCGGGTGCTCCTGTTGTCCGGCTTCCTGGCCGACGTGTTCATCGCCCAGACGTTGAAACTGCGGTTGAGCGGGTACATCCTGAAGGGAGACCCCATGGCCAACCTCGTCGCCGCCCTCCGTCGGGTTTCCGACGGCGAAACGGTCTACTCGCCCGAGGTGGAAAGCCGTGTGATCTTCGATCCCGTGCAGCAGCGATTCGTCGCACGGTACGAAAGCGACCTTGGCATGCTGACCCCCCGGCAGGTCGAAGTGCTGCGGCACCTGGCTTGCGGTCAGAGCGTCAAGGAAATCGCCAAGATGATGCATCTGTCGCAGAAATCGGTCGACAGCCACAAGTATCGCATCATGAACAAGCTCGGCATCCACGACCGCGTGGAGTTGGCTCGATTCGCGATCCGCGAAGGTCTGATGGTGCCGTAACTCGCCGGGGGGCGGTGAGATTCCCCGGTGCGGAAGACGCACATCAGTAGAACTCCCGAGACTCGTTTTCCCCGCAATCGCAGATTCCCGCGTGTTGCAGGGATTTTTCGTGTTGGTGCCAGTCCAATCTCCGTTACGATTCAACGAGTGTCGATCGGTCTGCCGGCGGCGGGAGTTTTTCCACCGGTCCCGGACCCTTCGCGGTTGCATTCGTAACGGGGCAAAATCGGTGGCAACTGAGCAATCGCACTTCCGCAAAGAACAGCGCGAAGGCTTGGTGGTGATCACAGTCACCACCCCGCGCCTGATCGATCAAGATGTCATTCAGGTGTTGGAGAGGAATCTCATTCCCGTCCTGCGGCAGGGAAAAAGACTGGTCGTGGCACTTGACCTTTCGCACCTTGAGTACCTGTCGAGCAACGGAGCAGGGCTGATCATGCTCTGCAAGCAATCCGTCGTCCAAAACGGCGGCTCCCTGGTCGTCAGCGGATTGCGTCCCGCCGTTCTCGAACTCTTTTCTCTGATGCGAATTGATCGGATTGTTCGGTTTTTCGGCGACTTGGAGGACGTGGCTGCCGCCGTCGCGGCCGGCGAGAACCTGGAACCCGAAGTTCAGCGCGCCAGCAAGCCGGCCCCTGCCTCGACCCCGGCATTGTCGGTGGAATCGAGTGCCATGCTCAAGCGGCCGGTTCACACCGGATCGGCGGTCCATTACATCAATGATCCGACATTGAAGCGGATCATTCGGATGTGGACTCGGCTCCCCGAGGAAACTCGCGAACAGATTCGCCAGCTCGCCGAGGCTCACGCGGTCCCGAGTTGATTTCCGTCAGAATCAGCGGCTCGAATCGTTGCCTGGAGTGAGGGCCAGAAATTCCTCTTCGGTGAGAATCGGAATTCCCAGCTCTTGAGCTTTGGTGAGCTTGCTGCCCGCTTCCGCCCCTGCAACGACGAAATCGGTCTTCTTCGAAACACTCGACGACGATTTGCCTCCGAGCGCTCGAATCAGTTCCTGAATTTCCTCCCGTTTGAACCGTTGCAGAGTCCCCGTCACCACCACGGTTTTTCCCTCCAATGGACCACCTGAGGTCTGAGTCGATTGGGAATCAACCGGCGTGCCGAAATTGAGTCCCGCTGCCCGAAGGTCGGCCACGATTCCTGAGCCGATTTCACTCTGAAAGAAGTGGTGCACGGAAGCGGCGATGACAGGGCCAATCTCTTCAACGTTGCTGAGCTGTTCGGCCGTCTGCCGGGCGATGTCGTCGAGGGCGCCGAACCGGTCGGCCAACAACTGCGCTGTTCGCTGCCCCACATGACGGATATTGAGCGCGGTCAACAACCGCCAGAGTGGGCGCGACTTTGACGCGGCAATCCCGGCCAGCAGGTTGTCGATCGACTTTTCCCCTTGACGGTCGAGCGCGATCAATTCCTGACGGCGTCCTTCGAGACGGTAGAGATCGGCGAAACTGCGGACGAATCCGCCATCGGTGAGTTGCTCGATCAGTTTGGTTCCGAGCCCTTCGATGTCCATCGCCGCGCGGGAAGCAAAGTAACGCAGGCTCTCTCGCAGTTGTGCCGGGCAATGGGGATTGGGGCACCGGATGTAGACGCCACCTTCATCACGTTCAACGGAGGTGCCGCACTCAGGGCAGTTGCCGGGGAATTCGAACTCGCGCTCCGTTCCGTCGCGCCGATGTTCTTCCACGCGCACCAGATGGGGAATGATTTTGCCCGCCTTCTCGACGACGACCCAGTCGCCGATGCGCACTCCGAGGCGTTCGATCTCGTCGCGATTGTGGAGACTTGACCGCGAGACGGTCGTGCCGGCAATTTCCACCGGCTCCAATTGCGCCACGGGGGTCAGCGTCCCCGTCTTGCCGACCTGGACCGTGATGTTGGCCACCTGCGTCACCGCCTCGTACTTTTCCCATTTGTACGCCACGATCCAGCGGGGCGACTTGCTGGTCGCCCCCAGCTCTTCACGCAGCGCCAGATCGTTGACTTTGAGGACGATGCCGTCGACCTCAACGTCCAGGGCGTGCAGATTCTGCATGAGTTCCTGTGTGAACTCGCACGCCGCCGCGAAACTGGGGCGCACAGCGACTCCGGGCACCGTCTGCAGACCAAACTCCCCGACGCGTTCCAGGAACTCGGAGTGTCTGCGGAACGAGAGCCCCTCGACGGCCCCCACGCTGTGGGCATAGAACTGCAGGCGACGCCGCGCACATTCAGTGGGGTCGAGCAGCTTGATCGCCCCCGCCGTCGCGTTGCGTGAGTTCTTCAGTGGTTCTTCGCCGCGGAGTTCATGTTCGGCCCGCAGTTTGGCGAAGTCGCTGTTGCTGATGAAGGCTTCGCCGCGGACTTCCAACACCAGCGGCGCCTCGCCGCGCAGCCGCAGGGGGACGCCGCGCATGGTTCGCGCATTGTGGGTGACGTCGTCCCCGCGCCGGCCGTCGCCGCGCGTGACCGCCCGCACCAGCAAGCCCTGTTCATAGATCAATGAGAGCGCGACGCCGTCAACCTTGTATTCGGCCAGCCATTCCACGGGGTCGTCGCCGATCAGCCGCACCACGCGGCGGCCGAACTCGGCCAATTCCTCCTCGTTGTAGACGTTCTCGATGGAAAGCATCGGCACGCGATGTTCGACCGTGACGAAGCCTTCGATCGGGGCGCCGCCGACCTTTTTCGTAGGACTGTCGGGAGCATCGTATTCCGGGTGCCGGGCCTCAAGTTCGCTCAGGCGCCGCAGGAGCTGGTCATACTCCAGATCGGAGATTTCCGGCCGTGCATGCCGGTAGTACAGTTCGTCGTGCCGCAGAATCTCGGTCCGCAGGCGCAGAATTTCCGCAGGAATTGACTCGGTCATGGTCAGCCCGGTCTTGGAGCCATCCTTCACACAGAGCGCGTCAGCATCGCCGTCACATAGTCGAGCAGCCCCTGGACTTCCACGTCCGTCAGGACGTCGATATTGGGGCGCCACCGCGGACGCGGGCGGCGGTCGAAAATGGTCGCGCCGCGGGACAGCATTCCGCCGGTCTCCACATCGACGCCGAGATTCTGGCGCGTAAACAATTGGGGTCGCGAGACCGCCGCGATCGCGGTCAAGTCGTGCAGCCACAAGCCCTCCATGCCGAGTTGCTCGTGCTGGGACCGCAGCGCAAAGCCCAGGAGCGCCCGCAGAATCCGGCCGCGGGGAACAAGGTCGTCGAACTGCAACTGCTGAACTCGGTCGAACGTCAGGACCCCCTTCCGCGCAACGTTCAACGGCAACAGCGTCTTGGTGGCGGGAAACCGCAGGACGCGGCGGGCCGCTTCCGGATTAAACAAGATGTTGAACTCCGCCGCGGGTGTGATGTCGCCGGCGCTGTCGAACGCTCCGCCGAATGACACAAGTCCCTTCAGCCGAGCGGGAAATTCCGGGTCGAGATCCATCGCCAGGGCCACCGTGGTCAATGGTCCGAGGGTGATCAAGGTGACTTCACCGGGAGACTCGCGGGTGGTTTCCACCAGCAACTTGGCGGCGTTGCGCGGATGATGCAGTTCGGCGTCGCCGACCGGCCAGTCCCCCAGTCCCGCTTCGCCGTTGAGGCGGCGGTCTTGATCGGCGTCTTCCGCGTAAAATTCCCCGAAGCGGGCCCGTTCGAATTCGGCGTCGGGTGAGTCCGCCACGCCGATTCGAGGAAACTTGGGGGGATCGATCACCTCGACCAGCGTCATGAGGTTACGCCCGGCCTGGGCCGCCGACACCCGTCCACCTACCGCCGTCAGCGCGACCACATCCAGGTCCGGATCGGCCAGCGCCATGGCGATCGCCAGCGCATCGCTGATTCCCGGATCGGCATCGATCATAACTTTCTGCGGCATGCCAGCGCTCCCTCCGTGATGTCCTTCGGAAGATCGTACCGATTCGCAAGGTCGGCGCAAACAGGCCGCCTCCGATCGATTCGCGGCGCCGTCTGGTCGGCGCGCTCAGAAGTGCGCATGCGGCGCGCTGCATGCGAAGTTCACTTCGCCGCCTCAGCCGCGATTTCCTTGGCTGCGGACTTGAGCTCCGCCATCTCTTCTACGATGAGCCGAATCTTCTCATCGGCCAGATGTCGCTGCAGCATCTCGTCGGTCTCATCGCAGAGGCGCTCGATCCGGCGCTCCGTCAAGACGTCCTTCTGGCGGCGCGCATCCGCCACAGCCGGGACCCGGATTCCCGAAATGCGTTCGCGAAGTTTGGCCGGCGTCGGAAGATTCTGCAGGCGGTTGAGCATCGAGTCGACCGTATTCCATTCCGACCGTTTGGCGGCCGCGCGAGCGGCCAGCATCAGCGCCGTGCGTTCCGCGACGATGGAGACCATTTCCCCCTGCAGCAGACGCAATTGCCCTTCGACGCGCAGCCGCAAGAGATCATCCTGCAGCTCCAGCCGCAATTGGGATGCCGCCCCGGGAACCAGAGGCACTTCCGCGAGCGGCTGGTCGCCGCTGGTAATCCCCACCATGACCCAGGGGACTTCCGATCGCGCATCGAGCCGCACGCGTCCGCGTCGATCGGTGATCAGTTCCAGCGGCGGGAGCTCCTGTTCCGGGAGCGGATCGATCCGCCCGCGGTGCACCGCCACGTTGTGTGCCACCAGGAGTCGCGGAGGCTGTGAACGCGAGACGAATTCCACGTCGGTCGCCGGCCAGAGTGCGCGACAGGCAACCGCCATCAATTGGACGCGGCCGCGCGGCCGACTGGACAGCGGGTGCTTCAGTCCGCTGACGACCGTCCCCGTTCCACGACCGTCGGCGTCCTCTCCGAGAACGCACAGTGTGAAGGGAATGGCGGTCTTTCGCTGAATCACGCCGCCGCGTCCCATGAAGAAGATCCACGGTTCGAACATTTCCGGTCGATGCAACAGCGGCAACGCCGGGTCCGGGTCGGCCAGCGCGCCCCCCTGGACGCGCAACCGAACCTGAGTCTCATCAAGGCGTTCCCAGAGAGCGCGCGGCCGGAAGAGCCCGGCGAGAGTCTGAACCACCAGGGAAGGAAGCTCGCGAACTTCCGAGGTCCGCACCATTCGTCGAGGACTGCGCCAATCCCAGAGCGGTTCATAGGCGTCGACGGCCGCTGCGAATTCGCCGGACCGTCCGCTCACGACGATGCGATACTCCACATCGGGCTGCAGCGGCGCACCAACCGGCGGTGCGGAGGGATCCACCGTTTCTGAAGGCGGCTCGGCCGGTTGCGGGATCGCGGCGGTCGACTCGTCCGCCGTCCAGCGGACCTCCCAACGGGGGCCGATGCTGCGATCCAGCAGCGACGGCAGATTCGACTCCAACTCCGCCCGCGCCCGCGCGGCGAACTGCGACTGCGGATCACTCGTCACTACGAGATGGATGCGATAGGGCTGGAACTCAATCGGCAAGGGACTCGAAACCGGCGGGGAATCAAGTTCCGCAGCGGCACTCGCGTCGACGGCCGCCAGCCAGAGGCCGATCAGCAGCAGCAGGCGCCCGCGCGCCGAATCCCGCAACCGCGGCGACTCGGAGCGCACGCAGACGACGTTCACGGCGTGTCGGTGGAATACCATGACTGCAACGTCCAGCGCTCAATGTCGTGATAGGGATGCATCGGCCGGAGCGGCAGCCCCGTGATGCGACGGCGGACCAGCAGGAACTCGTCGACTTCCCACAGCGGGATCCAGCGAGCTTCCAGCAGGAACTCCGTCTCCAGCTGCTGCAACAGCCTCTGGGCCGTGGGCCAGTCGACGGTTTGCTCCAACTCCCACAAGCGCTCGCGCAACCAGTGTGGAAAGATCGAGAGTCCACTCCAGGCGGACTGGCCGTCGGGATTCAGCAGCGTCCAGACGTCGTCCGTGGGCTCGCTCAACCGCACAGTGCGGTAGGCCAGGTCCCAAGGCCCCTGATCGTCGGCGGCAATCACCTCGACGGAGAGGCCGACGCGAGTCCAGTCGGTGATCATTTCGGGAATCGCACGCGAGGATACTGGATCGCCCGGAACGGCCAGTCTCAACGTCGGCAGCTTGCCCCCGAGTTGCCGCTGCACGGTGGCGACCAGCGAGGCCGCCCGCAACGGATCGACGTCGGGCTGCGGCAACTGGGCGTTGTAGGCCAGCAGCGTCGACGGGAACGGACAAGTGACCAATCGCCCGAACTTGGAGCTCGCCTCATCGACGCTGACGCGCTCCGGCTGCAGCACCGACTCCTGCACAACCGAGGTCTTGAAAATCCGCGGACGGTCGAGGGCATGGAGCACGGCCCGGCGGAGTGAAGAGTTTCCCGCCAATACCGACTGCGGATGAATCTGCAGCAGATGTGTCCGCGGAAGCGCGTAGGGAAGCAACAGAAATCTGCGGTCGGCGTTCAGCGCATTCAGATCTTTCCATTCCACGACGGGAATCACATCGATTTCGGCCCGGAGCAATCCCTGCAACAAACTATCCCAGCTGGGATAAACCCGCTCAGACACCTCGGCGGCATGCCACCCCCCGGAGCCCGCGGATTCGGTGCGACTGCGGCGATAGGTCGCGTTCGTTTCGGATTCCGAAATCGCGCAAAAGCGCTGTTGGTGCGGCCCCTGAGCGGCGGCGGGGACCATGTCTCCGCTCCAGTCGAGGACTTCGGCGGTCAACGGCACATCAAAACGCAGCCGCGATTCGATTCTCAGCGGAATGCGCGACAGGGACAGCTCCCATTCCCATGGCGATGTCGCCGCGACCGATAAGACATCCCGGCGCCAGCGCGAGTCGAACTCCGGTTTCGTCTCATCCAGCCGGGCTGCAATCGCATCCACGATCTGGCCGCTGGAAATGACGGGACGTGACTCCCAGTCGGCCCGACGCGTCTGCATTCGGAAATGAATCTCGCGGCCCAGATTTCGCGGCTCCCACGATTCGATGAAACGCGACCGATAGCGCACCACCCCGTCCTTGACGTGATCCTCCTCGAACAGCGGCAGTGCGCACAGCCGCCGCCGTCGGTCCGACGTGATTGTGGGGAAGGGATAGCCGCCCGAACGCGGCCTATCCGCGACGATTCCCACCCGGATGATTTGAAAACGATCCGAATGAACTCGATGGCTCTCCTTGAGACCGGGCAACTCCGGCCAGATGACTGCCGCCTGATCGACCAACAGGGCCGCTCGTCGAAAGTCCTTCTGCCGCTGCGCCTCTTCGGCCTGCTGCACGACTTCGCGGGCTCGAGCGGTCAACGTCTCCGACCATTTGCCGACTCCGGTATGGTCGGGAATCAACCGCTTCAGTCGAGCGAGGAAGTGCCGGGCCTGCCGAAAATCCTCGGCGGCGATGCAATGCGCGAGCTGGCCGTCAATGATGCGGCCGATGAGCCGCGACAGGTCGGCATAATCGGGAACGCGGGCATACAAGGTCTCGGCGGTCACCAGGGCGCGTTCGAACTTCGCCTCCTTCGCGAGGCGATCGGCTTCCAGAAAGAGGAAGCGGTGATAGAGCTCATCGAATCCGGGCCAACCGCGCCGGCGGCGGTCGACGAACATCAGGAGTTCATACGCCGGCGCCAGGTCCGCCTTGTCCAGCAGCAGCGACCCCCGCTTCAACACGTGGTCTTCAAAGTGGAGGATCTGCCCGATGAATCGCGTCTCAATCACGTACTCCGGATCGTCCTTCGTCTCCAGCAGCGTGACCTGGAGGCGTTGGAGTGCGGCCAGCTTTTCGAGCTTCTCTTCCAGGGGAATCTGCGATGTCGGCACTTTGAGGAGTTGATCATGCTCCGCCTTGAGCTTCTCCAACGTCCCCGGCCGGGGCTTAACCGGTTCGACGAAAATAACGTCCTGGTTGAGGAGCACGATCCAGTCGGTCGGCTTGCCGCGGAGGAGCTCATCCGTCGTCGGGGTGGTCAGCGCCCCGAGTTTCGGCAGGGGAGGATCGTCTTCCGGCGGAGTCGCCGCAGGTTGAGCGGCGCAACAATTCGTCCAGACGGCCGCGCACACCGCCGCTGTCATGCACACCCAGGAGCAAACCCTCCGCCGCATCATGGCGCCCCCGCTTTCGCCTGCGGAACACGGTACAAGGTCCCGTCGCAGGCAACGCCCCAGAGTGCGTCCCCCAGGGTGATCACCCCCAGCGACAGGGCCTGCGGCAGGTTCGTCTGCGGCGATTCGCGGCCGGTGTCGCACTCGAGAGCCAGGATCTCGCCGTTCTCACAGCCGAACCAGATCTGAGCGTCGCGCAAGATTGGTCGGCCGACCGGGACGCGCCCTTGGAGCGGCAGTCCCCAGACTTCCGTCAGACGTTCGCCATCCAGCATCCGCAGGGTGTCGGCATCCCAGATCAACACGCGCCGGTCCATGGTCGCCAGCCCGAGCACGGCGCCGGCGCCGGCGAATTCCGCCTCGGTCTCCAGGGTGC
>JANRLN010000072.1:0-23335 GCA_033762515.1 Planctomycetaceae bacterium
GGCGAACAGCATGTGAAGGACCTGAAATTCCAGGCCCCCAGCCTGACGCTCCCTGAGGCCCTGACGCAAAATCGCGTGTTGTCGCGCGTCGGCCTGCTCGACCGCATCGACGAACAACGCCGCAACTGGGATGCAGCCGCGACCACGACCGCCTTTGATCGACATCGTCAAAACGCGCTGTCGCTGCTCACCGATCCGAAAGTTCGTACCGCTTTCGACGTTACCCAAGCCCCCGCAGAGGAGCAGGATCGCTACGGCCGCAACTCCTTCGGCTGGTCACTGCTGATGGCCAAGCGACTGGTGGAAGCGGGCGTCGGTCTGGTTCAGGTGAATCTCGGCAACAACGAGACGTGGGACACCCACGGCAACGCATTTCCTCACCTCAAGAACTACCTCTTTCCACCGACGGATCGTGCGTTGTCGGCCCTGCTGGACGATCTGCAGGCGACCGGATTGCTCGACTCGACGTTAATCGTCATGGCGGGAGAATTCGGTCGTACGCCCCGCGTCTTTGGACTTCCGCAGCACTACAAGCTGCCCGGCCGAGACCACTGGGGCGCCGTCCAAAGCGTCTTCCTCGCCGGGGGCGGCATCCAAGGGGGACGCGTCGTCGGTACGTCCGACAAGATCGGCGGCTACCCGGCCGAGAATCCGCAGACACCGGAAAATCTGGCGGCGACAATCTATTCGGCGCTGGGACTGCCAGAGACCGTCGCCTGGCATGACGACCTCGGACGTCCGCATCAGGTATATCACGGTAATCCGATCCCTGGATTGTCGTAGTCCCTCAATGCCGAAGCCCAGGGATGACAATCCCTGGGCTTCGGATTTCACGCGGCATCGGCGGTTTCAGCCATTACTGCGTCAACTGCGTCCGCAATTCCACCAGCGCGGGAGTGATGCGCGAGGAGATCCGCCCCAAGTTGGTGCGGTCGGCCGTCTGACATTTGACCAGATAGTTATAAACCGTCCGCCAGGTGTCGTAGAGCTGTTCGGATCGGCTGCGGAGCTGCGCAGACGGCATTCCGGTCACCAACTCCTGATTCAGCTTCTCCGTCTGCTGGCGCATCGAGGCAATCGCCTGCAGGCAAGCGGGGCCAAAGGACTGCCGATCTTCAGCCAGCCAGCGCTTGGCCACCCATTCCAGTTGTTCAACGTCGGTATCGACACGAGTGACCAACTCGATCGCCGCACGATAATCAAACGTATCGCGCTGAACTTGCATGGACGCGGACAGCGCTTCGATGGTCTGCTCGATCTGATGGAGCGCGGCGAGGGCGTCGTCGCTTTCGATATCGTAGAAGACGTCGAGGAAGCTGCGCTGGGCGTCTTCGATGTAACGGAACGAGTCGACCAATTCATCGTACTTGGCGTTCGAGTTGACTTCGTCGATGAAGTGCTCGCAGACGCCGTAGAATTCGCTGGCGACGCCGGCAACGCGGTCGGCGCGCGGCAGGTGCATCAGGAGTTTCAGCGAGGTGCGATCGAAGAACTCGTCGATGTCTTTCTTCAGCGCCGACGTCAGGTAAATGAGTTGCTGGCTGTCGACCTTGGTCGGCAGCAGCAGCAACTGATGGATTTCGCCGTCAGTCTGAGTGATCCGTCGAAGGCTGCGCTCCAGGTAGCGATTGTCGTACTGCTGCAGCTTGACCCGCTCCGGATACCAGAGGGTCTGAAACTGCTTGTATTCCCGCACGATCATTTCGGAGTCAACACGGCTCTCTTCGAGCATCGATGCGATGTTCAGCACCTGCTGACGGGCGCGATTGAGCGACAGGAGCAGTTGCTGGGCCTCACGACCGCGGATTTCCTGCTGGACGTCGTCGATCAGGTTCCGCAGATCCTGGGCGAGGTCGTAGGTCTTTTCGAACAGTTCCCGATTCTTGAACTGCGGATCGATGCCGATGGCGTTGTCGATGTCGTCGTTAATCTGATTGAGCGAACCGATGCGCTCAGCAGTGGGACGGCTCAGTCCGCGGACATTGCCGAGTCGGTAAGCCAGCTCGCGCCAGGTGGCATCCAATTCCTGAATGTCGGCTTCGACGACGCGGTGGTCGTTGACCCGCTCCATCGCCTTGTCAAGCCCGACGGCCAAGGCGCTCACTTTCAGGGCGTCGGTCACAAGGGGACGAATGGTCGGAAGGCGACGGATTTCATCATTCAATTCGTAATTGAGTTGCGAGGCTTCATCAGCGAATTCGCGGACCAGCGGCCGCAGCGCCAACATTTCACTGGTCGGCGCCCGCAGCGTTGCCGCGGCCGGATCTGCCGCGGGCAGACGCCGACGCGTAAAGGTATCCATGAAGTCATTGCTGAGGTCGTCAACCAGACCCTTCGTCTGTTCTGGAGTGTACGAGACTCGAGTGGCGGGTCGAGTCGCGGAAGGCCGCGAACTTTGAGCCCAGGCTCCGTCGATTCCGACACCGAGTGTACTCGCGACGGCCACAACGGCCGCAGCGCGGGCTCCCCCCATCCAGCGTTGATTGGCCGAGCACTGAGCGCGGCACGTCCCACTGAGACGCATAATGCAGAATCCTTTCTGAATTGCACGAAATCGCCATCCCTGGTCCGCGCCGATCCCGCCGGACCGTCATACGATCGGAAACTAGCAAAATCTGCCGATAGCTCCTAGACCAACTTTTCTGACTCTGGGGATTCTTTGTGCTTCCCTCCAGCGAATCGCGAAACCACAGGCGCAGACTCAGCTTCCGGCGCTGCGTGGGACGCGTTGAGTGGCTGGAAATTGAGTGGAGTCTTGCCCCGAACGCACCGATTTCATAAACTGTTGTTGATTGGTGGGTGGGAGGGAACTGCGTCTATGCTCCGCGTTCTGGGTTCGGAAAAACGCCTTTGCACCGGTTTACGTCGGCGTGACTTTCTCGAAGTCGGCGGGGCGAGCCTGGCGGGGCTGTCGTTGTCCCATCTGCTCGAGTCGGAGCAGACGGCTTCCGCATCCGTCGTCCACGGCGACGGGTTCGGGCGCGCCAAGAGGTGCATCGTCCTGTTCCTGTACGGCTCCCCCAGCCAACTCGAAACCGTCGACATGAAGCCGGAAGCCCCGCTGGAAGTTCGCGGGACGATGCAGCCGATTCCCTCGGCCCTTCCGGGTCTCGACGTGTGCGAACACTGGCCCAACATCGCCCGCATCGCCGATCGTCTGACCGTGGTTCGCTCGCTCCATCACGAGTATCCGATCCACGGCGTGGCCTACGCGATGACCGGGACGCCGATCATCGACGTGAACATGGAGTTGGCCCCCAACGATCCCAAGCATCATCCCTATTTCGGCTGCGCCGTCGAGTATTTTGATCGCAAGGCCCGCGGGGGCCTGAGCGAGTTCCCGCAGAATGTGGCCCTGCCGTTCCCGTTCAGCTCGCAGCGCACCGGCGAAGTTCATCGGGCCGGGCCGTATGCGTCGTACCTGGGTTCAATGTACAACCCGGTCTGGACCGACTTCGCCGGCAAGGCATCGCGCACGGTCCGCAAGACATTGCGTGATATGGATCTCGACATCTGGGATCCGTACTGCGGTTGCGTCCCCGAGAGCCATTTCCAACTGGCGTCGACCGCGCTGCCCGACGGCCTCACTCTGGACCGCTTGAACACCCGACGGTCGCTGGTGGAGCAGTTCGACGCTGCCCGCCGAGCGCTCGGCAAGAACGAACGAGTGCAGTCGCTTTCAGAATTCCAGCAGATGGCCTATTCGCTGCTGGAATCCCCCAAGGTGTCGCAGGCGCTCGATGTGCGCCGAGAATCTCCCGAGACGCGCGAGCTGTACGGCATGTCGCTGTTCGGCCAGGCCTGCCTGGGCGCTCGTCGCATGCTCGACGCCGGGACGCGTCTGGTCAGTGTTTTCTGGGACGAATATGGCCTCGCCGGTGACGCCTGGGACACCCACTGGAATCACTACGAGCGAATGACCGACCAGTTGTTGCCGCCGTTCGACAAGGCCTTTTCCGGATTGATCCTCGATCTGGAACGGCGCGGGATGCTGGACGACACTCTCGTCGTGTGCCTGAGCGAGCACGGTCGTACGCCGAAAATTAACGCTGCGAAGGGGGGCGGCCGCGATCACTGGTCGCGTGCCTACTCCGCCCTTTTCGCAGGTGGCGGGATTGCCCGCGGCAACGTGGTGGGCGCCACGGACAAAATCGCCGGCGATGTGATTGCAAACCCGATTTCGCCCAAAGACGTGCTGGCGACCATGTATCACTTGCTGGGGATCGAACCACACGCCTTTCTGCCCGACCGCACGGGCCGGCCGATCCCGCTGGTGCCGGAGGGGAGCCGGGTGGTGCGGGAGATGCTCGCCTAGCCGCGAGACGCGGGCGAGTCGCCGCGCTGGAAGCTGCAGGTTGTGCTCTTCTCCGCCCCGGGGATCGATCTGCTCCCTGCGGCGCCGGCCATCGTGAAGATCAAACGCGGAGTGGGCCTGTAAGCCGGGTTTTGTCGAGAGCGGTCATTTTTCTAGGGCGGCGATTGCTCGCCGCCTCAAGCGACACACCCGGAAGTCGGACGGATCGGGCCGATCCGTGGTGCTCGACGAGGTCGCCGAGCACACTCCCCCCTGCTTGGTCTTGCTCCCGGTGGGGTTTACCCTGCCAGCACGGTCACCCGTGCCGCGGTGCGCTCTTACCGCACCTTTTCACCCTTACCGCCCGAGCAAGCTCAGACGGCGGTTTGTTTTCTGTGGCACTGTCCCTGTCCTTGCGGACGGTGGGCGTTACCCACCACCGTGCCCTGTGGAGCCCGGACTTTCCTCCCCGTTTTCGGCGATGCCGAGAACGCAGCGACCGCTCGGCCCACTCCGCGACGCTACACTGTAGCACGGACCGATTCCAACTCGATACCCTTGAGTCACGTCTGACGGAGATTGGGCATCCCAAACGTGCTCGCTCTGCACGGTGCGTAGCCAACAATGCCGCCTGATATCCCACGAGAAGTTCACAAAATGTCTGTCGACCCCGCCACGAACGAGTTTCCTCCGCCGAAATCCAACTCGTCACGACTCATCCTCTTGGTCTTGGCGACGGGCGCCGCGGGGGCGATTCTGGCGAGCTTCCTGCGTCCTGAGTCAGAAATTCCGCATGCCCCGGGACAATCGGGCCTCATTGGCACCCCGCTTCCGGAACTTAAGGTCTCCGGCTGGTTGAACGGCCCGGGGCCGACCAATGCCGAACTCCAAGGCGAAGTTGTGCTGGTCGACGCCTGGGCCTTCTGGTGCGGTCCCTGCCGAAAACTGGCGCCGGCGCTGAAGAAGCTCCATGACGAATACGGCTCCAAAGGAGTCAAGTTCATTGGATTGACCACTGAGGACAGCGATACGCTCGAGCAGAGCCGGAAGTTCCTGGAACATGGACAAGTCACGTGGCCGCAAGGGTACGGCGCATCGTCCCCCCTCATCGAACTCCAGGCGGACTACATCCCGAAAGTCTGGGTCTTCGGGCGGGATGGACGGATGGTCTGGGATATGACCTCGCAGCGACCGATTGAAGAGGCACTGGACACGGCGTTGGCGGCGAAGTGACAATTCTGCCGGCGCCGCCGCTTCAACGCGGCGGCCGAAGCGTTGTTCGAGCAGCCCGTGTCACGAGGGATGAGAGCCTCGGCGTTCGCACAAGGCACCATCATGTTCGAAAGGCTTGGAATTCTTGAATTTGTGTGCCTGATTGCCATGGGGACGGGAAACGACATTCCGGTCGCCCCAGAGGCGATTCATCCAAACGTATTCGAGCTGGTCTCATGTTGGGCATCAGACTCGGAAGAACCCGTCGTCACCGAGATCAGCCTCGATGCCGTCTTCAAGAATCGGAATCAGTTTGACTTTTCGACAGTGAAAAGGAACGGGGATTGGACCGAATGTCCAGGCGGCGACGGGCGAGGCTTCCGACGTTTTCGCGTTCTTTCCGCCGTAGACAATCGCGTTGTCGTGGAATATCAAAGCAATTCCGGCGGTACATTCACGAGTGCCTCCACCATCGAGTACGCTCTCGGAATTCGAGAGATCAGCAAACTCGGACGACCCACAACCCTGCGTGTTTTGCGGGTTCTGTCTGTGGCTTCGAGGTAGTGCCGTTGGATGCTGGTGATTGCGGACGACCGTCCGCGTCCAGGGTGGATTGAACAGCATGACGGAGGCATTCGAAACGCGGCTCGCATCGGCCATCGTCTGGTTGAACGGCGACGCCGTCCGACATCTCACGCCCGCGACGCGGTCCAACATCCGTCGTTGGTTGGAGAGCGACGTCTATGCCGAGTTCTGGCCCCAATTGCTGGAACTGATCGAGGCCCGCGACGAAGACGAACTTATGCGGCTCTTTTGGGAACGGATTCCCTTCGGCACCGGGGGACGTCGCGGCGTGATGGCCGAGCTTGGGTCCGCGACCATCAATCGCCGCACGATCGCGGAATCCGCGTGGGGGCTGGCGCAGTATGTCCTGCAAACCCGCGCGGCTGCTCAGGCTTCCCCGGCGTCTCCCCGTGTCGCAATTGCCTGCGACACCCGCTTGCGTTCCGAGGAGTTCGCACGCCTTTCTGCGAGTGTTTTCGCCGCAGCGGGGTTCCAGGTCTTCATATATCACGAGCCGCGGGCGACGCCGCAGCTGTCCTTCACGGTACGTCAGCTGCAGTGCGACTGCGGGGTGATGCTCTCCGCATCGCACAATCCTCCCAGCGACAACGGATTCAAGGCCTATTGGTCGAACGGGGGGCAGGTGTTGCCGCCTCATGACGAAGGAATCATCGCCTGCGTCGACGCCGCCGAAGGGATCCCCATCGCGGATTTCGATGCGGCCCTCGCTCAGGGACGGGTTGCATGGGTCGCGCCGGAGATTGATGGCAGGTATGTGCAAGCCGTTGCACAGCTCGCACGCTCATCCTCCCGAGAAATCCGCGCCCTCTACACTCCCCTGCACGGAGTGGGCGAAAATTCCGTGCTGAAGGTTCTGCGGGAAGCCGGATTCACCGAGGTCGACGTCTTTGAACCACAGCGTGCCCTGGACGGAAGGTTTCCCAACGTTCCTGATCACCTGCCGAATCCCGAGCGGACGGCGATCTTTGGACCGGCAACCGACTTTGCCGAAGTTGCAGGGCACGACCTGGTTCTCGCCACGGATCCTGACGCCGATCGGATCGCCGTCGCGGTTCGCACGCGCGAGGGGCGCTTTGCCTGTCTCAGCGGCAATCAGTTGGGTGCGCTCCTCACCGACTTCGCGCTCGCGCACCACACCGGGACCGAGGGCTATGTCCTGGAGACGTTGGTCACGACGCCGCTGATCGCGCAGATTGCCCGGTCGTATCGCGTTCGCGTTGTTGAGGACCTGCCGGTTGGATTCAAGCACATCGGGGCGGCGATGGAGCAACTGGGAGCGGCGAATCTGGTGTTCGCCGCCGAAGAATCGCTGGGATACCTTGCCGGCGACTACTGCCGCGATAAGGACGCGTCGGTCGGCGCGTTGTGGTGCCTGGAGTTGGCGGCAGAGTTAAAGGCTCAGGGAAAGACGTTGCTGGACCGATTGACGGAACTGCAGCGGAAACACGGCTGGCATCGGGAGTCGCAGTCGTCTTATGCCTGTCCGGGACCCGCGGGGGCGGCGAAGATCGCCGCGATCGTCCGTCGATTCCGAGAATCGCCGCCGACGCACCTGGGATCGGCACGCATCACGCGGATTCGCGATTACGGCCGACAGGAAGAACGGACGATGCCCGAGCATCGGGTTACGGAGCAACTGACGGTGAACGCCGGGGAGTTGCTGTTCGCCGATGTCGTCCGCGACCACCTTTCGGGACAGGTGGCGTTGCGTCCCTCCGGGACCGAGCCCAAGATCAAGTGCTACTTCTTCGTTCAAGCCCCCGCGATGATGCCGTTTCGTGATGCGGAACTCCGGTCGCTCGATCTGCTGAAAGAACTCGAAAGCGCGCTGGATGAGTGGCTGGACGAGGCTGCTTGAGCATCGCGAAACCGCCGGCGGGTCTGTGCGCAGGGGGTGGGGATCTGATCTAATCGAAAGGTGAACTCGGTTTACCGTCCTGATTGAGTCGCGACCATGTCCGCTGTCATCGAACGCAAGGTGTGGACCACCGCCGAACTGCTGGCACTCCCCGACGACGGGGTCGAGCGCTGGCTGATCAACGGCGAATTGCACGAGCATCGAGATCCCACCATGACCAAACGCAACCGCTGGCATAGCCAGATTCTCGTTTCCGTAGCAGCGCTGCTCAAGATGTGGCGCAACCAGTCGGCGGAACCGCGTGGCCAAGTCGTCGGTGGCGAGGCGGGATGCATCCTCAGCCGTGAGCCCGATACCACCGTGGGCATTGACGTGGCGTATTTCAGCCCAGACGTTGTTCAACGGGAATCCGAAGAGACGACGTTGATGGAAGGCCCCCCGATTCTAGCCGTTGAGATCCTGTCACCCTCAGACACGCAGATAGAGATCGACAAGAAGTCCGACGCTTACTTGGCCGCAGGAGTAAAGCTCGTCTGGATCATCAACCCGCATTTGGAAACAGTTCTGGTCCTGCAAACTGGTACTCCCCCACGGTTGTTCAATGTCAACGACACGATCACCGCCGAACCTCACTTGCCTGGATTCAGCGCGCCCGTGGCCGCGTTCTTCGATTAAAGCGAGCGGGGGGACGTCAGTCCCCCCGGTGACTTGCTGGCATCGTGTAACTTTTCAATCACCGGGGGGGACTGACGTCCCCCCGCTCGCTGATGATTCTGCTCGACCTGAAGAATGTCTATGACTATCGACTTGAATTCGCTGCTCGACTCCGCCGATTCCACGTTGTGGGAGGTCGTTACCCAAGGGGAGGGCCCCGAAGGGAAGCTGCCCCTCAATGAACAGATGTTGCTGGATCTTCCCAGCGGCGATCTCTTCGGGTTGACGCAGAACGCCGGCATGGGTTGGCGGCCCGATCAGCTGTTGCGCAAGCAGTACCTCATCTTAAGCACCCAGGGAGGAATTCGCGGCGAAGACGGCAAGCCGATCGCGCTGGGCTATCACACCGGGCACTACGAAGTCGGTCTGCTGATGCGGGCCGCCGCCGCGGAGTTCGACCGGCTCGAAGGTCTCCCCTTCGCGGCATTCGTGAGCGATCCCTGCGATGGTCGCACGCAGGGGACGGTCGGAATGATGGATAGTCTTCCCTATCGCAACGATGCGGCGGTCGTTCTCAAACGGTTGATCCGTTCATTGCCGACGAGAAAAGGCGTAGTCGGCGTCGCCACGTGCGATAAAGGTCTGCCGGCGATGATGATGACCTTGGCCGCCATGCATGATCTGCCGTGCGTGATCGTCCCCGGAGGTGTGACGTTGCCACCCGCGCGTGGAGAAGATGCGGGCAAGGTGCAGACGATCGGCGCGCGATTCGCGCATGGCGAGATCTCGGTCGAAGAGGCCGCCGAAGCAGGATGCAAGGCGTGCGGTTCTCCCGGCGGCGGCTGTCAGTTTTTGGGAACGGCGGCGACCTCGCAGGTCATTGCAGAAGCCCTGGGCATGTCCCTGCCCCACTCGGCTCTTGCGCCCTCGGGACAACCAATCTGGCTGGACACCGCACGGCGCTCGGCCGCCGCCGTGGTGGCGATGGAAGCCGCCGGCGTCACGATGAAGCAGGTGCTGACTGCCGACGCGTTGCACAATGCCATGGTGGTCCATGCCGCGTGCGGAGGATCGACCAATCTGCTGCTGCACATCCCAGCCGTGATGTTCGAAGCCGGCGTTCGGCGACCCAGCGTTGAGGACTGGATCTTGCTCAATCGCCAGGTGCCGCGACTCGTAGACTGTCTGCCGAACGGCCCCGTTGGACACCCGACAGTGCGGTTCTTTCTCGCCGGGGGCGTGCCGGAGTTGATGCTCCATTTGCGCGGCCTCAATTTGCTGCGACTGGAGGCCCTCACCGTCTCCGGTCAGCGATTGGGAGACATTCTCGAATGGTGGGAGCGAAGCGATCGTCGCTCGCGGCTTCGCGATTGTTTGCGACAGAGAGACCGCATTGATCCCGATACGGTGATCATGGCGCCCCCGGTCGCCCGGCAACGGGGTTTGACCAGCACCGTCACCTTTCCCATCGGCAACATCGCCCCCGCCGGTTCGGTGGTGAAGAGCACTTCGATCGATCCTGCGGTGATTGACCCCGACGGCGTCTATCGCAAGACCGGTCCGGCTCGGGTCTTCACCTCTGAGCGAGACGCCATCGCCGCCGTCAAGGGTCGGACTGACAATCCGGTGAAAGCCGGTGACGTTCTCGTACTCATGGGGCGGGGCCCGTTGGGTTGCGGTATGGAAGAGACGTATCAGATTACTTCGGCCCTGCGCTATCTTCCCTTTGGCAAACAAGTAGCCCTGATTACTGATGCACGCTTCTCAGGGGTCTCGACGGGGGCGTGCATCGGCCACGTCGGTCCGGAAGCTCTTGAAGGGGGGCCGATTGCGAAATTGCGGGATGGCGACCTGATTCGCATCGAGATCGACACCCGCAATTTGACTGGTCGGGTAGACTTCATCGGGGAGGACGGGGTCGTCGTCGAGCCGGAGGCGGCTGCTCGGATCTTGGCCTTGCGGCCGATCCCTGCGGATTTGCGACCCGATCCGCGGATGCCGTCGGATACGAAACTGTGGGCGGCCCTGCAACGGGTCAGCGGTGGAACTTGGGGTGGATGCGTTTATGACGTCGACGCCGTCGTGGCCGCGCTTGAGGCGGGTTTGCAGGCTCAGCGTGAAACTTGAGTACATCCTCCTCGGCGCCGCGGTGATGTCGCTGTTCGGTCGAGAAACGTCCGGAGCGGAGTTCAGTCCGGCGGCGACGCGAGGACTGGAAGTCCTGCGGACTCACAGCTTTCTACCCCCCGATTTCGATGAGGCCGTCCTTGACTCCCTGTGGACCACCTGGCCGGAGCCGGAGAAGACGCAGGCGGGGTCGGCATCGGCGGAGGAGCGTCGGAAGTTAACATTCTCTTACTACGGACTGATGCCGACACCCGAAGGCGTCCCTGGCGAATTGCCCGCGCTGGGATATACGTCGAATGGTCACGGCGGCTGGGTGATGAATTGCCTCACCTGCCACGGCGGCAAGGTCGCTGGAAAGGTGATTCCGGGTCTGCCCAACACGCATCTTGCGCTGCAGACTCTCGTTGAAGACGTACGCCTGATCAAACTGCAACAACGCAAGCCCCTGTCGCACCTAGATCTGGGAATTGTCACGCTGCCGCTCAACGCGACCAACGGCACGACGAACTCCGTCATCTTTGGCGTCGTCCTCGGAGCCTTTCGACTCCCGGACATGAGCGTCGACATTACCCGCCCGATCCCCGCCCTGGTGCACCACGATCTCGATGCCCCGCCGTTCTGGAACGTCCGCAAGAAGTCGTCGTTGTATATCGACGGCTTCTCTCCCAAGACTCACCGTCCCTTGATGCAGTTCATGCTCATCCCGAAAAATACGCGTGAGATCGTTTACGGCTGGGAAGACGACTTTCGTGACATCCTGGCTTGGATTGAATCGGTCGAAGCCCCCGCGTATCCCTGGCACGTCGACGCCCGGCTGGCAGAGGAGGGTCGCAAGGTTTTTGATGACCATTGTGCCCGCTGTCACGGCACATATGGTCGCGAAGGTCATTACGAGCAGAGAACGATCCCCTGGTCGGAAGTCCGCACCGACCGAGTCCGTCTCGATGCCCTCACGTCGGAACACCGACAGTGGATGAAGGATGGCTGGATGAGCCAGTATGGCGAAGATTCCGTCGTCGTGAATCCCGTCGGCTATGTCGCTCCACCGTTGGACGGCATCTGGGCCAGCGCGCCGTACTTTCACAATGGCTCGGTCCCGACGCTGTGGCACGTGCTGCACCCCGATCGACGTCCCGCCGTCTGGAGACGAACCGAAGATGGATACGACACCCACCGCGTCGGTCTTGAGGTGGAAGAGTTGACGACGATTCCGAAAGAGGTGCGTCACCCCGCTCATCGCCGACGCTACTTCGACGCATCCCTGACGGGGAAATCAGCAGCCGGCCACGACTTCCCCAATGCCCTGACGCCGGCTGAAAAGCTGGCGGTGCTCGAGTATCTGAAGTCGCTGTAGTACGCACGTCGCGACGTGAATGGTATTGTCGCGGGCATGTCCGCGGTGCATGACCCATCCCCGAAGACCGACCCGGCCGATTCCGACCGGCCGCGCCACCCGTGCGAGCTGAGTGATGATGAGTTGCTGCGTGACTGTGAGCTGACCACCGGACGACGACGCGGTCCAGGGGGGCAGCATCGCAACAAGACCGAATCGGCCGTGGTGCTCCGGCATCGGCCGACCGGCGTAGTCGGGCAAGCGGCCGAGCGTCGCAGTCAGGGCGACAATCACCATCAGGCGGTCAAACGCCTGCGGGTGAATCTCGCCCTGGAAGTGCGCTGCCCGGAAGCGGGGGACGCGGCTCCATCGGAACTCTGGAAACGCCGCTGCCCGAACGACAGGATCAGTGTAAATCCCGACCACCACGACTTTGCGACGCTGCTGGCCGAAGCCCTCGATGTGCTGTCGTTCCGCCATGCGCAGATCCAGCACAGCGCCGAGCAACTCGGCTGCACGATGTCGCAACTCAGAAAGTTCCTGAGACTGGAACCGCGCGCTTGGCAGTTGCTGAACGCTTGGAGGCGGGAGCGCGGGTTGACAGAGTTGGAGTAAGGGCTCAATAGAATGTTCGACAGTCCTCGACTGAATCCCTTCTGAAAACGAGCGATTTGACCCGTCTGTACACACCCGATGCGAAATCGGCAGAATTTCTCCGGTACGCACCCAGATTCGGCAATCGATTCTTAAAGAAATCGGGTTTGATGTCTCGTCAGGGACGCGCGCCGGGACAGGCTCGCACATGCTCTAACTGCATCACTTCATCATGATCAGGATTGAACAGGTGGCGAAAACGATCCGAGCTCTGGGCTTCTATGGGGTCTACCTTTTCGTCGGAACAATCGCAGCAGCCGAACCGCAGGCCGGGACGTTTCCCAAGGAAGTAATTCGCGTTGGAAGCGACACCCGCGAATACCGGCTGGTGGTCCCGGCGACCGTCAATTTGGCAAATCCCGCTCCGCTCGTGGTCGCTTTTCCCGGAAGCGTCATCGACAGCAAAGACCTGATGCCTCTCTATACCGAATTGAACACGACCGCCGAGAAACACAAATTCATCGTCGCCTATCCGAATCCCCTGGGAAGGAGTTGGGCGCTGTCGGTTCAGAAGGCGGTTGCTGACCTGGCCTTCTTCGATGCGTTGGTCCTGAAGGTCTCGTCGAGCTATCAGATCGATTCCCAACGCATCTATGTCGTGGGGATGTCCAACGGCGGCTACTTCGCTCACATTGTCGGCAAGGAACGCTCGCAGACGGTGGCGGCAGCGGCATGCCATTCCGGTGCGCTCGGCCTGCAGACTTTGCCGGGCATCAACGCTGAACGCAAATTCCCGGTCCTCATCGCTCACGGCGACCAGGATCGAATCATTCCTGTGGGAGTCGCCCGACAAAACCGGGACAAGTACCTGGCAGAAGGCCACGCCGTGAAATACGTCGAACTGGAGGGCGTGGGCCACATGTGGGGGACGAAGTTCGACATCAACGAGACCCTGTGGCAATTCTTCGCCGACCATCCGCTGCCGGGCGCTGGGACGAAACGAAAACGACCATAGGCAACAGCTCCAATTCTCAGGGATCAAATCTCAAACATGCGAGCGAGTCCGCCTTGTTTTGGAGTTGGTCGTTGGGGCTTGTTTGGGATTTGACGTTTGAGACTTGGAGCTTTCTGCGTCGAACGCTACCGACACTCGGGATACAACGCCGCACTGACGCAGCCATGATGCGCCTGCGACACGGTCGCCGCGTAATCGGCGAGATATCCGCGGTGATGCCGACCGCTCGGGGGTTGCCACGTGGCTCGGCGTTGGGCGGCTTCCTCATCGCTGACGTGCCAGGTGATGCTCCCCGCAGGAAGGTCGAAGCTGATTTCGTCCCCGTCGCGGACCAGCCCGATCGGTCCGCCGATGGCGGCTTCCGGCGAGCAGTGAACTCCGATCGCGCCATGCGAAATTCCTGAGACGCGCGTATCGGAAATCAGCGCCACCTTGCCCGTCAATTCTGGAACCGACAACGCCGACGCGGCCAGGACCACTTCCGGCATCCCCGCGGCGACCGGACCGAGATACCGCAGCACGATGACGTCTCCAGGCCGAATCCGTTTCTGCTCGACCGCCTCGGCGACAGCCCTGCCGCTGTCGAAACAGATCGTCGGGCCGTGAAACCGCGGGTCACTGAGGCTCGACACTTTGAAGACCATGCCCTCGGGAGCAAGATTCCCAAAGCAGATCTGCATGTCTGCGAAGGGCTTGAAGGGTGCGCTCGCCGGCGCCATCAATTCTTGATCCGGCGAAGGATCGGCGACGTCAGCGAGGTTTTCCGCCAATGTCTTGCCGGTGACAGTCAGACAGTCGGCTTTGAGCAGGCCGGCCCGCCACAAGTGTTTGAGCAACACCGACGTTCCACCCAGATGATGCAGGTCGACCATCGTCTTCGTACCCCGAGGGGCGAAGCTGCACAGCACCGGCGTCCGTCGCAGAATTCCTTGGAGATCCCGCAGGCTGAACGGAACTCCGGCTTCCCGCGCGAGCGCCAGCAAGTGGATAACGGCGTTGGTCGAACCCCCAATCGCAGCGATCGTGGCGGCCGCATTCTCGAAGGCGGCGCGACTCAGAATGTCCCGCGGACGGACGTTGAGTTCCAGCAGTCGACGCACGAGTCCGCCCGCCGCCTGGCACTCGGCGCGCTTACCGGGATCGATCGCCGGAATGGAACTGCTCTGCGGAGGCATCAGGCCGATGGCCTCCATCGCAATCCCCCACGTATTGAACGACGCCGCAATGCCACAGCCGCCGGGACCCGGACAGGCGACTCGGCGGATCGCGTCCGCCTCCTCTTGCGGGATCGCACCGACCGACGCGTCGGCCTGCGCGTCGTAGACGTCAAGGATCGTGACCGATCGACTCTGGTAGCACCCCGGATGAATGCTGCCGCCGCTGAGGATCAGTCCCGGCACATTAGTCCGTGCCAAGGCCATCGCGAATCCAGGGCCGTTCTTGTCGCAGTGATGCAGCCCCACCATGGCGTCGTAACAATGCGCCGTGACCACACACTCGGCGGAGTTGGCGATCAAGTTGCGCGAGGGCAGGCTGGCGCTCCCCCCTTCGAGACCTTGCGTCAGATTGTCACTGACCGCAGGAGTGCCGAACGGGAAACCAAACATGCCGGCTTCGCGGCAGCCGTCAGCAACTGCACGGGCGAGCTGATACGCATGGACGTTGCACAGGTTCCCTTCCAACAGCGGAACGCCGATGCCGACCTGCGGCTGATCGAACTCCGCCTCGGTCATGCCGAGACCATAGAAGAACGCCGTGACGCCGCGCTGCCAGCCGCGCGTCAGCTGGCGGCTGTTCCAGTTCAACGGCTGCATGATTGATCGCCTGTGGGAGTCGTGAATGGATCGCATCGAGGAATTTCGGCGATCATCTGTTGGTCAATGGTAAGGGATCATCAAGATCGACCGTCCCGTCACTGTCCGTGTCATGACCCGGTTCAAGATACCGAGACACATACGGAAGTCGTTCAGGAAGGTTTTTGATGTGGGCCCATAGCATGCGCGCGAGTTCGTGACGCTGCAGGGTCAGGCGAGTTTCGGCGACCGGTCCCCCTTTCGTCAATCCGGGGCTGGGGCTCAAGCCCAAAGCTTGGAGACCATCGGCCAGCTTCTGCCAGTCGGCCGGGGTCTCTCCCGTTGTCAGGAGCGCGTCGAACTCCGCCTCCGGGATCGGTACGACCACATGCTGAGCCACGCCTTCAAGGATGCGGGCCAGTTCACGGGAGGTGACTGAACGGTAGGGATCAAAGTCGAGGCTGTCGGCGTCCCCTTGCCAGATTCCGCGAACGCCCAGCAGATTGACGGCCTCAAAGTGCAAATCGTCGACCGCGAGATCGTGATACGGCCACAACAGAATCCCCGGCGCTCCGCGGGGGGCACGGACCAAATGCTGCTGCAATTCTCGGATGCGCTGCCAATCTCGCGCCAGTTCTCGGGGCTGAATTTCGTCTCGCAGGCACATCCAGGCGGTCGTTCCCGCAGCTTGGCCGCAGTGCATCATCTGACCATGAACGCGCACCGCCGAACTGACGAGCGACGAGACGCCGATGTTCTTGGATGTTCCCAGCAGTCCATCCCTCTCGACCGGAACGAGCGATCGCAACGGGAGCATCGCCCGGTCGGTATCGGTGTGCCAGTGGCGATTCAGAGTGTGCACGAACTGCCAGGGGCCTCTGGCTGCCTCAGGTCCGGGATCGAGAAACCTTCTTCGCGTCGGATGGAAATCGATATTGAACTGAAAGCCGAAGACGGCATCGGGAACCATCACCTTCGCCCAATTTGGGTGGCGATCGGCGGCACGAATGTCTTGTTCGCGGAGCATGTACAGGGCTTCGAGCCGGAGCCCTTCGCGAATGTAGGGTTTCGGCGGCAGGCGATCGGACGTGCCGAATTCGTCGGTCAACCCCATGTACCGGAAACTCTGCGGATAGTCTCCCACGCGATCGTGAACCTTGGTCTGCAGGTAATGCAGCATTCCCAATGCATGGCGCCTGGCGTCGTTAAACACGATCCGCCGTTGTGCGGGAGTCATGTTTACGATGTTCTTCCCGGATGCACCCCGTTCGTTCGCCTCAAGCGCGTCGATCACGTGCTGCGGGAAATTGAACAGCGGATAGTCCTGCGTCGGCCAATTGAGGAATGTCGCCTCGGTCCCGCCGGGAAGGCGATTATGCCAGCGATCAACCAGTCGCCGGTGCGTGTAGACGCTCCAGCCGCCGGGCGTATAGATCCCTTCGGACATATCGGCGTCCACAAACGGAGGGATCGCATCCAACGCAGAGAAGCTGCGCGGCTGATATCCCTCCGGCGCCGGAATGGTCGCGTCGCGGCCCGCCTCGCGGAGCACCACGCACCACGACAAGGGATTCATCTCGTTACGATCGTCCCCCAACGGACCAACCGGTGCGCTGGGTTCTCCAAATCGCGACTGCAGATCGGGGCCCGCCGCATACTTCGCCCCCGACATCCGGACGACATCGCCCCAATCGGACGAATCGATCGTCAACTTCGCCCGCACGGTGAGACGCCGGCCGATGTCATCCGGTCTGGCAAACTCCACCGCACGAACCGAGTTCCTGTCCACGACAACTCGAACCGGTTCCCAGGGTTGCAGGTATGTCACCTGCCCCTGCCCCGGCACGGCAGTCTGGTACGGGGCCAGAAGCTCCTCAAAAATTCGAGCGGCTTCGGCGGGTTCGATCGTATCAGTCCCGCACCAGGCGTTGCCGGGATTGGTGAGGCCGTATTTTTCGGCGTTGCGTCGTCGAATCCGATGGATGACTTCGAGGAACAACCCCGATCGGGGAAAGTTGACCCGTTTGCCGCGATAGGTGGTCCACTCGTCGATGCAGCCGACTCCCTCTGCGCTGAATTGGCCACCGAGCCAGGCAATGTCGTTGACGAGAACAATCCGCGGCACACCGAGTCGTGCCGCCTGCACCGCCGCGGCAACTCCGGCCTCGTTGCCGCCGACGATGAGGAGATCACAATCGACGCTGTCAGCAGCGGACAAGGAGTTCGCTAAGAGCAGCACCGCGAGCCATGTGGGAGTGCGGGTCGTCATCGGGGCTCCGCGGCGAAACTGGGCCGAGGGGGCATGAGCCCGGGGCTATTGATGCGATTAACAGCGCTCGGGGAATCACGATCAGTGCACCCGCATGCCCGGTTGGGCACCGCTGTCCGCACTCAGGACGAAAATCTCCTGTCCCCCGGCCCCGGCGGCAAGGACCATCCCCTCGCTGACGCCGAATTTCATCTTGCGCGGTGCGAGGTTGGCGCACATGATCACCAACCGGCCGACGAGGTCTTCCGGCTTGTAGACCCCTTTGATCCCCGCAAAGACGTTGCGCGTCTGGTCCCCGCCGAGGGACAGCGTCATCTGCAGCAGCTTGTTCGATTCGGGAACTTCCGCACACGTCAGCACGCGGGCCACGCGCAGGTCGACCTTCACGAAGTCGTCGATCGTGCAGTGCTCGGCCGTCAGCGGCTCCTTTTCGAGATAGGCCGCCGAGTCTTGTGCGACTGCGGCTACGGGAGCAATGGGGGCTTCGGCTTTGCTTTCGTCAGTCATGGCCTGAACCTGTGCGAGTTCGACTCGCTTCATGAGGTGAGTAAACGGAGAGACCGGCGTGCCGACCAGCGGCGTCTGGGCTTCGTCCCAATGGGTGATCGGGCAGTTCAACAGTTGCCGCACCTGCTCCGCCAGGCGCGGCAGAACAGGCGCCAGATAGATCACAATCTGCCGGAACAGGTTGAGGGAGACCGTGCAGACCTCTTGCAGTTCGGCCCCCTTCGCGGGGTCTTTCTTCAAGGTCCACGGGGCGTGGTCTTCGACATAGCGATTGGCCCCGTCCGCCAGCGCCATGATCTCACGCATCGCGGCCGCGAAGTCACAATTCTCGTAAGACTCAGCAATTCTCTCAGAGGCCGCAGCGCCCTGGGCGAACAGACCGCCATCATCGGGATACGCCGTCGATAACCCTGTCGGCTGAGCGAACTTCGCCGTCCGGCTCGCCAGGTTGACCACCTTCCCCACCAGATCCGAGTTCACCTTCGCGGCGAACTCTTCCAGGTTCAGGTCGAGGTCATCGAGTCGCGAGCCGAGTTTCGAGGCGTAGTAATACCGGAGGTAGGCCGGATCGAGATGCTTGGCGTATGTCGAGGCCAAGACGAAGGTCCCCTTCGTCTTCGACATCTTCTCGCCGTCGACCGTCAGGAACCCGTGAATGTGCACCTTGTGCGGCAGGTTGAATCCCGCCGAGTGGAGCATCGCCGGCCAGAAGAGCGTGTGAAAGTAGGTGATGTCCTTGCCAATGAAGTGGTGAATCTCCGTCTTAGCCCCTGGCGAGTCGCCAATGACTGAAACGGGTTTCCACCACTGATCGAGAACTTCGCCATTTTTCGCGCACCAGTCCGCGGTTGAGCCGATGTATCCGATCGGCGCATCGAACCACACATACCAGTAGTTGCCGGGGCTGTCGGGGATCTCGAACCCGAAGTACGGCGCAGGACGGGAGACGTCCCAATCGCGGAGCGGTTCGCTGAGGAAGTGACCCTTCAAGTAATTGGCGACTTCGTCCTGCAGATGCTCGCCCGACTGCGTCCAGTTCTGCAGGAACTCGTGCAACTGCTCGATCTGGACAAACAGATGCGCCGCAGTCCGCACCTCCGGCGTCGCGCCGGAGAGAGTGCTGACCGGATTGATCAAGTCGGCGGGCGTGTAGGTCGAACCGCACTTGTCGCAGTTGTCGCCGTATTGATGCTCGGCTCCACACTTGGGGCAGGTCCCCTTCACGAACCGGTCAGCGAGGAAGGTCTGCGCCTCCGGATCGTACAACTGCGTGACGTCCCGTTCGACGATGAGACCTTTCGCGCGCAGCGCCGCCCAGATCTCATGACAGACGGCACGGGTCGATTCGCTGTTCGTGCTGCCATAGTTGTCGAAGGCGACGTCGAACGCCGTGAAGTCGCGGAGATGCGCTTCCCGCATGTCGGCGATCAGTTCGGTCTCCGGCCGCCCTTCCTGCCGGGCGCGGATCATGATCGCAGTGCCGTGGGTGTCGTCGGCACAGATATAGACGCATCGATTTCCGCGAAGCTTCTGGAAGCGCACCCAGATGTCGGTCTGGATGTACTCCACCAGATGCCCCAAATGGATATGACCATTGGCATACGGGAGCGCGGAGGTCACCAAGATGCGACGAGCGGTCATGGACGTTCCAAGTAGGAAACTTCGAGGCGCAGCCAATTTGAATCGATGCGCTTGACGTTCACACGGTTCGCGGGGGATTCTACGGAGTCACGCGTTTTCTCGAAAGCGCCGGGATACTCACGAACCCGCAGGGGTTGGGTGAGTCTGAAACTGACCCTCTGCCCTAAACCCTTAGCCCTCAACCACTCATGGCTTACGTCAACGACCACTACCTGAAGCTCAAAGCCGGTTACCTGTTTCCCGAGATCGGGCGGCGGGTGAAGAAGTTTTCTGAAGAGCACCCTGATGCGAAGATCATTCGTCTGGGAATCGGGGACGTCACTGAACCCCTGCCCGCCGCCGTGCGCGAGGCCATGCACAACGCGGTCGATGAGATGGGACAGCGGGAGACGTTCCGCGGGTATGGTCCCGAGCAGGGCTACGATTTTCTACGGAACGCCATAGCCCAAAACGACTTCCAGAGCCGCGGGGCGAATGTCGCCGCCGACGAAATCTTCGTGTCGGATGGTTCCAAATGCGACACCGGGAACATCCTGGACATTTTCGGTCTCAACAACATCGTCGCCGTGACCGACCCCGTCTACCCGGTCTACGTCGATACCAACGTGATGATCGGCCGGACGGGGGCCGCAGATGATGCCGGACGGTACGCCGGGTTGGTCTACATCCCCGTGACGGCGGAGAATGACTTCGTCCCTGCGATTCCCAACCAGAAGGTGGACTTGATCTACCTGTGCTATCCCAACAACCCAACGGGGACGGTGGCAAGCAAGGAGACCCTGACGCAGTGGGTCGACTATGCGCAAAAGCACGACGCGATCATTTTTTTCGACGCCGCCTATGAGGCGTACATCACCGACCCGACGATTCCCCGCTCAATTTACGAAATTCCCGGCGCCCGCGAGTGCGCGATCGAATTCCGCAGCCTCTCGAAAACCGCCGGCTTCACCGGCACTCGTTGTGCGTTCACCGTCGTCCCGAAAGGGTTGACCGCCAGATCCGCCCAGGGCGACAAGGTCGAACTGCACGCCTTGTGGACGCGCCGGCATACGACGAAGTTCAACGGCGTTCCCTACATTATCCAACGCGGAGCCGAGGCGGTTTACTCCCCTGCCGGGAAAGAACAGGTGCAGACCCTGATTCGGTTCTACCTGGAGAACGCCAAGATCCTGAGGGACGAACTGACCGCGGCGGGACTGAAGATCTATGGCGGCGTCAATGCACCCTACGTCTGGTTGAAAACGCCGGGGACGCAAACAAGTTGGGAGTTCTTCGACCATCTGTTGTCCAGGGCCAACGTGGTCGGAACCCCCGGCAGCGGATTCGGCGCCAGCGGCGAAGGCTATTTTCGCCTCAGTGCCTTTAACAGCCGCAGCAATGTCGAAGAAGCTGTCCGCCGGGTGAAGGGAGCGCTCTAGACACCGTCGAAAGCCCGGGGACAGCCGTCCCTGGGCTTCTCCCCGACGAAACAGCCGAGACAGGAACAGGACACCGATGACTCCCGAGCGTCTCCAGGAATTGATGGACAGTTTTTCCGAGCGGCGGATCGCCGTCTTGGGAGACTTTTTCCTCGATAAGTACCTGGAGGTCGACCCGAACCTGGCGGAACCGAGTCTCGAGACGGGGCGGACCGCTCATCAGGTGATCCAACGTCGCCGTAGCCCCGGAGCGGCGGGAACGGTGGTGAATAATCTGGCAGCCCTAGGTGCCACAGAAATCCACGCGCTTGGGGCAATCGGCGATGATGGCGAAGCCTTCGACCTCTGCAAGGGACTAGAACAACTGGGATGTTCCACGAGCGGCTTGCTCCGATGTCCTGAGTTGATGACCCCTACCTATTTGAAACCACGTGATTTCGGAGTTCAGGGTCTCGTGGGCGAACATTCGCGCTACGACACCAAAAACCGGCAGCCCACCCCCTCGACCATCGTTTCTCGTCTTGCCGCGGCGCTCGGCCACATTCTCCCCACCGTTGATGCGATCATCGTAATGGACCAGGTCGAGATGCCCGACTGTGGCGTTGTAACGGCAGCGATGCGCGAAATCCTTTCCGAGCAAGCGGTTCGGTTTCCCAAAGTGCTCTTCTGGGCCGACAGTCGTCGCCATGTCCGCCAATTTCGCCATATCGTCACTAAACCCAATCAATTTGAAGCGGTCGGTCGGGCCAATCCTCTCCCCGGAGATGAGATCATCAAGTCCGACCTCTGGGCGGTGATTCCCCGCCTGCGGGCAGAGACCCAGGCCCCGGTGTTCGTCACCTGGGGCGAGAAGGGGATGGTCATCAGCGACCCGGAACCGCAACTGATTCCCGGCGTCCAAGTGAAGGGACCGTTCGATCCCACTGGTGCTGGCGACAGCGCTACCGCGGGAGCAGTGCTGACTCTGGTCAGCGGTGGGAGTCAGGCGGAGAGTGCCTTGATGGGAAATCTGGTGGCTTCTGTGACAGTGCGTAAGCTGGGGACTACCGGCACCGCCAGCCCTGCTGAAGTGCAGGCCTCTCTGACCTTATGGCGCGAACAGCATCCGGGCCTGACCATCGAAGTCGGGCAACTGTCGCGGTAACGCGGCGTGAGCTCGCGAGTTCAGTAAGTCAGTTTCTCGGGTACGGGAGTTTGGGAGCAAGGGAGTGCGGGGAGAAGGGAATGCCAATCCTCTCCCGCACTCCCTTGCTTCCGCATATCCTTCTCCGTGCTTGGCCGCACTCAAATTTCTCTACCCTCGCGGCCAATTCTGCCGGATTCTGGCGAACGCGGGACTTGAACCGAAATCCTTTCGCATTCTCGGATTCTCACAACTAGTAAGCCGTCTGGACACCCTTCGGCCGATTCATTACCACTCCCCTCGCTCCTCTCCCATTTTCAATTCTCAACTTCACTTCCATCAGCCGAACGGCCTGACGGTCGCGCTGTCCATGGTGGACAACGCGACTGCCGGGAGGTTTGTGCGGAGGCGGCAATGCCGACCGACGACAGCACCGGTCTGCGCGGACTCTGGGCGCAATCACAAGGATTGGTCTTTCCAATCCTGATTGTGATGTCGCTTTTGGTCATCATCATCCCGCTGCCGGCGTTTGTCCTCGACCTGCTCCTCGCAGCCAATATCACCGTCTCAGTGGTGATTCTGCTGACCACGATTTATGTCAGTCGACCGCTCGAATTCAGCGTCTTTCCGTCGTTGCTTTTGGGCACAACACTGGCCCGACTCGTGCTCAACGTGGCGTCGACCCGGCTGATCCTAACGCGTGCCGCCGCCGATGGCACCGGTGCAGCCGGAGGCGTGATCGAAGCCTTCGGTTCTTTCGTCGCCGAAGGTCAGCTCGTCGTCGGGATGATCCTGTTCATTATTATCGTGGTGATTCAATTCATTGTGATCACCAAGGGGGCCACGCGTATCAGTGAAGTGGCGGCCCGGTTTGCCTTGGACGCCATGCCCGGCAAGCAGATGGCGATCGAC
>JANRLN010000073.1:0-7171 GCA_033762515.1 Planctomycetaceae bacterium
CACCGCTTCGTCGAAGAACGGATGGCCGACGTACAACACGGGGATGCCGCGCTGGGCGTACCATTCGGTCTCAAACGGCAGCCCCGACAGGACGAGGTCGACATACTTGCGGACCTTGCGAATCCGCCAGGGGGCCCAGGCCCAGAGTTGCGGAGGCATGTAGTAGATGACCGGCACGCCGCGGGCTTTGGCCGCACTGGCGATCCACCAGTTGAAGCCGGGGAAGTCGACGAGGACCACCATGTCGGGCTTGTGACGCGTGAGGTATTCGCACGCCTGGCGGTAGACGGAAATGAACTGCCACAGTTTGGGAATAAAGGCGAAAAAGCCCATCACGGCGAGATTGGTGAGGGGATAAAGCACCTGGCAGCCGGCCTGCTCCATGCGCTGGCCCCCCAATCCGCTGACGCGCAGATCGGGACGACGCCGGCGGAGTTCTTTAATGAGGCAGGCCGCATGATGATCGCCGCTCGGTTCGCCGACGGAAAAGAAAATGTGCATCGCAGCAATCCCCCTGAGCACCGAGCGTGAATCTTCACAAATGTGAGCTATCAACCTGCCAGGGCGAGGGATCGCACAAATGTCGAATTGGGTCAAGATGAGTGTCGCCGGCGCGAGGACCGATGCGGTCTCTCTTCCCCGTTTTTGCGAAGTCTGCTATTCCGCAGAGAGTCTGACAGGAGGTCGCGTTCGTGCATCCACGTCACGGTTGGTATCGCCGCGGGGGCAAGCGGCTGTTTGACATCGTTGCGGCGGCCGGGCTGCTGGTCGTCCTGTGGCCGGCGCTGGTGGTGCTGGCGCTCCTGGTGCGCCGTCGGCACGGCAGTCCGGTGATCTTCCGCCAGTCGCGCCCCGGTCGGCACGGCCGGGTCTTTCCCATCTACAAATTCCGCACGATGACCAACGCCCGCGATGCGTCGGGACGACTGCTGCCGGATGATGAGCGGCTGACCAAATTCGGCCAATGGCTGCGATCGACCAGTCTCGATGAGCTGCCGGAGTTGTGGAACATTCTGCGCGGCGAGATGAGCTTCGTCGGGCCGCGGCCGCTGCTGGTCCAATATCTGCCGCTCTATTCACCAGAACAGGCGCGGCGGCATGAAGTGCGTCCAGGATTGACCGGTTGGGCGCAGGTGAATGGCCGCAATGCGACGACATGGGAAGAACGGTTGTCGCAGGACGTCTGGTACGTCGAGCATCTGAGTTTCTGGCTCGACCTGCAGATTCTGTGCGCCACTGTGGGCAAGGTGCTCAAGCGGGACGGGATCTCCGCGGAAAACGCCGCGACGATGCCCGAGTTCCGGGGGACGGCGACGGCTGCGTCGGCGTCGCCTCTGCATCAACGCGCCGCGTGACGGCCGCGCACCTTGCGATGGACGTTTCACCTTGACAGGTTTCCCGCGCGTGTGGGAGAAACCCGCCCGCTCGGGCGAAACCCGAAGATGAGTGGACTCTCCAGGAGAACGGTGCCATGTTCCTGCGAAAACTGGCGATTCGAGTCTTACAGGCCGTGAATCCTGGCGACATCACCATCCGCCACCACTACACCGGCGATCGGCTGCGGCTGCACTCGTTCCGGCACAAAGGCTATTGGTATCACGGCAAACGCCGTGAGCAGGAAACGATGGAGCTGTTTCGGGACCTGGTGGCGCCCGGGAGCTTCGTGGTCGAAGTCGGCGCGCACATCGGCTATGTCTCGCTGCACCTGGCGAAATTGGTCGGTCCGGCGGGACGAATGGTCGTCTTCGAACCCGGGCCGAACAACCTCGAGTATCTTTCCCGAAACCTGCAGGGGAAGACCCACGTTCAGCTGGAACGAAAGGCCGTCGCCGACTTCAATGGCGTGGCCAAGTTTCAGGTGGAAAATTTGAGCGGCCAGAACAATTCGCTGCTGCAGGACTACGAGGGGCTGCAGAAAAACATGGCCTCCGCCGGAGTCTCACGCGTGGAGACGTCGACGGTGGAGGTCGATTGCGTGAGCCTGGATGACTACTTCGCCGACCAACAGCTCCCCACTCCGTCGTTCATCAAGATTGACGTCGAGGGGGCCGAGCTGATGGCGCTGCGCGGTTTGCAGGCGACGCTGGGGCAGCCGGGAGTCGCGTTGATGGTGGAGATCACCGAGAATTGCCGCGCGGTCATGGAGCTGCTGGCGGATTGCGGTTATCGGCTCTTCGATGAACATCGCCGCGAGCTGGCAGCCGCCGAGGAATTTCATGGAAATGTCTTTTGCCTGCAGCCGGCCGATGCGCGACTGCAGGCGATGCGCCGCACCGTCGCCGCCTGAGGCGATTCGTGGAACGCAGGCAAGAATCGCGAATTTCTACGGTCGCACCTGCTGTGCCGTCCATCGTCGCCGACGCGCCGGGATGGCCCGCGGAATTGGGTTCCGGCGTCGTCGAGGGACGGGAACGCCTCTTGACGCTCCTCGCGGCCGACTCGTATAACGCCCGTCGTGAACGGCGCGGCCGCAGGGGACGGAATCGCCTCGACCGCGCAGCATGACCTGGCAGGGAGGCCCAGCGTCGAGCACACCGCTTGACGCTGTGATTCAGGAAAGTCGCCAATGGATCTGGCAAAGTTCTGCTTGCAGATGGACGAGCTCTTCGAGCTCGACGAGGGCACGACCCAACCCACCGACGAACTGCAGCAGATTTCGGGGTGGAGCTCGCTCACATTCATGGGGCTCATCGCCCTCGTGGATGAGGAATATGGCGTGACGCTGGCGCCCAACGCCGTCTTGAACTGCGTCTCGATCGCCGATTTGGCGCGCCTGACGGCCGGCGACAGCCAGACCTTGCGGCGCGCGGCCTAACCGCCGCCCCGCTGGCTGGCGATCACGATTCAACCGTTTGATCCCCGGGGGGGGATGCGTTCATCGCGTGGGGGAATTATGGCGGCCACGACGGTCCCAGGCATTCGCTGTGCCGCGCTCGCATGCGCCGTCCCGAGCGCCACGGAAGGCGCCGAGACCGACGGCGTCCTCTATGGAGTCGAGGCTGCCGGAAAACTGAGTGCGGCGACGGGCGTTCGTTCCCGACATGTCGCCGCCGCCGGGCTGTGCACGTCGGACTTGTGCTGCGCCGCCGGAAAGCGCGCCCTGCAGCAGGCGGAATGGGATCCCGCTTCGGTCGACGCCCTGATTTTCGTTTCGCAGACTCCCGATTACCTGCTGCCGGCGACCAGTTGCACGCTGCAGGCGCGACTGGGCCTGTCGACGTCGTGTGCGGCGTTCGACGTCAACCTGGGTTGCTCAGGGTACACCTATGGTCTATGGCTGGCATCCACGCTGCTCGGGAGCGGATTGAGTCGGGTCGCGCTGCTCGTGGGCGATACCGTCAGTCAGATCACCGGTCGCGAAGACCGCTCGACGCGGCCCCTCTTCGGCGACGCCGGTACGGCGACGCTCCTCGAACGGGCGCCGGAGGCGCCGCCGTGGTCCTTCGTCCTGGGTACCGATGGTTCCGGGCGCGATCACTTGATCGTGCGGCGCGGACTGTTTCGGGATTCCCCGCTCAACGCCCAACCCGAACTCAACGCGGAGGGGCGACTGTTCATGAATGGCGCGGAGATTTTCGCGTTTACGCTCCGCGAAGTCCCGCCGCTGGTCGAAGCGGGTCTGCGTTCGGCCAACTGGTCTCGCGATGACGTGGACGCCGTCGTGATGCATCAGGCCAACGAATTCATGCTGAAACACCTGGCCAAGCGGATGAAACTCCCCGCCGAAAAGCAACCCCTCTCCCTGGGGGACTACGGCAACACATCTTCCGCCTCGATCCCGCTGACCATCGCCGCGCAACTGGCCGACCGCTGCGCGGCGGAATCGCTGAAGCTGCTGCTGGTCGGGTTCGGAGTCGGTTACTCCTGGGGCGTCGCCGCCGTCGAGTTCGGCCCTCTGCCGCGCCCGGAGATACTGTCGCTGGACGCGGAACCCACGGTCGCCTCCCTGATGGAGCGACGCGCATGCTGAATCCCCTCGATTTGAGCGGTCGCCGCTATCTGGTGACCGGGGCCTCGTCCGGCATCGGACAAGCGACGGCGGTCTATCTGAGCCAACTGGGTGCGCACGTGCTTGCGGCGGGGCGCGACGCCGAGCGGCTGGCCGCGACCGAGGCACTCCTGAGCGGCTCCGGCCACGCCTGCGTCGCGGCGGATCTGACCGACGCCGAAGCGCTCCCCGGATGGCTCAAACAGCTTGCCGCCGATCACGGGCTGCTGGATGGTCTCGTGCATTCGGCCGGGGCCCACGCGATGCGTCCCGTGCGATTTCAGAGCAGCGAACAGTTCGAACAGTTGCAGAGAATCAATGTCACCGCCGCCGTCGCGCTCGCCAAAGGCTTTCGACAGAAGCAGGTTCGCGCTCCACGCGGCAGCGTGGTCTTCGTGGCCTCCGTGATGGGTCTGGTGGCGCAGCCGGGAGTATCGGCGTATTGCGCCAGCAAAGGGGCCTTGTTGTCCCTCACGCGAGCCTTGGCGCTGGAGCTCGCTTCCGAACAGATTCGCGTCAACGCCGTCGCCCCCGGGCAGGTTCTGACGGAGATGACCATGCGTCAGAAGGAGTCGCTGCCGGCGGAACAATTTGCAGCCATCGAACGCATGCATCCCCTGGGACTGGGGAGCCCCGAGGATGTGGCGGCAGGCATCGCGTTTCTGCTGTCCGATGCCTCGAAATGGATCACGGGAACCACATTGACGATCGACGGCGGATACACGGCGGCTTAGCTCATTCCGATTTCCGGCGTCAGGGAGGGGGGATCGATGCAATCATACTTGCCGGCGCGAGCCTACTGGGACCAGGAACAATTCGACGCCGAACTGACGCAGTTGCGCAACCTCTGGCAGTTCGCCGGTTTTGCGCACCAGCTTCGCGAGCACAACGACTTCCTCGTCCGCGAGATCGGCGGCCGCTCGGTGGTGGTGCAGAATTTCCAGGGAGAGCTGCACGCCTTCCAGAACGTCTGCTCGCATCGCTTCAGCCGCATTCAAACCGCAAGCTGCGGCAATCGGGCGTTGCAGTGCCCGTATCATGGCTGGACCTACAATGCCGACGGCATTCCCGCCGGCATCCCCAAGCGGCCGCGATTCGACGACCTGACCCCCGAGTCGTGCGACAAACTGCGACTGGAGCGCTGGCGCGTCGCGAGCTGCGGCAACCTCGTCTTTGTGACGCAGAATCTCGCCGCGGCGCCCCTTGCCGAGCACCTCGGCGACGCGTACTCCACCATCGAACGCCTGACCTCGGCGCTGGGGGAGCTCGTGGACACCAACGAAATCCACATCGAGGCCAACTGGAAGATCCTGGTTGAGAACACCCTCGAAAGCTATCACGTCAATTTTGTGCACGAGGAAACCTTCCGTCGACTGGGAGCCGGGGACGGACAGTTCGGCTGGCAGGGGCTTCATTCCTCCTGGTCAACGAGCGTCTCTGCCGATCTGATCAAGGCGATGGCCCGTCCGTTGAAGACGCTGGCGGCGCGACCGTTTCCGGTGGACGGATACTTTCATCAGCTGGTATTCCCCAACGTCACCCTCGCCACCACGTTCGGGACCACCTTCGGCATTCAGCACTTTGAACCGCTGACCCCCACTGCGTCGCGGTTCACGAGTTACGTGTTCGCCACGGCGTTGCCCGCGGCCACTCCGCTGCAGGAGACGATTCTCAAGACGCTGTCGCTGTCGGCCGTCGACTTCAACCGGCGCGTCTTCGAGGAAGACCGCGTCGTCTGTGAGTTCGTCCAGCAGGGTTCGCGGGAAACCGAACGGCAGGGGATGCTCAGCGACGAGGAAGCCCGCGTCGGGGCGTTCCAGCGCGCCTACCTGCAAGAGTTCGCCCGGCCGGAGACCCCGGCCGCACGGGCGGTGATCGTGGGGGCCGGAGATTTCGCGCGCGAGCTCTACGGCTGGCTGAACGACGAGTGGCGACACCAGGGACTCAATCAGGACATCGTCTTCGTCGACGACAATCCGCAGGCGCTGGCGCGATTCCCCGATCTGCAGCCTCGGCTCGCCGCCGCGATCGCCGACTATCAACCCCTGCCCGGCGACCAGGTCTTCCTGGCTGTCAGCGATCCGCAAGTCAAACTGCGACTGGCGCGGGAACTGGCGGATCGCGGCGCCGTGTTCGGCACGTTCATTCATCGATCCGCCGTCATTGAAGGCTCGGCCCAATTGGGCCAGGGCTGCGTGGTTTGCCCCACCGCCGTCGTCAGTTGCAACGCGGTTGTGGGGGACTTCGTCTCCCTGAACATCGCGTCCACCGTGGGTCATGACGCCCGCATCGGTGCGGGAACGACGCTCTCGGCTCACGCCGACGTGACGGGACATGCCGTTCTGGGAACCGGCGTCTTCCTGGGCAGTCATGCGTCGGTGCTGCCCCGGGTTAAAGTGGGAGATTTCGCGCGGATCGGAGCCGGGAGCGTCGCCATGCGCAATGTCCGCGCCGGCGACACCGTCATGGGTGTCCCCGCCAAACGCCTCGAATGGCCGCCGACCATCGCCGCCGCTGAACCCCGCGCGGCGTAATTCAGGGAACTTCCGCCTCTGCACTGTGTGAGACCCGGACGATGTTCGCCGCCATCTCGCAAATCGCCTGTCACCTGCCGGAGACCATCCTCAGCAATGAGGAGCTCGCTCCGCTGGCGGAGCATTGGACGCCGGAAAAGATTTACGAGAAGACCGGCATCCGCGAACGCCGCATCGCCGGTCCCGAGGAGTGCGCCTCGGATCTGGCCTGTCACGCCGCGGAGAAACTCTTCGCCGAGTCGGCCGTCCGCCGTGAAGAGATCGACTACATCGTCTTCTGCACGCAGCTCCCCGACTATCCATTGCCGACGACCGCCTGCCTCCTGCAGGATCGCCTGGGACTGCCGACCACCTGCGGGGCGCTGGACATCAATCTCGGCTGCTCGGGATATGTTTACGGACTGGGTCTCGTGCAGGGTCTCATCGAGACCGGCCAGGCGACGAACGTCCTGCTGTTGACCGGAGAGACCTACTCCAAGGTGCTGCGCGACGACGACGTCAGCGTGCGGACCCTCTTCGGCGACGCCGGCTCCGCCACCCTGGTGCAGGGAGTGCCGGCAGACGATCGACTCATGGGACCCTACGTCTACGGCAGCGACGGGCGCGGCGGCCCCAACCTGATGTTGCAGCGGCATGCCTGGCGCACCGC
>JANRLN010000074.1:0-21436 GCA_033762515.1 Planctomycetaceae bacterium
CAACTCGGCGTCGGCGACTTGGAGCGCATCCCGCAACTTCGAAAACGCCTGAAACACCTGCTCCCCGGGTGGAGTGGGAATCGTCCCTGCCGATCGAGATTGAATTCGTGGTGGCATCCAAGAATTCAAGCGGCAGCGCAGCACCGATGGAGTTTCTGACTCCGCCGTGGATGACGGCGTCTCCCGTGTTCTGCCGGGTGACGCGGGTCAACGTGCCGCAGCGAATCTACGTTTCGGGGCTGTTTGGCAGCAACACCGACCCCAACAGCGGAGCGGAAGTTCGGGAAGTCTTCTCGATCCTGCAGCGTGCGCTCGATGCCGCCGGCAGCAACCTGCAGCATCTGGCCAAAGGGACCTACTACGTCAGCGACGCCGCGGTCAGCAAGACATTCAACGATGTCCGCCCGCAGTTCTATGACCCGGCGCGCCCCCCGGCGGCGTCGAAAGCCCAAGTCGCCGGAAGCGGCAAACCGCCGCGGACATTGACCCTCGACATGATCGCCGTGCCGAAACAACCATAACGACCACCGTGTTCAAGACAACCAAGACACCTAAAATAAACTTTACCACACCGAAGACGCAAAGGTGCCTATTTAAAGTCGACACATGGAAGCAAGAGCAGGGCGTTTGCATCCTCTTACGCATGTGTGACAATGACTTGCGATTTGATCGCTCCATGCCGGCACAATTCAATCCGCAACGAACCTGTTTCACGGGGCATTTTTGACGGCCGAGCACACCGGACTCCCAAGCGTCCTCCGGCATGACATTGAACATGCGATTGCGCTGGCACCAATTGACATATCCTCAACGACTGCAGCTTGTGAGCCAGGCCTTGCCTCGCTAATCATTCTCCACAATCACAACAGTTCCAATACCTGTACCAACTTGAACTGAAGTGCCCTCGAAGAACTCAATTACGAAGTTCTCCGCAAACAGAGGCTCCTTCGTCTTGTCTCCGATAATCTGCAATGCGACTTGCTGCTCTAACTGGAATGGCGCGAACTGTAACTCACCCGAAGATGCCACGTAGTCGCTGCCGGACTTTGCTGAAGCATCGCGCGTTCTGTATTTAACTTTCGCAGCGTATCTCGTCGGGTTGGTAAGCCGGACAGTGTACTTAATGTTTGCCGCACCCGAGTTTCCCTCTGCAACTTGCAGAGTTGGCAATTGAAGCTGAGGGACTGGATCATTGTCACTGATTGAGACATAGACGATTCCACCGGCTGGTCCAAACGTCGCTCCAACTGGGTTGAGCAGTTGAAATGCAAACTGTTCAGACAACTCGCGGGCAACATCTCCTTTGATCTGAATGATGACTTTTTTGGCGGTTTGCCCTTTCTTGAATGTCAAAGTTCCGACGGCAGAAACATAGTCTACTCCAGCCGTCGCCGCCTGAGTATCGAAAATGTCTGATGTGGCGAAATTAACTGTAACTTGCGATGGAGCTGGTGCGCTCAGCGAAACCGTAAGCTCAAAGTCCTTGGTGCCGCCATCCCCTTCGACTGCTGTTGGAAAGCTTGGAAGCAACAGCTGCGGTGGAGCTGCGCTGCAGCGCGGTGTGACGCCGAGAGCATCTGACAACTGGACCAGACCTAAAGCGAGAAGCAATAGTGCGTTGAGTTTCACAGCGATACTCCTTGTCCGAAATGTAGTTGTGTGTGTGTGTGTGTGTGCGGGGGTCGTGCACAACTCCTAGATGACATTGATCAATTGAGCGAAAGGACTACCTTGCCGAATAGTATCGGCCGCGTTCTCACGGTCAAGAGGCGGTGCGCATTAAAAATCTGCCAGTTCCTGGGTGGGTTCGATTTGATGGGGCAACTGCGCCTGCAGAATACACAGGTGCAAGAGGCACAGCTCTTCCGAGAGGATTGGTTCCCCAGTATTGACGCTGATGCAATAGGCCGCAGACTTTGCCGCATATGTACTTAGGATCAACGACGGCTACCCTGGTGTCACTGGCAATTGCGGCCCACACCCATCAAACTACGTCGATGTCTGTTCCGTCGATGGGAGTGCAATTCATGCATGGCGCGCGGTGTGCGGTCTGGGGTCTGTTGGCGTGGGCGTGGGCGGCGGAGTTCGCCGTCGCGGAGCCGCTGAAACTGAATCTGCGGTCCAGGAAGGAAGTTGCGGCCGAATCGGGACGTTACCACGCGGTGACGGCTCCGGCGCATTGGGATCCCAAAGAGACGGCGATAGTCGTCTGCGACATGTGGGATACCCACACCTGTCCGAATGCGGCTCTGCGGGTCTCGCAGATGGCGCCGCGGATGAATGAAGTCCTGAAGGCGGCCCGGGCCAGGGGAGTATTCATCATCCACTCCCCCAGCGACACGATGAAGTTCTACGAGGGGCACCCCGGCCGCCAATTGGCGATGTCGGCCCCGGTCGCCGAGCCGGTCAAGCCGCTGCAGCGCTGGTGCAAAATCGACCCGGAGCACGAGGCGGCACTGCCGATCGACGACACCGACGGCGGCTGCGACTGCGAGACGACCTGGAAACGAGGCGATCCGTACCCATGGACGCGACAGATCGCCACGATGGAGATCATGGAGGGGGATGCCATCACCGATTCGGCGGAGGCCTACTACCTGCTCAAGCAGCGCGGCATCAAGAACCTGATCGTCATGGGGGTGCACACCAACATGTGCGTTCTCGGGCGTCCCTTCTCGATCCGACAGATGGTCTACCAGGGGTTGAACGTCGCCTTGATGCGCGACATGACCGACACGATGTACAACCCCGAGAAGTCGCCCTTCGTCAGCCACTTCACCGGAACCGATCTCGTCGTCGAGCACATTGAACGGCACTGGTGTCCCACGCTCCTCAGCGGCGATTTTCTTGATGGAAAGGAGTACCGCTTCCCGGCGGATACACGTCCGCACATCGTCGTCGTCCAGGGGGAAGAGGAGTATCAGACCGCCAAGACGCTGCCGAAGTTCGCGTTGGACCATCTCGGCAAAGACTATCGCGTCTCGTTCGTGTGGCTCGATGAGGCCTCGAAGGCGAGCTTCCCCGGCATTGACGCCGTGAAGCAGGCCGATGTGCTGTTGATCAGCGCCCGGCGGCGTCCGATCCCGGCCGGAGAGCTCGACGTGCTGAAAGCCTACGTCGCGGAAGGCAAACCCGTGATCGGCATCCGCACGGCCAGCCACGCCTTTCATCTGCGGAATCAGCCCCCTCCGGCGGGGCTGGCCGATTGGGCCGACATTGACGCCGCGGTCTTCGGCGGCAGCTACTCGAACCACCACGGTCACAAGCTGCAGACCACAGTGTGGCCCCTCGCTGAAGCGAAGGACCATCCCATTCTGAAAGGGATCGCCCCAGCCGAGTTCCCCGGCGGCGGCGGTCTTTACCAGACGGCTCCGCTTAAGGAAGGGGCTGTCGAACTCCTCCGCGGCAAAGTCCAAGGAGTCGCCCAACCCGAGCCGGTCGCCTGGACCTTCACGCGGAAAGACGGCGGCAAGTCGTTCTATACCTCGCTGGGCCACATCGACGACTTCCAGCGACCCGAGTTCGCGACGCTGATGAAGAATGCGCTGGCGTGGCTGGTTGAAAGTCGAGAGCTCAGGGCTAAGGGCTTAGGGACCGAAAAGACCCAAGCCGCGCTGTCTCCCTCCGACCCTCAGCCCGTCTCGCTCCCCGTTCCCGGCACCTGGAACGACCTCAGCCCGGCGCTCAAGGATTACGACGGCTATGCGTGGTACCGGGCTCACGTGCAGGTCCCGGCGGAGTGGGGAAAGCGGTCGCTGTACCTGTACGTCGAGAAAGTCGACAACGCCTGCGAGACCTTCTTCAACGGCGTGAAAATCGGCGTCAGCGGCAAGTTTTCGCCCGAATATGAGAGCGGCCTGATCGGTAACGAGCACCGCTATGTCGTGCCGCCGGAAATCGTCAAGACGGATGGCCCCAATCTGGTCGCGATCCGCGTCTACGATCACGACGGTAACGCCGGTTTCAAAGGGATGGCCCCGCAGCTGCTCGGCGGAAATGAGGCCATCTCTTTGGCAGGGGACTGGCAGTTTCGGTTGGGGGATGACCCAGCCTGGGCGTCCGAAGCGCTGGCCGGTTTTGCGCCGTTCAGCAAAGTTGGTCCGGCCCCCCAGCTCAGCCGGTTCGCGACCGTGATCCGTCGTCAGGCGCAGGACAAACCCCTCACGCCGCAGCAGTCGCGCGATCTGTTCAAGATCCCGGACGACTTGGAAGTCGACATCGTCCTGACCGAACCGACGATTTCGCAGCCGCTGTTTCTCAACTTCGACGAGCGCGGGCGGATGTGGGTGTTGAACTACCTGCAATACCCCGAACCGGCGGGACTTAAGCTGCTGAGCAAGGACCAGTGGTGGCGGGCCGTCTACGACAAGGTTCCGCTCCCGCCGCCGCACGGAGTGAAGGGGGCGGACAAGATCACGATTCACGAAGACACCGACGGCGACGGGACGTTCGACGCCCACAAGACGTTCGTCGACGGCCTGAACATCGCCACCGCCTTCGCCCAGGGGCGCGGCGGGGTCTTCGTGCTCAATCCCCCTTACTTCCTGTTCTATCCCGACAAGAACCACGACGACATTCCCGATGGCGACCCCGAAGTCTTGCTGGAAGGCTTCGGCATCGAAGACACCCATTCGGTGATTAACAGCTTGCGGTGGGGGCCGGACGGGTGGTTGTACGCGGCTCAGGGGAGCACGGTCTCGGCCGCTGTGCGACGTCCCGGCGAAAAGGCGATCGTTCACTCGCAGGGTCAGAACATCTGGCGCTATCACCCTGAGACGAAGAGGTACGAGATTTTCGCGGAAGGGGGAGGCAACGCTTTCAGCGTTGAGTTCGACGCACAGGGACGCCTCTTTTCGGGACACAATGGAGGCAACACGCGCGGCTTCCACTACATGCAGGGCGCCTACCTGCAAAAGGGGTTCGGCAAGCATGGTCCCCTCTCGAACCCCTATGCCTTCGGTTACTTCCCTGCGATGGAGCACGGCGATTACGCCCGCTTCACCCACAATTTCATCGTCTACGAGGGGGACGCGTTGCCGTCGAAATACGACGGCGTGATCTTCGGCGTCAACCCCATCAACAGCCATGTCGTCATGAGCGAACGGATCCCGGTCGGCAGCACCTTCAAGACGAAGGACATCGGTTTCGCCATCGAGTCTGCGGACAGCTGGTTTCGACCCGTCGACATCAAGGACGGCCCCGACGGCAACATCTACGTCGCCGACTGGTACGACGGACAACTCGCGCACACGGCGAACTACCAGGGGGGGATGGATCGGGAGCGGGGACGGATTTACCGGATTCGGAGTCGAGCGTCGAGAGTCGAGAGTCGAGTGCCAGAGAAGACGGTTCCTCGGGTGGGCAAGTTCAATCTGGGTCAGTTGGCGTCGTCGGAATTGGTGGGGTTACTCGACCACCCCAATCGCTGGCAGCGGCAAATGGCACTGCAGTTGCTGTCGGATCGCGAACCCCCGCGGGAGTTCCAGGAAGATCTCGAACACCGGCTCCTCGATACGGATCACCGCTATCCCGTGGAGTTTCTCTGGGCACTCGGCGTTACGGGAAACGCCACCGCGCGGACGGCGATGTGGTCGTTGACTCATCCACAACCGGAAGTCCGGGCCTGGATTTGGCGACTCTGGCTGGATCACAACAATCGATTCGGCATGCCGGTGAACGACATGTTCCTCGAGAGCGCCCGGAACGAGACACACATCGAAGTTCTCTGCCAGATTGCTGCATCGGCAAAGCGACTCGGCAAAGCGGATCAGGCGCTCGCGGTGCTGGGGCCACTGATGAAGCGCTCCCAGTACATTGATGATCCGCGCCTGGCACTGCTCATCTGGTGGGCCCTGGAAAGTAAAGTCTCCACCGAACCAGACGCCGTGCTGGCCATGTTCGACGAAGCTGACCTCTGGCGGGAACCCCTCGTCGAGAAGGAAATCCTCCCGCGACTGATGCGACGCTTTGCCGCTACGGGACAGCGGGCGGATCTGGCGGTGTGTGCTCGGTTCTTGAAACTGTCGCCCACGAAGGAAACCACCGCCGCCTTGATGCGCGGCTTCGAGGAAGCTTACCAGGGTCGCAGCCTCAGCAACGTGCCGCCGGAGCTGGTGGCCGCTCTGTCGGCAGCGGGCGGGGGATCGCTCAGTCTGAAGATTCGTCAGGGAGACGCGGCAGCGCTCGCTGAGGCCCTCAAGATCCTGGCGGATGAAAAGTCGCCGGCCAGCAAACGGGCGGAGTATGCGGGATTACTCGGTGAGACGCGTTACCTGCCCGCTGTTGACGTCTTGCTGGAGGTCTTGGGAAGGACCAGCGACGACGGCGTGCGGGTGGCGGTCCTGGGGGCGCTGGGTTCGTTCAATGACGAGCGCATTCCGGCCCAGGTGTTGTCGCGGTACAGCCAGTGGACGGAAGATCTTCGCAGCGTGACGCAGGCGCTCCTGGTGAGTCGTCAGCCCTGGGCGCTGGCCCTGCTGGAGGCCGTCGAGCGGGGCGACATCGCCGCGACGTCGCTCCCGGTGGAGACGGTCCGCAAAGCGACCATTTTCCGCGATGAGCGGATTGCGGCGCTGGTGCGCAAACACTGGGAATCGGTTGAAGGAGCATCGACGGCGGAGATGCAGTCCGAACTCGAACGCCTCACGGCGGCGCTGAATTCCGGGGGAGGCGACCCATACCCCGGCAAGAAGATTTACATGCAGTCCTGCGGGAAGTGCCACGTGCTGCACGCCCAGGGAGGCCAGATCGGCCCCGATTTGACCACCTTCAAACGGGACGACGTCCCGCGACTGCTGCTGAACATCCTCAATCCATCGGCGGAGATTCGAGAGGGGTTTGAGACCCACGTCGCCATCATGGACGATGGCCGGGTGGTGCAGGGTTTTCTCATCGAGCAGGACCCGCAGGTGATCGTACTGCGGAACAGCGAAGGGCAAACCATCTCCCTCGAACGGGAGGGAATCGAAGAACAGATCGTCATGAAAAAATCGCTGATGCCCGAGGGACAGATGAAAGCGCTCACGGATCAAAACGTGCGCGATCTGTTCGCCTACCTGCGCAGCACGCAACCGTTGAACGACTGAGCGGGAGATCGCAAGACTCGCGTCGTCAGAACTCGACTTTGAGCTTCTCACGCTGATAGATCGGGAGATGGCGGTAATAGACCTCGAGAGTCATGACCGCCAGGCAGGTCATGTAGTGTCGGCCGCCGGAGCTCCCGTGGGGATCGGCGACGTCCCAGCTCCCGGCCAGGTGGCCGTCGTTCTGCTTGTGCTGCGTCTTGATGAGTTGATCACGCAGCACATCGTTCCAGCGGGTCCATTCGTCGCCGCCGTAATGGTGCATGACTTGCGTGGCGTAATAGTTGTAATACATGTTGTTCAGCGAGGGCTTGGTCCGGTCCAGATAGACGACGCCTTTGCGCATCCCGCCGTCGCGTTTGCCCCAGCCGAGATACATGCGGCAAAGGAGTCCGACCGCCGTCGTCGAAGGACTGGGCTTGTCGGCATCGGTGTAGCCGTAGCGCGAACCCTGCTCGCTCTGAACGCGATTGAGGAACCGCTCGGCGCCGCGGAAGGCCGCCAGCGGCACCGTCAGACCGGCGTTCTGTGCGCTTTTGAGGGCCATCACCTGCCAGCCGACCACCGAGGTATCCCCCGCCTGCTGCGGGGCGTAGCGCCAGCCGCCGGCGCTCGGGTCCTGCGCGGCCACGATGAAATTGACCGCTCCCTGCGCCGGAGACTTCAACATTTCGTCCTTCGTGAGTGCCAGCACTTCACAGAGGGCGATGGCGGCGATTCCGTGCGAATAAAACGCCGCATGCCCGTGATTTCCGGCAAGTTCCCCGCGAAAGTCGAGTCCGCTGGAATCCCGCTTACCGGACTTGAGCAGGAACTCGACGCCGCGCCGAACCTGCGGCTGGTAATTGCCGCTCTGGTGCGTATGTCCTCCCCCCAGGTAAGCCAGGAGCGCCAGTCCGGTTGCGGCGATCCGGCACTCCACCATATCCCCCTTCTGTGAACAGGCCCCCTTGCATTCGGGGTGCTCGGTGTGGTCAAAACTCCAGCCGCCGTCGGGCAACTGATGGTTCGCGAGCCAGCGCAGTCCCGAGGCCACCGCCGCTTCGCTGGCGGAGTTCCCTCCGAACCGCTTGACGAGCGCCACGCGCGCGGCCCCGGTGCGACCCGACATTTCATTGCTGATGTCGAGGTCGATTTCGCCGAGCAATGCCCCCTCCGTCCCTCCCAGTTCCACAGTCGGCGCCAGGTCGTTGATGTTGAGATCCACCTGGGAGTTGACGGCGGCGATACGCTCAGCGGCCGAATCCTCCAAATCGTCGGCCCGAGCGTCTTCGACGACTTGATCGGGCTGGATCGGAGGATGATCGATTTCGGCTTCAACCGGAGGCTCGTCCAACGTAATCAACGAAGTGAAGACGTTGTCGAGCGCCGGGTGCTCGATGACGAAGAACGAGCAGATCAGCAGCGCCGCCAGATGCATTCCCACGCTCAGACCAAAGGTCGTGCAGTGCTGCCTCCAATCACGGCGTCGGGCGTTGAGCAGGGCCAGCGACTCGCGCAGCGTCAGTCGCTTGCGCCGCCGCTCGCGTCGCGGAGGAGCGGACGTCGCCCCCGAGGGCAAACCATCGACCGGAATGGTCTCCGCCGAGGGAGACGCGGGCTGCGACATGTTTGGGCGTTGCCGACGAGATGGGAACAGACGAATGCTGCGCGACGACCACTGCAGAAATCGTAGGCACACCGCGGGCGAACCGTCAACACCTCTCCAGCGACGCGGCGGATCGATTCCCGATCGAGAAGTGAGGCTCAGGGCTTGTCGGCGGGATCGCAGCGACATTCGTACTGCCCGCAGCCGGGGCAGCCCTGGCCGTACTTCAGTCGGATTGCGGCGTCGAGATCGACCCCGGCGACATTGGCGATCGTGGTCAGCCAGGCCAGCACATCCGCAAACTCTTTGGCCAGTTCCTCAGGGGACGATCCATCCCGCAGGGCGGCCGCCAGCTCTCCGACTTCCTCCATCAGCCACATGAAGGTGCCTTCGACGCCGCGGGCTGCGTCTTTGTCTCCGTACATGCGGTGGATGAGCTGCTGCAGATCGCGCAGGGTCAACGGAGCAGGATCGGACACGTGGTTTTCCCGGCGAGCGGGGGGACGTGAGTCCCCCCGGTGATTCTGTATTGGGTTCCGTGCGAAACGTGGGCAGGTCGATAATTCATCACCGGGGGGGCTCATGTCCCCCCGCTCGCCTTACAGTCCGCGGGTCTTCGTCATCACGCCTTCGGCCAATTGCGTGAACTGCCGCACGCGCCCGGCGATGAGGTCGAGGCTCTTCTGCCAGAAGTCGGGCTTCCGCAGGTCGTAACCCAGCGTTGACTGCACAGCCTCTTCCGCATCGCAGCAACCCGTGGCGATGAGCAGCTTGCGGTACTGGTCGGCGAATTCCGGACCCGCCTCGCGCCCCAAGGCATAGACTCCTTGCGACAGGAGATATCCGAAGGTGTAGGGAAAATTGTAGAAGGGCAACTCGCTGATATAGAAATGCAGCTTCGACGCCCAGAAACGAGGGTTCCAGCCGTCGGAACCGAAAGCGTCGAGGTACGCGGTCTTCTGAGCGGCGAGCATCAGTTCCGAAAGACGGGACGCCGGCAGTTCCCCGGACGGCCGCTCCTGATGGAATGCATCCTCGAACAGGAAGCGGGCGTGGATGTTCATCAGGAAGGCGACGGCATCTCCCAGCAGACCGTCCAGCAGCGACAACCGTTCGTAATCCGTCTTCGCGTGGGCATAGCGTTGCTCGGCCAACACCGCTTCGGCGAACGTCGAAGCGGTCTCCGCGAGATTCATCGGGTAATCCGCCAGGAAGACGGGTTGATCGCGCAGCACCCAACTGTGATAGGCGTGGCCCAGTTCGTGCGCCAGCGTCGACATGCTGTCGGCGGACTCGGTGTAGGTCATAAAGATCCGCGATTGCTTCGCCGCGAAGAATCCGGTGCAGAAGCCTCCTTGTCGCTTCCCGCTGCGATTCTCGGCTTCGATCCAATGCTCCGTCAGGGACATCCGCGCGAAATCGCCCAATTCCCCGCTGAATTCGCGGAAGGAGTCGATGATCCAGTTGCAGGCCTGGTCGTAGGAGATCTTGTCGTCTACGGCCGCCCCCGGAATGCTCGGCAACGGGGCGCTCTGGTCATACCACGAGAGACGTTCCTGCCCCAGCAGTCGCGCTTTGCAGGCCAGATACTCGAGGAGCACCCCCTTGCTGCGGGTGATCGCGTCCCACATGGTCTCCAGCGTCTCGCGACTCATGCGGTTGTACCGCAGCGGCGCGACCAGATGATCCTGCAGGCCCTGCCGTCGATAAACCGTGAGCCGCGTCCCGGCGATGTGGTTGATGGCGTCGGCACAGGTGTCTTCAATGCTCGACCAGGCCGCATCCACCGCAAAAAAGTTGTTCTCGCGAACCGTCCGCTGCGGAGAATCGAACAACACCTGCCCCGGCGACTTTGCGACGGTCTTGCCCTTCTCCACCACCGTCACCTTCAGGGCGCCGGAGACGCGATCGTACAGGCGTCCCCAGGCGTGAATCCCGTCGACTCCGAGATCGGCGGCCAGCAGTTCCTGTTCCCGAGGCAATCGCAGCTCGGCCTGCCGACGTCGATGCGCGAGGTAATAGCGGATCTGCTGGAGGTATTCGGAAGTCGCACACACAACATTGAGAGCGTCGGAGTCGACGGCTTTGAGTGCGAAATCGATGTTGGTTTGAATCCGTTCGCGGAGCGGGCTCAAGGCCGAAAGGGCCGCTTCGTACTGTTGATAAGTCTTGTTCTCGGCATCGCCGGCGGCCCAGCAACCGACGTATGAGCGGAGGTCGCCGAACTGCGCATCAAGCCGCTCGAAGGATCTCAGGAACTCCGCCCAGGCTGAAGCCGTCTCCACGGCGATCGCGGGGAGGGCGTCGGATGCGGCGGCGGCGGCAGAGAGTTCCTGGCGGAAGACTTCCAGCGCCGCGGGAAACTCCGGCGTCGCCGGGGCTGGGAAGAAGGGGGATAGGTCCCAATTCAAGGGATAGCTGGTATTGGTCATCGTGGGATGGACTCACCGCGTGGAGGCTTGCGTCGACAGTTGCCCGCCGATTCTGCGAAAGACTCCCGCCGGGAACAAGGGTGACGGACGTCGGACGATGGAATCGCAGGTCGCAACAGCGGCCGCGTTGCAGGGACTGCCGCATCGTCACGCATCCGCATCGTGCCGCATCCGCATCGTGCCGCATCCGCGATTAAAGACGCAGCAGCACAACATCGGGCAGGAGCGGGGGAGGCACCTGTTCGCCGACTTGCTCCGCCTCCCAGAATGCCCTCCAGGCAGGCCATGCAATGGGATGCTCACGGAAAATGAGCGCATTCGCCGGGAGCGCGTCCAGATGGGCTGTTCGGGCAATCGACCGCGGACGAGGTACGATGGTGGGGCGTTCCAGGAGATTGTAATTGACCTCCGCATCGTAGGAACGCGTGGGCCAGACGATCAGACCGGTTTCGGCCACGTCATAGGGGTAGGCGGGCGCGCCCAGTTGTTGTTCGATATGTTCCCGCACCAGATCCACCGCCGCAAAGTGGTAGAGCCCCGCCAGCGCCGCCGACACCACCTGCTGCTGGTCGAACGTCAGATCGCGCAACCAGCCCGGTTCCTGCATGCCGGCGATGAGCCAGCCCGACTGTTCCGCGAACGCAATCCGCATCACCGAATCGGAATTTTTCTGCCCAATGCGCACCGAAATGCGATTGGTCGACAGATCGACGCCGGCAAGGAAGAGGGGCACATCACGCAGCCGCCGGGATTGACGCAGCAGTTCCAGAAACTCGCGGTCGACGAAGTGCTGCACGGCGACGGCTTCATGATGCAGCTTCTCGTCGAACTTCGTGTGCCGGCTGAGATCGGGGTTCTGCTGCGACTTGCGGGCCGCGCGACGCCGCTTTGCAAACAGCTTCGGCACCGTTCCCGAGTGAAATCCCGGGGTCAGCAGACGGAGAACGGTCTCCCCATGATGGCCGACGAGCACCGGTTGCAACGTCGGGGAACGATTGGCGGCGTAGATGCGCCAGTTCTCCTTCAGCTCCCATGCCAGAAAGCCGAACACGCCCGGGATGCAGCTGACGATCGTCGTCCCAATGGCCTTGGCGGTGATGGGATCTGTGAAGGCTTCGAACGGCTGGCTGATGTAGAACACTGAGGGGAGAATCAGCTTGTGCGAGACGGTGACGACGGGAAAGTGCTTGATGGGGTTCAGTTGCGGTTCAATCAGCAGCGTCACGCAGAAGCGAATGATGCCCTGGACGAAACCCCAAAACAGGCCCAGCACGGCCTTCAGCGCCAGCGACACGTGCGATTCGCCCGTACGGAACCGCAGCCATTCATCCACGCTGTAGAGCACGCGTTCCAGCGCGTCCATAATCTGGCGGAAAACATCGATGATCAGGTTGAACAGTCCAATCACGATGTTCACACGAAACCGATGCCACACCCGGCCGAGCCATTCCCACAACAGCTCTTCGGAGTCGCGGCCCACGCGCGAATTCAGCGCCAGGAAGCTGACGACCAACGTGGCGACCGCGACCCAGGGATCGAGCTCGTTGTACAGCCCCAGCAGCGGGAAGCCCTTCCACAGTAGCAACGTCACGGCCAGTGGGCTGAGCAGGTATCGCCGGAAGAGCAAGGCCGGCAGACTCCGCAGAAACCAGGCGACGCCGGGCAGGCGGTAGAGGAACAGGGGAGCGTCGATCACCAGTCCGCGCACCAGGATCCACGTGGAGCGCAGGATCAGCCAGACTCCCTGACGGAACGCCGGCCAGTGAATCACGCACAGCAGCAAGACGCCCAGCGCGAACATCGCAGAGTGGCTGTAAAGGTGCAGCCGTTCCATGTGCAGCGCGTGCGTGACCTCTTCGCTGAGAAACTCCAGCCCTTTCAGGGCCACAAACGCGCCGCCGAACGGCAGCGCCAGGTACTGCGTCACCAGCCGTCCCAGCGGGGTTCCGAAAAAGAGCGACGTCATCCGCTGCATCCAGCGGAGATAGAAGGGACCGCGCTGGTACACGCCGTCCAGCGTCGCGGCCAGCCGTCGATCCGCTCTCAGCAAGACGTCGCCTGCCGCGAACTCCCGTGCCGACGTCAAGTCGGGAAGTTTCAACTGCCCCCGGGAGATGGAGTCCCGCAGATGCCCCAGCGTGAGGAAGCCGCGCTCCACCACGCCGTCGATCAACTCCGCGGTCAGCTTCCGAAACGCCGCCCGTTCGATCACGTTCTGCGGCGTCATGCCGACCTGATGGAGCGATTCCGTGATCTGCGGCTCCAACAAACGCTGCAGCAGTTCTTCCGCGCGCTCCGCCGCGCGATGCAGCAGAACTCTCAGCTCCCGGCGGAGGGTTGGACTGATCCGCACGGCGCCGATGCGTCGATCGGCGCTTCGAAGATGCTTGGCGATCAAAACGAGTCTCAGATCGGTCAGCGGGCGCCGTAACGGGCTGCGTCCGAGCGTACCCAGCCAGCGCGCCAGATCGACGCGGTACAACTCGCGCTCGTGATCGACGCACACCTTCTGCAAGTCGTACAACAGGCGTGCATTGGCATTCCAAAACCCCTGAGACGCCTGGGTCAGCAACTGGCCGCACATCAAACGCCAGCGCTCGGTTTCCGCATCGTCGAGTTCGAGCGCCGCCTGCAGACGACGGGCGAACGCCGCCAGGTCGGCCTCCAGCAGGGCTTCATTCTCGGCCAGGGAAACCAACGGCGCGTACCGCTGGGCGCGGCGTCGCAACATGGCCGCACGCATCGTGTTGCCCTGCGCGTTCAAACGGTCGGCAGACCTCATGGCCCAGCGGTACCGCCAGCGCGAAGGGGTCTGACCCGGCGCGGCCTGCTCAATGGCTAAGGCTTCCGCCATCGAATCGTTCAGATTCGGTCCCGACGCCGGCGCAATGCACGGGAGCTCCAGTTGGTGGGGGCGGGTCCCCGCGAGCAGTCGCGCGGTGTCGCAATCCTCGCGAATGAGTTGTTCGATCGCGACGGGATCAACCAGCGACGGGAAATAGACGGTCACCAATTCCGGAGCAAACGCCCTCAGTTCCGCAAAAACCGCGACGAATTCGGCGTAAACCCGGCGCGGTTCTTCGGGATGAGTCAGGAACCCTTCCCGCTTCAGCACGGCCCGAACCTCGTCGAACTGCTCCTGCCCCAGGTGGTCAATCCGAGAGCGCAACTGCGCGACCGACATGGATCGGGCGGAAGTTCGCTCAAGCATCACGGCATCAATCTTGGCGTGAAACGCCAGCCGCCAGTAGTAACGGGCCAAACTGAGCGCATCAAAACGGCCGATGTGGTCGTCTTCGGGGCGCGCCAGCAAGAGGGCACGATCAGGCACCTGGGCGGACGATTCAATCCCCAGTTCGTCGGCGGCCACCAGCCACAACAAACGTTCGCGGGCGATCACATACGATTTTCGGTGCGGCACCCGCACCCATGGGCTGGTGATCTCCAGCTCCGTACGCAGCACGCGCCGCACGATGCGCGGCAGCACAAAAAACACGCTGGGATCGCGTTCACGAAACTGCCGCTCGATTTCCGCCATCCAGGCGGGTTCGAGGGATGAAGACTTCGCATCCATGTGGGGGGACAACGTCTGATCCTGTCGCAGATCGGCCGATCGTTCGAGTGCTAACGAGGGAGACTAACACCCGGCGCAATTTTTGTGTAGCAGGGTTTGTGGAACGCGACCGATCCTCGCATTCGCGGGAAAACTCGGCGATGCGCGATATGGTCAGCATGATCGGCTCTGTGGTAAACTGGCGTTGATGCGTCATTGAGGAAGAACTCACCCCTCCGCCCAGAGATTCCGTCGCGATGAGACCCGTTCGACGTCCGCTGCTGTGGTTGTTGCCGGGGCTGTGGTATCTGCTGGAAGCCGGGCGATTCCTCAGTGCCGCCGACGCTCCGGATTTCAACCGCGACGTGCGGCCGATCCTGTCGCGGCATTGCTTGAAATGCCACGGACCTGATGAAACGACGCGGCAGGGGGGCGTCCGACTCGATGTCCGCGAGACGGCGCTGCAGCCGGCCGAAAGCGGCGCCAGGATCGTCGTCCCCGGTCGACCCGGAGACAGCGAACTGATGCGGCGGATCGAATCCGACGATCCCGAAATCGTGATGCCGCCGCCGTCGACGCACATGGAATTGACGCCCGTCCAGAAAGGGATTCTCAAGAGTTGGATTGCCGCCGGTGCTCCGTACTCCCCTCACTGGGCGTTTGTCGCTCCACGGGCCGCGCCGCTGCCCCCCGTGAAGGGAACTAATTGGCCCCGCAATGCCATCGACTGGTTCATATTGGCGGAGTTGGAGCGGCAAGGGCTTGCGCCGGCTCCCGAGGCCGACCGGTATGTGCTGGCCCGGCGGGCGTCGCTGGATCTGATCGGCCTGCCGCCGTCTCCGGAAGTTGTCGACGCCTTTATGCGGGATGACCGACCGGATGCGTATGAACAATTCGTCGAGCGGTTGTTGGCCTCTCCGCAGTATGGGGAACGCTGGGCGCGGGAATGGCTGGATCTTGCTCGCTACGCCGACACGAACGGTTACGAGAAGGATCGGGCGCGCTCGGTTTGGCCCTATCGAGACTGGGTGATCCGCGCGTTGAACGCCGACATGCCGTTCGATCGGTTCACGATCGAGCAACTGGCGGGGGACATGCTGCCGAATCCGGCGCCGGAGCAGCGGATCGCCACGGGCTTTCATCGCAACACGATGCTCAACGAGGAAGGGGGCATTGATCCTCTGGAGTTCCGCTTTCACGCGATGACCGATCGCCTCGCCACCACGGGGGCCGTGTGGCTGGGGCTGACGGTCGGCTGCGCGCAGTGTCATACCCACAAGTACGATCCCCTCACCCACACCGAGTATTACCGGTTGATGGCGTTCCTGAACAACGCCGATGAGCCGGAAGTGGAAGTCCCTGCGGAAGACACCCAGACGCGCCGCACCCAGATCGAAGCGCAAATCGCCCAGCGGCAGCGCGAGTTGCCGCAGAAGTTCCCTCCCCTGGACGCATGGACGTGGCGGACGCCGCACGTCATCGAGGCGACCTCGGCTCAAGGGGCGACGATCACCATTGAAGGCGACGAGACCTTGGTCGTGTCCGGTCACACCCCCGACACCGACACTTACACGCTGGTGGTGGAGACGCCGCAGACGGAAATCTCGGGAATCCAAATCGAAGCGCTGACCGATGCCCGATTGGGCCACAAAGGCCCGGGACGAACGCCTCACGGCAACTTTGTGATCACCGAAGTCCAGGTGGATCAGAAATCGGATTCGGGCCGCGCCGAGCCGATTCAGTTCCAAGCGGCCATGGCCGACTTCTCCCAAGACAAGTTCCCCGCCCAGCACGTGATCGACGGCAAACCCGAAACCGGCTGGGCGATTCACGGCCCCGGCCAATGGAATGTTCCTCGAACGCTCACGGTGCGATTCGGCAAACGCGTGCGCATGGAAGGGTCTTCCCGCTGGACGATTCGCCTGGAACAGTGGTTCGGAGCGCAGCACACACTCGGAAAATTTCGCATCCGCCTGGGCTCCGTCACGGACACGCGCTCCGCCCGGGCCCGGCAGCAGGCGCACCTGGAACAGAGGTTCGCCGAATGGGAGAAGGAACTTGAAGGGCGCGCCGTCCCTTGGACCAGCGCCGCCCCCCTCTCGTGGAAGACGACGCTTCCGAGGTTGGAATTGCTTGACGACGCGTCGCTCTTGACCTCGGGCGATTTGACCAAACGCGACGTGTTCGATCTCACGTTCGGTCCCGAGTTGAACGGGGCGACCGCCATCCGTATCGAAGCGCTCCCTCATGAAAGCCTGCCGCGGCGCGGTCCCGGCGCCGTCTATTACGAAGGTCCGCGGGGCGACTTCTTCCTCAGCGAGATTCAGTGGCTCCCGGACGGAGCTTCCCCGCTCCCCTGGGGAGGTGCGGCGCACAGCTTCGCCAATGCACATCACACGTCGGCTGCAGCCATTGACGGGAATCCTCTGACGGGCTGGTCCATCGACGGCGGTCAGGGGCGCGTGCATGTGGCGGTGTTCCGATTTGCGGAGCCGCTCCCCACGGCCGAAAAGCATCTGCTGCGCATGATCTTCGAACGCTATTACGCTGCGGCCATCGGTCGGTTCCGGATTTCCTACACGACCGCCGCCGTCGCTCCCGAGACCGCGTTGGCGGACTCCCTGGAACAGATTCTTCTGACCCCCGATGCGCAGCGCACTGCGGAAATGCGGGAACAATTGCTGCGGGAATTCTGTGACGCCGCCCCCGAACTCGCCGGCGAGCGCAGCGCCATCGATCAACTCCGCAAGCAGTTGCCGGAGGCCCCCACGGCGCTCGTTTTCCGGGAACGTCCCCAGGACAATCCGCGAACGACGCGGCGGCATCATCGCGGAGAGTTTCTGCAGCCTAAGGAAGAGGTTTCTCCCGAAGTCCCGACATTCCTGCATCCGTTGGACCCCGGCGCGCCGAGGAATCGCCTGACTTTCTCACGCTGGCTGGTCGATCCTCGAAACCCCCTGGTGGGACGCGTGACGGTGAACCGCCATTGGTCGGCGTTTTTCGGTCGGGGAATTGTGCGGACGTCGGAAGACTTCGGTTACCAGGGGGAACCGCCGACCCATCCCCAACTGCTCGACTGGCTGGCCGTGGAGTTCATGCGCCGGGACTGGTCGGTGAAGGAACTTCACCGACTGATCGTTACGAGCGCCGCATACCGGCAGTCGTCGCGCCTTACTCCGGAACTGCTCCTGGCGGATCCACACAATCGCTGGTTGGCGCGCGGTCCGCGGGTGCGGCTGGATGCGGAGCTCATCCGGGATTCGGCGCTGGCCGTCGCGGGACTGCTCTCCGACAAGCAATTCGGGCCCAGCGTCTTCCCGCCGCAGCCTCCCAGCGTTACCACCGAAGGGTCATATGGCAAACTGAGCTGGGACGTCAGTCCCGGCGAGGATCGTTACCGTCGCGGTCTTTACACATTCGCCAAGCGGACAGCCCCCTACGCCATGTTCACCACGTTCGACGCTCCCAGCGGAGAAGCCTGCGTGCCGCGCCGCGAGGCTTCGAACACGCCGTTGCAGGCATTGACGCTGCTCAACGACGCCGTCTTCATGGAGACGGCTCAGGCCCTCGGCCAGCAGGCGATGGCCGAGGCAGGCGAACAGCGCGGGAAACTGCGGCAGTTGTTCCGTCGCGTGGTCGTACGCCCACCCACGGATGACGAACTGGCCCTGCTGCACACATTTCTTGAGGCTCAACTGGCCCGAAACCCGGCGGCGGTGGCTGCGGCGTGGACCGCCGCCGCTCGCGCTCTGCTGAATCTGGACGAAGCGATTACCAAAGAATGATCTCGGGCCGCGAACACGCGAGATTCGCCATTGAGGAACGGTTTTGATGACCCAGGTTCACCGCACTGCCGCAATCGCACGGCGCCACTTCTTCCACGACTGCGGCGTCGGAGTCGGCAAGATCGCGCTCGCATCGCTGTGTGCCCAATCGGTGGCTCGTGCGTCGACGAGCGAGCCCCTCGCGCCCCGTCCGCCGAGGCTGGCCCCCAAGGCCAAGGCCGTCATCCATCTCTTCATGGCCGGCGCACCGAGCCAGCTCGACCTGTTCGACTACAAGCCCAAACTTGCCGAGTATGAAGGAAAGTCGATCCCCCCCGAGGTGATCGGCGGGCAGCGATACGCCTTCATCCGTTCCGATGCGGCCTGCCTGGGACCGCAGTTCAAATTCGTGAAACATGGTCAATGCGGTATGGAGCTCTCGGAGGTCCTGCCGCACTTGGGCAAGGTGGTCGACGATCTCTGCCTGGTACGCTCGGTCCGTACCGATCAATTCAATCACGCTCCCGCGCAGATCTTTTTCAATACTGGCTTTCCACAGCCCGGGCGTCCGAGTCTGGGGTCGTGGGTCACCTACGGCTTAGGGGCCGAAACCAACGACCTCCCCGCGTTTGTTGTGATGTCGACGGGCGCCGGCATCAGCGGCGGAGCCGCCAACTGGTCGAGTGGATTTCTCTCCACGGTCTACACGGGCGTGCGGTTCCGCAACGAAGGAGATCCGATTCTCAACGTCAGCAGCCCCGCCGGCGTCGATCCGCAGCTGCAGCGTGAATCGCTCGATCTTGTGGGCGCCCTCAATCGGCGCCGGTTGGAGGTGCAGGGGGACCCGGAAATCGCGACCCGCATCGCGTCGTACGAAATGGCCTTCCGATTGCAGTCGTCGGCGCCCGACTTGATGGACCTGCGGAGCGAAACCCAGGAGACTCTGGAACTTTACGGTGCCGATCCTGCCAAGCCCTCCCTTGCCCGAGCCTGTCTGCTGGCGCGGCGGATGGTCGAACGGGGGGTGCGGTTCATCAATATCTACAACGAGGGCTGGGACGCCCATTCCGATGTGGTGGGCAACCTCAAGCGCAACTGCGGGGCGACGGATCAGGCCTCAGCGGCCCTGGTCACCGACTTGAAGCGCCGCGGTCTGCTCGACGAAACACTCGTCGTGTGGGGAGGCGAATTCGGGCGGACCCCGATGGTAGAAACAAATCCGGCGCTGGGTCGCAGCCTGGGACGGGATCATCACCCGCAGGCCTACAGCATGTGGTTCGCGGGGGGAGGCTTCAAAGCGGGGCTGACTTACGGCCAGACCGATGACCTGGGCTTTCATATCGTCGAAAACCCGGTCCACGTGCATGACGTGCAGGCCACGATCCTGCACTGCCTGGGGCTGGACCATGAACAGTTGACATTCACCTACCAGGGCCGCCAGTACCGGCTGACCGACGTGCACGGACATGTGGCGCACGAACTGCTGGCGTAAGTGGATTCTCCATGGGATTCACCTACTCGTCGAGAGCTTCCACCGGTCGTTGACCCGGAGCCCGGACTCTTAAGACTCTTACAACACGACCATCCACGAGAAACAGCACGCGGTAGTTTCGCCCCCGGCGAGTCCGAAACAACCGTTCTCTGACGGACACCCCAAGTCTTGCAGCTTCGGCAGCCAGAGCAAATCGATCCGGTTCATGCGCCAATTCATCAATCGACGTCCAAAGCTCGGCAAACCATCTTCGCGCACCGTCGGGCGATCGTTTTGCAATCCATTCCAGGATCTCATCAATGTCGTCAACCGCTCGCCTCTGAATAACTACCGTGTGACTCACGATGGCCTCAAGAACGAATGCTTCTGCCTCAAATGGCGATCGAATTCCTCAAGGGTCATGCCTGGGTCGCCGGCTTCGAGATCGCTGATGGCATCCAACAGCTCTGGTGTTGCATCCATCGAATCGCTGATCGGTGAGTGGATCATCCGCCATTCGTCGAGCGCATCTTCGACGCGGGCGTACTCAACCCCGGAACTGAGGCGACTTCCCAGGAATCGATGAAACTCGACAATCTCATTCGCCGGCATTTCGTGGGTTCCCGCGGTCCGAGCGTATTCGTTCATTTCCGGATTCGTGGACGCAAATATCGAGCGACATCTACTGATTACTTCACTGACGTGCCTGTTGAAACTTCTTCAGAATCGCGAAAGCACTTGCTGAATTGATCCTATCCATCCGCCGGCCAGCGCGGCAAGAGGCCTGTGTCGCAAACATCCGAGGCTGCCGCGCTCGCGACGGGGCGATTAGAAATCCACCTGCATGCGCACGCCGTAGATGTCGGCGTCTGTCGGTCCGTTGACGCCGTTGAAGTTGCGGTTGAGCATCGCCCGGATGTAGTTGAACTGAACCTTCGTGTAACCGTTGAGATACCAGTTCACACCGGCCGTCAGATCGGTGAGTCGACCCCCCGCGACATTGTTGTCATCCAAATCGAGGTGCGAGACCCGCAGCGCCATTTCCCAAGCCCCGGGTCCCATCTCGCAGTCCGCCTGGCGGATAAAGGGACGCAGCGGCGTGATGCGATCCAACGCTCCCAGCTTGCGATTGTAGGGCCGACTCTCGCCCGTGAGGAACAGCATCCATTCCGAATAGAAGCCCCAGAACTGCAACTGCGGACCACCCACCTGGGCCACGTTGGCCATTTGGATTTCGTTCTGCCAGGTGATGGGACCATGTGCCCAGAGCAATTCTCCGGCGATGTGCGTGAACGTGTTCGTGGCGATGAGGCCGGTGTCGACGAAGGGAGGCGTCCCGATGGCGATCGTGGGAATGTTGACCCTGCTCGACCCGGGGACCGTTCCCGCCGGCACACCAAATTCTCCAACGAACGCCTCGGGGATGGTGGCGAAACGAGTCAAGTCTTTGCCGGGATCGCCAAACCAGTAGGCCCCGCCGATGTGCAAGTACTCCAGCCGCTTGGAGGCGTCCTTGTAGTCGTTGAAGTACAGCAGGTGAGTCAAC
>JANRLN010000075.1:0-51051 GCA_033762515.1 Planctomycetaceae bacterium
CTGGGTCGGCCTCGGACTAGATCCCGACCCGGAAGTCGACGTCCCCACGATCGCCATCGAGTTCGTTTCTCAATCGCGCCGTGATCAACTGCGCGACTACGAGACCAAGAGGAAAGAGTACATCGCAGTCGGAGTGCAGGAGTATTGGATCATTGATCGATTTCGCCGAAGATTCACGGTTTGCCGCGCCGATGGTCAGACGTTGGTGTACGCACCCGAGCACGAGTACCAGACGGGTTTGCTGCCCGGTTTTGTCCTGCACTTGTCAGAGATCTTCGCCGCGGCGGATCGCTACTCCCGGCGGCGCCCGAAACCTGATGAACGGAAGTGAGGACGCACCATGCCATCGCCATTTCCGGGAATGGACCCGCTGATTGAATCGATGAACGATTGTTGGATGGAGTTCCATTCGCATTTCGTGATTGCCATAGCGGAAGTTCTCGTTCCACGAGTACGGCCCAATTATGAAGTGCGTGCCGAAAGGCAGGTATACATCACCGACGACGAAGAGGCTTTAATGTTTCAGATTCGGCCCGATGTCCACATTGCCGACGCTGGACATGGCTGGCGAGATTACGCACGAGCGGGCGAGGCCACCCTCGATGCTCACCGCCGCACCGTGTTGCTCGAGGAGCCGCAGGAACAGACCTTCCTCAAGATCATTGACGGCTCGGACCGCCGGGTGGTTACGGTCATCGAATTGCTGTCTCCCACCAACAAGGCCGCCGGAAACGGATCCTTGTCGTACCTGCAAAAACGAATTCACGTCGGACGCACTCGCACCAATCTGGTGGAACTCGATTTGTTGCGAGGCGGCAAACGTCTACCGACAACGGAGCCGCTGCCACCCACAGACTTCGCGGCCTACGTCTCGCGGGCGGGTGAGTTTCCCGACGCCGACGTTTATGTTTGGACGTTGCGGGACTTGCTGCCCACGATTCCGATTCCACTCCGAGGAATGGATCCCGATGTCGGCCTTGACCTCCAGTCCCTGTTTGACGATGTGTACGACCGCACCGGCTACGACTACATGCTGAAATACGATCACCCCATCCATCCGCCCCTCAGCGACGCCGATGCGACGTGGGCGGCGGACATTCTCGCCCGTCGACAACCCCCCGCCTGGATGCAACGACAGGAAACCCCATCATGATGCACCCTTCCGCTGCTGAGGCTCACACGGCTGCGAATCGCCGCACGTTTCTTGGTCAGTCCCTCACCGGACTGGGGAGCGTCGCGCTCGCGTCGCTGCTGAACCCCGAACTGCTTTCGGGTGCACCCGCGGACGCGAAATGGAACGGCGTTGTTCAGCCGCTGCACCGACCGCAGAAGGCCAAAAGGGTCATTCATCTCTGCATGGCCGGCGGACCCAGTCACCTCGAAACGCTCGACTACAAGCCCAAGCTGGCGGAGCTCAGCGGCGAGCCGATGCCCGAGTCGATCACGCAAGGGCAGCCCATCGCTCAATTGCAGGGGCAAAAGCTCAAAATCCTCGCCCCGCAACATGAGTTTCAAAGGTTCGGTGAATCGGGGCAGTCGATCTGCGGCAAGTTCCCGAAGATCGGTTCCGTCGCCGATGAGCTGTGCATCATCCGTTCGCTGAAGACCGACGCCATCAATCACGACCCCGCACATACTTTCATGAACACCGGCAGCCTGATCTCCGGCCGGCCCAGCATGGGGAGCTGGTGCTGGTACGGCCTCGGAGCCGATGCCCTCGATCTTCCCGGGTTCGTGGTGTTGACGTCCACCGGCAACAGCGGGCAGATGCAGCCGATCGCCAGCCGCCAATGGCACAGCGGCTTCCTCCCCAGCAAATTCCAGGGCGTACGCTTCTATTCGAAGGGAGACGCCGTTCATTACATCGACAACCCCGCGGGAGTCACCGGCGAACGGCAGCGTGATGTCATCGACGCCGTCGGCTCGCTCAACCGGCTGCTCGACCAGAACATCGACGATCCGGAAATCGGCACGCGCATCAACCAGTACGAACTGGCCTTCCGCATGCAGACCAGCGTCCCGGAACTGATGGACTTATCGAGCGAACCCGAGCACATTCTCAAGATGTACGGCGCCCAGCAGGGAGACGGCTCCTTTGGCACGAACTGCCTGCTTGCCCGACGACTGGCGGAACGGGGCGTACGGTTCATTCAGCTCTATCACCGCGACTGGGACCACCACGGCGGTGTGAAGGGAGGGATCGAGCAAATCGCCCCGGAAGTTGACGGCCCGTGCGCGGCGCTCATCAGCGACCTCAAGCAGCGCGGCATGCTCGATGAAACTCTGGTGATCTGGGGAGGCGAGTTCGGCCGCACACCCATGGGGCAGGGAACCGGCCGCGACCACCATCAGAAAGGCTTTTCGATCTGGATGGCAGGCGGCGGCATCAAGGGGGGCGTCAGCTACGGCAACACCGACGAATTCGGCTATCACGCCGTCGAAAACGTCGTGACCGTGCACGACCTGCACGCCACCATGCTGCACCTGCTGGGGGTCGACCACCTGCGATTGACGTACAAGTTTCAGGGCCGCGACTTCCGTCTGACCGACATCTCCGGCGATGTGATCGGACCGATTCTCGCCTAGCACGCGTTGAGATCAGCGGTCCGGCTCGGAGGTTCGGCGACGGTCGATCCGGCGGCCGAAATCTTTGTCCCCGGAGGGCCGAGGCTCCCCATGGGGCGCCCGTCTGATGGCGCGGTGCAGGCGACAGCGGCGTTGCAATCGCCAGAATCGATACCGGCGCGCCTTCTCGTCTGATCGCTGTGCTTGCCTCGCAAATCCCTCCAGACGTCGCGATTCACGAGTTTTCCGAACTTCCCATGAGATAGGTATTCGCACGGAGTTGTTTGTCAGTCCGCAGGACCGAATTCTGCCGGGGGAATCCGCAGCAATGCGAATCGTAGTCGTCAGCCCGATCGGCGGGACGCGTCGGAGTCTGGAAATCTGGCTGAGTGAAACCGGCCACAAGGTGCTTGTCGCGGAATCGTTTGAACGCGCCATCGGACTGCTGACGGAGAACCCCGACTCGGACGTCGTTATTTCTGAATGGCTGCTCTGCGGACATACCGCCTACGACCTCCTGAAGCATGCCAAGCGCGTGACGCGAATCACGGACGCCGAAGAGCTGACGCAGCAGATTCAACTGGTGATCGTGACCACCCCCGGTGTGCAGAGTCCAAGGCTGACCGATCAACTGGATGCCGTCACGTCCCTTTCCAACGTCGCGGTGCTGGAAAAACCGATCAGTCGTTGGAAGCTGGACGAGTGTCTGGAGCGAATCGCCGCGCAAGCCGACTCAGGATGTTCTCTCAGATCCGATTCGAGCAGGCCGCAGGCCGAGGCCGGTTCTGCAGCCGGCCTGGAATCCAATGGCCCGGCGAATTCCAGGGCCTTGGAGGTGCTCGACACGCTGTCAGCGCTCCTCGCTGAAGTTCAGCGGAAGCAGCGCGAACTGCGGGATCTGATCCGCGAAGCCAACTCCGCCGAACATTCGCTGTCCCACGAAACTGCCTGACCTAGGGGAGTTCCATCCAGCGAATCCGGCGGTACTCCATCTGACCCCGGTCTCCTTCGAGACCCACGGGACCAGTCGGCGGCAGCTTCAGGGCCGCTTCCAGAACCTCGCCGTTGCAGGTGCAATGTGCGACGTTGTCCTTGACCGTCACCACCAGTTCGTTCCAGTCCTGCACGCGGTACTTCTCCAGCGTCTTGTAGGGACCGGCCAAGGGATAATCTCTGCACTGCAACTGCGGCTGACGGATGAAGACTCCGCTGTCGGCGTTCGGAGTCGCCCGGAACTCCAGCTTCAGTACGAAGTTCTTCGGAAACTCTTGTGTCGTCCACATCTGCTGCACGCGACGCCCTTCCGGCGGAGTCGTGACGATGATCCGACCATGTTTGGCGACATACCGGCCGTCGGAGCTTGCGGGTTTTCCGTCGAAGTCTTCCTGCTTCTCCAGGGTCTTCTGAATGCGGAATCCCCAGCCCGTCAGATCTTTGCCGTTGAAGAGGCTGGCGAATCCCGGCTCGGGTATGAAGTCGTCATCGGTGGTTTCGAGAAAATCGAGCGTCGCGAGAATCGGCCGCAGCGCCGCGGCCCACTTCGTGTACCCCAGCTTGTTCGGATGCAACAGGTCCGGGAATTCTTCGGGCTTGGCGTCTCCCTGCTCATTGGCGAACAGGGTCCAGGTCTCGATCAGCGTCACCTGCGGGTCCCCTTTGACCGCCGCCGCATAGAGTTCATTCACTTTCTTGATTTTCGCCGCCGGGCGTTTCTTCGATTCAGAACTCGGGAAGACCTGGCAAACCACGATCGGCAGCTTGGGGTTGTGCTCTTTCAACGCCCTGATGATGAGCTGGAAGTTCCCGGCGATCGTCTCTGGTTCCGCCTGTTCTTCGAGATCGTTGGTCCCCATCAGCAGGACAATGCCGCTCGGATTCAAGGAGAGCACGTCTTCCTGCAGGCGAATCAGCATGCCGCGGGTGGTGTCGCCGCTGATGCCGCGGTTGGCCGTCTTGACTCCGGGAAAGCTGCCGCCGAAATCGTCACCCCAGCCCTGGGTGATTGAGTCTCCCAGGAAAACGAGCGACTTTTGATCCTGCGCGATGCGCTGTGCCCAAGCGGAGCGTTTCTGCGTCCACAAGTTGCGGAACCAGTCATACCGCCGAATGGGACCGGCTCCCGGAAGTCCATCGTCGGTCGCGGGCAACTCGACGTTCCCCGCCGGAGCCTGGGCTGCCGCCGCAGAAAGGAGTCCGCTGAACAGCCACGCCGCAACTGCGGCGCACACAACAAAAGTGGGGGTGAAGCGCTTCATCGCAGTATGGTGCCCCGAAACCGGCGACTCTGCAACCAGACGAAGGGAAGGCGCACACTCGCGATCCGCAGCGCCTAGGGCGAGACTTGGCACCTCCACGTCGCGATAATTCTAGACTCAACGCGCCTCGACGTGTTGCCCTCGGGTGATTTGATCTCGGCGATCTTGTCGAGTTCTGACGCGCCGAACTCTCCGGCCCCTCAGCGAAAGGATGCGCCCGATGAAGCGGGAGCGGCTCTCACGGAGTCCACCAGCGATCGAGTGATTTCTGCAATTCCACCACACGCGCCGATTCCGAGTCGGCCAGATTCTTCGTCTCGTGGGGATCGGCGAGCACGTCGTACAACTCGGCCGCCGCGCCGGTCGCGGCGGGTTGAATCAGCTTCCAGCGGCCTGCCGAGAGCGTCCAGCGGTAGAGCAGGCTCTGGGACGGGTCGTCGATGTCGGCGACGTCGTGTTCAAAGATTTCCCCGAACAGCGATTGCCGGTCGCATTGACCTTTGGCATCGGCGATCGCCAGCAGGTTCAGGCCGGGCAGGGGTTCGACGGGGGTGATGCCGCAGGCGGCCAGAATGGTGGGGACGATGTCGACGCTGCTGACCGGCGTGTCATAGAGCGCGGGCGTCACGCGGTCAGGCCAGCGGACGATGATCGGCGTCCGCAAGCCCCCGTCATAGGGGGAACGTTTGCTTTTGGGGGCGAAGTTGTTGCCTTTGGGGTCTTGGATCCAGCCATTGTCGGTCGCGAAGACGACGAGGGTGTTGTTCCGCAGTCCGCGCTGGTCGAGGAGACCGAGTACATCGCCAAGTGTTTCGTCAAACCATTCACACATGGCGTAGTAGCGGGCCACCGTCATCGGGCGATCAGGGGCGCGATACTTGGCGAAGAGCCGTTCCGGCGGCGTGTGGGGGGTGTGAGGCAGGAACGGAGCGTGCCAGAGGAAGAACGGCTTTCCCGGATGGGCGTCAAGAAAGTCGATGATCGGCTGATGCCCTTCCCGACTGATCTTCAGACCGAGGTCTCCGTGCCGTCCCCCTCGTTTCGGATCGCCATGAGACATTCCAGCGGTGAATTTGCCATCCTCCTGCGGATTGCCTTCCCACCACTTGCCGGTTTGAAAGCTGACGTAGCCTTCCGCCCCGAGCCATTTGGGAAGCGTGGGGAGCCGGTGAATGTGTTTGAGCATCTCGCGGCGGTCGATCCCGGGGGCTGGATCATTTCCGCAAATTCTGTGCTCATGTGGATAGCGCCCGGTGAGAAAGGTGACCAGACTGGGGCGGCAAAGGCTGGTGGGGACATAGCCTCGTGTAAAGGTTGCACTCTCTTTTGCAAACTTGTCGAAGTGCGGGGTCTGGATTGTGGGGTGTCCCATGAATCCGAAATCGGTCCAGGCTTGATCGTCCCCCAGAATCAGCAGCACATTCGGACGAGTCGGTTCCACAGCGCGAGCGGAAATCGTCAGGGTGCCGAGGAACAGGAATGCCAGTTGCTTCATGAAGATGCGGCGGCGAAACATGAGCGGTGTTTCCCAGCGGTTGAGAGTGTCTCCCCGGTGACTTTAGGGGAACCGGAACGGTCGGCGAGGCAATTTGGCGAAGAGGACGCTTGGTTGATGAGAATGACGCCCATGGGGTCGATCGTCAATCCCTGGAAAAATGCAGCCGGTTAGATATGAGCGTCCTGTTAAGGGGTTCCGACGAATTGGCGGGGTTTCGGAAGAGTTGACACAGTCGCCGCAGGCTCGTCTAATGCGTCGGGTGGTCGACGGTGTCTTGCAGATGGGATCGACCGTACTTCGGGCCTGGCAAGTTCGTCCGCTGGTCAGTTGGTTCTGACGTCCGGTGGGGCAGCTTTTGAGATTCGCGGGCCGCACCGTCAAAAATTGGTCTCACGTTAGTTGGAAGGAATGGTTCAATGCGGAAGAGTGCGACTTGGATGGTGTGTGGCCTGGTGCTGGCCGGCCTGATGCTGGTCTCGGCCACCCGGACGGCGGAAGCTCGTCCGGACTATCTCAACAAGGGGTTCATCCCCATGTACGAGAAGACCAAGGCTGAAGCTGAGAAGGTCAAGTGCGGCGTCTGCCATTACGGCGAAAGCAAGAAGAACCGCAACGACTACGGCAAAGCCTTCGGCGAAGCTCTCGGTGCGCCGAACGTGAAAGACGAAGCCAAGATCAAGGAGGCGCTGAAGAAGGCGGAAGCCGGCAAGAGCGCCACCGACGGCAAGACCTTCGGCGACCTGATCAACGACGGCAAGCTGCCCGGCAAGAACCCGTAAGCTGACAGCGGAGCCGGCCACGGTCAGACATCTCAGCGAGGCCACTCGACTTGTGCGAGTGGCCTCGTTGCATTCCAAGGCTGTACACTGACGTCGGACATTCCATCTCTCCGCTCAGCAACACTGGTACCCTGATGCCTCGCAAGAAAGCATCTGTTGCGTCACCGCGATATTGGTTGTTCAAGTCCGAGCCATCGGCGTTCGGCATCGACACGCTCGCCGCGTCTCCCCAGCAGACGGCCCCCTGGGACGGAGTGCGCAACTATCAGGCGCGCAATTTCTTGCGCGACGACGTACAGGTGGGGGACCTCGTCTGCTTTTATCACAGCCGAGAAGCGCCGCTGGGAATCTTCGGCACGATGCGCGTCGTGAAAGCGGGTTATCCTGACTTCACGCAGTTTGACCCGGCGAGCAAGTATTATGACCCCAAGAGTTCGCGCGAACTGCCGCGATGGGTGATGGTGGACGTGAAGTTGATCCAGAAATTCCCGGAACCGGTGACCCGCGAGCAGTTGCAATTGTCTGCCAAAACCGCGGGAATGCTCGTCCTTAAGCGAGGCATGCGACTGTCGATCCAGCCGATGACGCGGGAAGAATGGCTCGCCGTGCATGAACTGGCGGGTGCGACGGCAACAACCTAGGGGTCGGTTCGTCGTGAGCAGCCGAGATCTTGAAGCAATCGATTTCAATTCTCAAATCCGAAATCTCAAGGAAGCACCAAATCTCAAATCCCAAACAAGACTTCCGACGTCGCCCGTTTGAGATTTGGTAGTTGGGATTTCTTTGGGATTTGGTGCTTGGGATTTGAGGTTTACCCCTTCGCGGTATTTCTCGCGTAAGAATGGAGCAGGCAGAGTGGCTGGCGTGCATCGAAATCGCTGGGTGCAATTAGGGGTCGGAATCGCGGTGTCGCTGGCCTGCCTGTGGTGGTCCGTTTCGGGAATTCTCCAGGACAAGGACGCGCTGGCCCAGATTCAGAACGCGTTCAGCAAGGCGAACTACGCCACCCTGCCCGTACTCTGGCTCGGTGTGATTCTGTTTTATCTGCTTAAGGCCTGGCGGTGGCGATTGTTGTTGCGACCGATCGGCGATTTTCACACACTTCGCGACTGCCTGCCCCCGACAATGGTGGGCTTCGCCTTTAACAACCTTTTGCCCGCACACCTGGGCGATTTCGTCCGCGTGTTTCTGTTCGCGCGACAGCATCGCGTCAATGCGACGGCCGTCCTGTCGAGCGCGGTCCTGGAACGCGTCTTTGACGTCATGGCGATTCTCGGTTTCCTCGGCCTCGGCTTGTGGCTGGTTCCGGGGATGCCCGTCGGGGTTCGCAATACGGCGATTGTGGTGGCAGGCCTGGCCGGCGTGTTCGTCGCCTCCGCGATCATCTATCTCTTCTGGACGGAACCGTTCGTCCGATTCGTCGAAGCGGTTCTCTCGCGACTGCCGTTCGTCCCCGCGGGACTGCGGAAGAAACTCTGCGGGATGCTGGAAGCGGGGGCCGACGGACTCCGTTCGCTGCACAATCCCACGCTCGTGTTGGGCATCATGGCGTCGTCGATTGCGCAATGGGCCATCAACGGTCTTCAAATGCACATTTCCCTGTGGAGCTTCGGCGTTGAAGTCAGCCCGCTGGTCTCGTGCATTCTTCTGGGCGTTACCGCCTTCGGCGTAACCGTACCGTCATCGCCTGGATACTTCGGCGTGATTCAGGCCTGTTTCATGCTGGTCCTGAGCCTGTTCGTCCAGGATCAGGCGGCGGTATTCGGGGCCTCGGTCTATTTCCATCTGTCGCAGTACATCCCGGTGACGCTGGTCGGACTGGGGTTCTTCAGCCTTACCGGGATGCGCATTGCCGATGTGGAGGCCTCGGCGGAGAATCGTGATGTCGCTCCCGCGCCGGCGAGCTGACGATGCGAGCCGGGAACGTCAGTGACCGGAGTCTGCGAACGCTGATGTCGACCAACCAAGACTCCGGTCACTGACGTTCCCGGCTCGCCAATACTCAACGTAAACCGCCGAAACGGGGAGACTCCTTGTGCCTGTGCGTCGGTCCGCTGCGGCGCGGTCGCTGGTCTGGTTGCGCGATTCGCTGACGCCGATGTTTGTCGTCAACGCGCAGCGTCGCGTGGCGCTCTTCAATCGCGGGTGCGAAGCGTTGACCGGCTGGGAAGCCGGCGACGTCCTTGGCAAGCGGGTCGAAGCGACGACAGCAGCCGACTCTGATTCTCGGGAAGCCCTCCTGGCAGCGCTGATGCCCCCGGCAGAGGTCTGGCAGGGAACAGCTCAGCAGGTGGACGTCTGGTGGCCGCAGCGCGCTCAGGAACCCATCTCGCGCGTGGTCCAATTCTGGCCGATCCTCAATCAGGAAGCGGCCCTTCAGGTGGTGCTGGGCATCGTCGGTGCGCCGGTGGATGCAGCGACTTCCAACGCGGCTCCCAGCGTCGCGCAGACCTGGCATCGCGAACTGGCTGGTTTGCGGATCGATCTGCGACGCCGTTTCGGAGAAAAGTCGCTCATTGGCCGGTGTCCCGCGATGCTGCGCGTCATTGAGCAAGTCCGCCTTGCCCGGCAGTCGTCGACCCCGGTGATGATCTTGGGTGAGCCGGGAACGGGAAAAGATCACGTCGCGCGGACGATCCATTTCGGCAGTTCTTTCGGTCGCCGAGTCTTTGTCCCGCTGGAGGGTCGTCTGACGCCCGGTACGGAGTTGAAACGGGTCTTGCGGCATCTCGGCGACGACTCGACCCGTCGCGGCGGCGAGCCGGAGTTGCAGCCGGGATCACTCTGCCTGGCGCACGTGGGCGACGTCGCGGGAGATGTGCAGGAGCGACTCCTGGAAGTCCTGAAGGCCAGTCCCTCCGAGCCGGCGGTCCGAGTGATGGCGTCGTCCGAGACGCGGCTGGAGGCCGCGATTGCCGCGGACAAGTTCTCTGCGGAACTCTGGCAACGACTTTCGCCGCTGGTGATCGAACTTCCGCCGCTTCGCGAGCGGGGCGATGACATCGAGCTGCTCGCACAGTTTTTCCTTGAAGACCGGAACCGCGGCCGCGAGCGGCAGGTGGCGGGCTTCGATGGCGACGTGGCGACTCAACTGCGCCGTTATCGCTGGCCGGGGAACCTCGATGAACTCCGGAAGGTGATGGAGGAGGCGGCCGAGGCTTGCGCCGAGGGGACCATCCGATCGGAACATCTGCCGTTTCGCTTTCGGGCGGGCATCGACGCCCAAAGCCTCGGTCCCAGCCGTCGCCGCATTCGCCCACTCGACGCCCTGCTGGAGCAGGTGGAGCGGGAAGAACTGGAGCGCGCGTTGGCTGCGACGGCAGGCAACATGACCCAGGCCGCCGAATTGTTGCAGATCCCGCGCGCCCGTTTGTACCGCCGCCTGGAACAACTTGGCCTCCGACCGCCCGAAGCGGCATCGGAGCGACTTGAATCTCAGACCAGGCCGGAGGAGGCTTGAGGGAGGAGAACCATCAAACTCTGAGCTCGAAATCCGAAAGAAGCGATCAGCTCGAAACGAATCCGAGATGCTCCTTCGAGACGGACGCTCCGACTCGACGCTGCCGATAAGACACTGGAGCGTGTGATTGGATTCCTGTTCGAGATTTGGGTTTTACCGTTGAGGGCTTCTTTCGGATTTCGAGCTTCGAATTTATGATTTCCCCGCCTACATCCTCCTCTGAACCGAAACGCCCTCCCCGTCATGTCGCTCCGTATCGCCAATCTGCGTCTTCCCGTTGAGGCTCTCGAAGCCGAGTTGCCGCGGTTGATGGCGCGGCGGTTGGGAGTCGAAGCGACGGACGTTCAGCGCTGGCGGATCTTGAAGAAGAGCCTGGATGCCCGCTCGCCCCGGGATCTGCAGTTTGTGTACACGACGGTGGTGGAGCTATCGGAAGAGGTCACGTGTTCGCCGCGGGTGCAGGAACGCCTGCGGGATGACGTTCAGGTCTTCCATGCTCCCGCATTCGATGATCCCCCGCCCGGACCGAGGCCGCTGGAATCGCGACCCGTGATCGTCGGATCAGGTCCTGCCGGACTGCTCGCCGGGTACTACCTTGCGAGCAAAGGCTATCGTCCGCTGATCCTCGAACGCGGTCGCCCGGTGAAGGAGCGCGTGCCGGAATGTCGGTCATTTGATCGCGGCGGCGCGTTCGATCGCGAGAACAACTACCTCTTCGGTGAAGGGGGAGCCGGGTGTTTCAGCGACGGCAAGCTCACCTGTCGCCTGGAGGGGCCGGATGTCGACTGGGTGCTCGAGCGTTTTGTCGAATGCGGCGGCCGGGCGTCGATCGTCTATGAGAACCGCCCCCATCTCGGCAGCAACCGCTTGCCGATGATCTGCCGCAACTTCCGCCGCAAGATCGAAGCCCTCGGCGGGGAGTATCGGTTCGGTTGTCAGGTCGAGCAGCTGGACGTCCGCGATGGGCGCGTGGTGGGCGTCTCGACCAGTTCCGGTCCGATTGCCGCGTCACAGGTGATTCTCGGTGTGGGTCATAGCGCCCGCGACACGATCGAGATGCTGCATCAACTGGGCGTTCCCATTCTCCCTAAGGCGTTTCAACTCGGGCTGCGGATTGAACAGCCGCAGGTGCAGATCAACCAGCACAAGTACGGCAAACCCGAGTATGAGCAATTGCTGGGCGCCGCCGACTACTCGCTGCACGCCCGCAGTTCGAAAGACGTCTACACGTTCTGCATGTGCGCCGGCGGGGTGATCATGCCCAGCATCTCGGAACCGGAGCGCTTCTGCACCAACGGCATGAGCAACTCCCGGCACGACACCCCTTACGCCAACAGCGGTCTGATGGTCACGCTGGAACCGTCGGAATTCGGCGGCGATCATCCGCTCGCCGGCATGTACCTGCAGCGTCGTTACGAAACCGCCGCGTATGTTGCGGCGGGATCCAACTACTACTCCCCGATCCAGTCGGCCCGCGAGTTTCTGTTGAACCGGACGCCGCCGAAGGACGCCCGCTATCACTGCTCCTATCCGCGGGGGCTGGCCCCGCTGGCGCTGGATGAAGTCCTGCCGCCGAGCGTGATCGCGGCGATCCGTCAGGCCCTGCCGATTCTCGACCGCAAGCTCCGCGGCGACTTCCTCAAGCATGCGATCCTCGTCGGCCCGGAAATGCGCGGCAGCTCTCCGGTGCGGATTGATCGCGATGCCGTCACCCGGGAATGCCCGACTCTTCCTGGATTGTATCCCGTCGGCGAAGGGGCGGGGTACGCGGGAGGGATCGTCAGCGCTGCCGTTGATGGACTGCGAAGTGCGCGGGAGTTGGTGCGCCGGTTTGCGGCGACGACGTGAGTTGACGTCCATGTCTCTGAAGTCGTCCGAATTCCACTCCGCCGCCGCTTCCTGGGAAACGCGACGACGAACGAGGCGGCGGTCGTCGGAGGGTAGAGATTCATCGAGATGACCCCAGTTTCTCTGTATTCACGAGCCGGCGCCGAGGTCGTCTTTCGGCACGAGGGGGCGTTGAATCCGGGTCACCACGGCCATTGGCTGTGGAGTGTGATTCCCATCAAGTAGCGGGACGATACTCCTGCGGGCGCGGGGAAAAATCCTCGGGGTGCGTCGACTTTTCGGCACATGTGGCGAAAACGCAACGTATGGTTGCGTGCGTCTCCGTCACCCTCACAGCCCCCGTGAGATCACCCCCGATGAACGCCACCACCGTTTGCGACGTGATGACTTGGACGAGTTTGACGATTCGTCCCGATTGCCCGGCTTTGACGGCGTTGGAGACGCTGGTCGCTGCAGAAGCCGCAGAGCTCTTTGTGGTCGATGGCGACGGCCGGTTTCTGGGCATCGTGACCGATTGCGAAATGCTCAAAGCGGACCTCACAGGGTCGCTGGACGACCTTTGTGCCGAGCAGCTGATGCAGCGTCGTCCGATGACCTTCGCTCCCGATCACCCCCTCGGCGAGGCGGCCAAACTGTTCCGGGAACGGAGCCTGTCGTGCGTGCCGGTGATTCGCGATGAGCGGTTGCTGGGAATGATTCAGCGTCGCGATGTGTTGCGGTGGATGTCGTCCCAGCGGGACGCATCCCCTGGAGGGGCGATTCAGGCTCCGAAATTCCTGCAGACTTCGGGCCGAGCGTTGTCCCGGGATGCACTCTGCTAACCATCGACGGCCGGACGCGCTGTCTGCGTCGACCTTCTTCGCGCCCGAATCCCTGACGAGTTGAAGCACCGTGAACCGTTGGCATCGTTTATTCGTATTGCCGCTGGTGATTCTGGCGGCGCTGCCGTTGGATGAGGCCCGAGCCGACGAGCGGCTGACGACAATTTTGGCGTCCGCCTGTCGGGTGTATCAGAACGGCCATTCCGGGACGGCTTTCTTCGTCACGCAGACCGGGAAATCTCCCGATCAGCCGACGCGCACCGTCGTGGTGACGGCGGCGCACGTCTGGGAGAGCATCCCGGAGGCTGAGTGCCGGTTGGTGATGCGTGAACGCAGGGATTCCGGAGAATTCCAACGGCGCGAGGTTCCGCTCGTCATTCGCAAGGACGGACAGGCGCTGTGGACCAGGCACCCGGATCACGACGTAGCAGCGATGGTCGTCACGCTGCCGGAGGGACTCGACCGGGAAACCTTTCAGTTCGACCAACTTGCCGCGGACGAGGGGAACGGCGCCGGCGTGGTTGTAGGTCATGAGGCCTGGGTGCCCTGTTTCCCGGCGACGTTGGAAGCAAACGCCGCGGGTTGGCCGCTGCTCCGACGAGGAACCATCGCCAGTTATCCGCTGCGCCCCATCCGTTTCGCGCCGACGCTGCTGATGGACATCACCGCCTTCGGCGGCGACAGCGGCGCGCCGGTGGTGTTGCTCACCGACAGCGGGCCGCTGGTCTGTGGTCTGGTGTTGGGGATGCAGCGTCAAACGGACAGAGCGACGCTGCCGTTTGAGGAGCGGACCGTTCATACGCCGCTCGGCGTCTCGATTGTGCTGCAGGCGCCCCTGATCCGCGAAACGCTGGAACGGTTGCCGTAGCGTCGGCCCGCGACGCCGATGCTCGCAGGCCGCCGCCGGTCGCGGCTAGAATCTGAATCTGAGGATTCCTTCTCTAGATTTCAGCATTGAGGCCCGGCGGATGTTGGCGGCGGTTCACGAGTATCTTTCAGCGCATCGAGACCGGTTCCTGGAAGAACTGAAGTCGTTGCTGCGGATTCCGTCCGTCAGCGCCGATCCGGCCTTCCTGCCGGCGATGCACCAGGCTGCCGAGTTCCTCCAGCGCCAGTTTGCCGATCTCGGGATGACCGCGGAGATCGTGCCGACGGCGGGGCATCCCATCGTTTACGCGGAATGGCTGAGGAAACCCGGCGCGCCGACGGTCCTGGTCTACGGCCATTACGACGTACAGCCTCCGGATCCGCTCGATCTGTGGACCACCCCCCCCTTCGAACCGACCATCCGCGACGGCAAGATCTACGCCCGCGGCGCCACTGACGACAAAGGTCAATTCTTCACTCACGTCAAGGGAGTCGAAGCCTGGCTCAAGAGCACCGGCGAGCTGCCCGTGAACGTGAAGTTCGTGATTGAAGGAGAAGAGGAAGTCGGCGGGGCGAATCTCGACCGTTTCCTGGAGGAACGCAAATCCCAACTGCAGTGCGATGTGGCGGTCGTCAGCGATACATCACAATATGGGCCGGGTATTCCGGCAATCACTTACGGCCTGCGGGGAATCATCGCCTGTGAGATCACTCTGACGGGTCCCAGGAAGGATCTGCACAGCGGGGTCTTCGGCGGATCGGTCGCGAATCCCGTGAACATGCTCTGCCGACTGATCGCCCAGTTGCACGACGACACCGGTCGCGTGCAGATTCCCGGATTCTACGACGCCGTCTTGCCCCTCACCGCAGGAGAACGGCGGCAGTTTGCGGCCCTGCCGTTTGATGAAGCGGCGTATTTGCAAGAGCTTGGGGCCTCGGCGCCGCAGGGGGAAACGGGGTTCACCACGCTGGAACGCCGCTGGGCCCGACCGACCTTCGACGTGAACGGCATCTACGGCGGGTACACCGGCGTGGGGCCGAAAACGATCGTCCCCTCGAAAGCGACGGCGAAGATCACGTGCCGCCTGGTGCCGCACCAGGATCCGGTCGCGATGATGCGGGCCCTGGAAGCGTTCCTGCACGAGCGTTGCCCGGCGGGCGTGAGTCTGACCTTTACCGACTTTCATGGTTGCCCGCCGTTTGTGTTCGATCCCACAAGTCCTTACATCGCGGCCGCCAGACGGGCGATTCACTCAGGATTCGGCGCCGAGCCGGTGCTGATCCGCGAGGGGGGATCGATCCCCGTGGTATCGAACTTCCGGCAGGTGTTGGGAGTCGATACACTCCTGCTCGGCTGGGGGCAGAACACCGACAACCTGCATAGCCCGGACGAACACTTTGCCGTTGAAGACTTCCACCGCGGCATCGCCAGCAGCGCAGCGTTGTGGCGGGAAATCGCCGCGATGTGAACTGCCGCCGCGGATCGCGCGGCTGCAGAAAATCTTCCACAGCATCCGACATTCGAGTGACCATGCTTGACCTGCAATACATCTACGACAACATCGACGCCGTCGCCGCGAATTGCACGAATCGCGGAGTCACGGTGGATCTCGACCAGCTCAGGAAACTTCGCGATCAGCGCAATGCCCTGATCGCCGAGACCGACGCGGCAAGGCATGCGTCCAAGGACGTCTCGTCGCAGATTCCCAAAGCCGATGCGGCGACGAAGCCCGCCCTGGTGGAGCAGGGGCGCCAATTGCGGGAAACGGTCAGCACGCTGGAAGAGCGCCAGAAGGAGATCGAAGCCGCGCTGCGCGAGATTCAGTCGGCGATCCCCAACATGACGCATCCTGACGCCCCGGTGGGACGCCTGGAGAGCGAGAGCAAAACGGTCCGCACCTGGGGTGAACCGCGCCAGTTCGATTTCCCGCCCCTGGATCACGTGGCGCTGTGTGAGAAACATCAACTGTTCGATTTGGAAGCCGGCGCACGGGTGGCGGGGCACGGATTCTACTTTCTGAAGAATGAGGCCGTCCTGCTGGAACTGGCGCTCATTCAGTACGCCGTGCAGATCGTCCGCAAACATGGTTTCACGCTGCACAGCACGCCGGACCTGGCACGGATGGACGTTCTGGAAGGAACGGGGTATCAACCGCGCGGTAACGAGACGCAGATCTATTCGATCGCCAACAGCGACCTGTGTCTGGTGGCGACGGCGGAGATCACACTCGGCGGCACGCTGAAGGACCAGATCGTCAACATCTCTGATCTGCCGATGCGTCTGGCGGGGATCTCGCATTGCTTCCGCACCGAGGCCGGCGCCCACGGCAAAGCGACCCGCGGGATCTATCGCGTCCACCAGTTCACGAAGGTGGAGTTGTTTGCGTTCACCGCCCCCGATGTCGCGCTGTCCGACGCCGTCCATCAGGAAATCGTCGCCATCGAAGAAGAGATCTTTCAGGGGCTGGGGATCCCCTACCGCGTCCTCGACATCTGCACTGGCGACCTCGGCGGACCGGCCTATCGCAAGTACGACCTCGAAGCCTGGATGCCGGGTCGCAACGAGTGGGGCGAAGTGACTTCGGCGTCGAATTGCACCGATTTCCAGGCGCGGCGCTTGGGCACCCGTTGCAAGTCTCCCGACAAGAAGGGGACGCAATTTGTGCACACACTCAACGGCACCGCGGTGGCCGTCACCCGGGCGCTCATCGCGGTCCTGGAGAACGGCCAACAGGCGGACGGCAGCATTGTCATTCCCGAGCCGTTGCGTCCCTGGGTCGGGCAGGCGCGGATTGGGTGACCATCACGCTCGGAAGCCCGGGAATTGCGTTCCCCGGACTTCGTTGCTCTCTGCGTATGGAAGCACAGCATGCTCGCCCAATTCACGCTGCAACTGATCGCGGGCATCAGCCTGATGTGGGTCCTTATGCCGCGGCGGCAGGTGACCTCGGGATTCTTTCGCATACAGATGCTGCTCGTGCTGGCGTTGAGCGTTCTGGTCGCGCTCACTGCCGGGCAGTTGGGCCCCGCGACGCCGACCGATGCGTCGTCGATTCGACCCGAGACATGGCTGGGCGCCCTGATGGGGATGACCGCATTCGCCGGTTCCGTCCTGTGGACTCTGGAACGCCGCAAACCCGGAGGCGTCTGCGCCTTCATCCTCTGGGGGCTGTCGAACCTGGCCCTTGATTTCGCAGTCCGTGGAACGCTCCAGCCCAATTGGCTGGGGCTGCTGTCCGCCGGGGCGACCGCCGGGGTCCTTGGGGGAACGGTGACCGGAATGCTGCTCGGTCACTGGTATCTCACCGCCCCGGGAATGTCGATCGACCCGCTGGTGAAACTGACGCGCGTTCTGGGAGCGGCGCTTGTCGTACGTCTGGCCGTCTCAGGACTGGCGTGGCACTTCGGCGGCGAAGCATTGCAGGGATCGCTGCTCTGGACCTGGTTCGCGTTGCGCTGGCTGGCGGGAATCCTCGTCCCGCTGGTCCTTTGCGGAATGACGCTGCGGATTCTACGCTATCGGAACACGCAGGCCGCCACGGGAGTCCTGTTCGCCGCCGTCATCCTCACCTTTATTGGTGAATTGTCGGCGGCGCTCCTGAGCAGCGAACTGCACCGCCCGTTCTGATCGACCTGCTCCGGCGCCCGATTGGCTTCGTGCTCCCCCCAGACCGCGCTGGCGGCGAACCCCTCGTTTCTTGAGACTCTTTCCGTGCTTGTGACGTTCGACTGTCCGCGATGTCTGAAGTCTGATGTCGCCGAAGCGGCGGCGTCGACGGAGACCCTTGCCTGTCGACATTGCGGCTGGCTCCGCGCCGTTGAACCGGCGACGATCCAGGGCGATGTTCCCGCAAAGTGTCTGGTCTGCGGCTGCGAAGACCTTTGGCGGCAGAAGGACTTTCCGCCGCAGGTCGGTCTCGCGATGGTGGGGGCGGGCATTCTTCTCAGCACATTCGCCGTCGCCTACATGCGCCCCGTCCTGGCGCTGGGGATCTTGATGGGCTTTGCGCTGGTGGACATGGTTCTGTTCGCCCTGATGAGAGATCGACTCGTTTGCTATCGCTGCCACGCCCACTATCGCGGGACCGGGGCCACCGAACTGCACCGCAAGTTCGACTTGGAGTTAAACGAACGCTATCGTCAGGAAACCGCTCGGTTGAAGTCGTCGAGCCCGCAGGAGTCTCCCACCACGACCTGAACCAACCCGCGGAGACTGCGGACGACTCATCCCCTTGCCGGGCTCGAAACTTACCCCGCCCTGAGAGGCTTGGCCGGACCTTGACTGTGGACGCTCGCCTGTCGCGCATCGTCGAGGATCTTTCGGACTCGTTCTCGGGTGAGTTGTCGATCGACGCCGTGCAGCGCTCGCTGTACGGATCCGACGGAAGCCTCTACCAGGTGCCGTCCCTCGCGGTCGCCTGCCCGAAATCTCGCAACGACGTGATCGCGCTGGTGAACTACGCGCTCGAGAACCACTTGCCGCTGGTCCCCCGGGGAAGCGGGTCGAGCGTTACCGGCGGGGCTCTCGGTCGCGGGATCGTGGTCGATTTTTCCCGCCACATGCGCCGTGTAGAGATCGTCGATGACGATACGGTCCGCGTGCAGCCGGGGGTGGTCCTCGGCGACCTCAATCGTCAATTGCGTCCCCTCGGCCGCTACTTCCCGCCGGACCCCGCGAACGCCGCCGTCACGACGATCGGCAGCATGCTGGCTGTTGATGCCGCCGGCTCACACGCCGTCTCCGTCGGTTCCACGCGCGACCATGTCCGCTGTCTGGAGATGATCACCTCCGGCGGAGACGTCTGGAGCGTTGGTCTGGAAGCCTGTCCCGACCGGGGATTCGTCGACGCATCCGCCGCGCCGCCGACTCGGCGGGAGCAGTGCCTGAGTCGTCTCGGCGCTGCACTGCAGCGGCATGCGGAAGAGATCAGCCGCGTCGGATCCAATGGGCTGAAACGTCGCGGCGGCGGGTACTACGTCTACGGCGCGCTGCGGGATCAGCACATCGACCTGCGGCGTTTGATGATCGGGTCGGAGGGGACGCTGGGACTCTTCACCGAAGCGACGCTCCACACGTTGCCGCTGCCCGAACACCGCGGCGCGATGTTGATCCTGTTCGACACGCTGGAAACCGCGGCGCGCGCGGTGACCCGTCTCGTCGATGAAGATCCCGCCGCCTGTGATCTGCTCGATCGGCGGCTGCTGAGTCTTGCCCGCGAAGCGTCGACCGAATTCGCCCGGCTGATACCGGTGACCGCGGAGGCGGCGTTGATTCTCGAATGGTCGGGCTGGTCGGCCCAGGAAGTTTTGAATCGGCTGGATCGATATCAGCGGCTGATTCGCGGGTTCGTCCCCAGTTGCATGGTGCAATGCGAGGCCACGACGCCGGCCGGAGCCGATTTCTTGTGGTCGCTGCCTCAGCAGGTGGTGCCGATGCTGCATCGCCTGCAGGGCCGCGAACGGCCCCTGCCGTTCGTGGAAGACATCGCGGTTCCGCCCGAGTATCTGGAAGAGTACATCTTCCGCGCTCAAAAGATACTGCAGCGTCATAACGTGGTTTCCAGCCTGTACGCCCATGCCCCCACCGGCCAACTCCACCTGCGTCCGTTCCTGCCGTTTCCGACGCAGGCCGACAGCGGACAACTGCACGCCCTCGCTGATGACCTCTACCAGGCGGCCTGGCACCTCGGGGGGACGGTCTCCGGCGAACACGGTCTGGGGCTGGTTCGTACCGAGTTTCTCGAACGGCAAGCCGGATCGCTGTATCCGCTCTTCCGTGAAATCAAGGAGATCTTCGACCCGCAAAACCTCCTCAATCCCGGTAAGGTCATCAGCGACGAACACGATCTGCTCACGCGCGATCTCCGCAGCAGCGGCCCACCCGATCCTGCAATTCACGACTTACAGCTCAGTTGGCCGGCGGAACGCCTGCTCGACGCGGCCAACGCGTGCAATGGCTGCGGGGGGTGTCGCACGCAGGAACCGGGAGTGCGGATGTGCCCGATCTTTCGGATTGACGCCGACGAGGCTGCCAGTCCGCGCGCCAAGGCCAACCTCGTCCGGCAGACCCTGACCGGGGAACTCCCCGAACATCTCCTTGCGTCGCCGGAATTCAAACGCGTGGCGGATCTCTGCTTCAATTGCCGCCAGTGCCGGTTCGAATGCCCGTCCAGCGTCGACATCCCCCATCTCGTGCAGGAGATCAAGGCTCAGTACGTGGCTCAGAACGGGTTGCCGCGGGGCGTGTGGTTTCTGACCCGCGCGATGGACTGGGGCGAATGGCTCAACCAGGCGTCTTCGATCATCAACCCGCTGTTGCAGCGTCGGACCGTTCGCTGGGCCATCGAACGCATGTTCGGCGTCGCCCGCGAACGCAAGCTCCCGGCGATCGCCGGGCGTTCGTTCCTCAGCACCGCGGGGTCGCGGCGAACCGCGCCGCCGCCGATGCTCGACCAGCGGACCGTGGTCTATTTCGTCGACTACTTCGCCAATCATCACGATACGGAACTCGCCTGGGCCTGCGTGCAGGTCCTCGAGAAGCAGGGACTGCACGTTCATATTCCTCCGCGACAATTGCGCTGCGGGATGGAGTTGATCTCCGCGGGGGACGCCGAATGGGCCAGAGCCATTGCCGAGCACAACGTCAAGATTCTGGTGGAGTTCGCCCGCGAAGGGGTTGCGATTCTGTGCAGTGAGCCGACCGCCGCCGTGTGCCTGAAAGACGACTATCCGTTGCTCCTGGGTACACCCGACGCCCAGTTGGTCGCCGATCACACGTTCGAGGTCGGGGGCTATCTGCAGCGCCTGCACTCCGCCGGCAAGTTGGATGTGAAGTTCGCGCCTCTTCCGTTGCGCGCCGCCTACCATGTTCCCTGTCACCTCCGCGCCCTGGGGACGCAGACGCCGCTGGTCGATTTGTGCCGTTTGATTCCCGCCCTCACCACGCCTAGACTTGAAGCGGGGTGTTCGGGCATGGCGGGGATGTTCGGCATGGAAGCACGGAACTTCGCCGCGTCGTTGCGGATCGGCCGCGAACTCATGACCCACATGGAGCGTCCCGACGTGATCCTCGGTCTGACGGAGTGCAGCAGTTGTCGCCTGCAGATGGAACAGTCGGTCGAGAAACCGACAGTGCACCCCCTGAAACTCCTGGCAGCCGCCTACGGCCTGATGCCGGAGCTGCGCGCTCGGCTGCTGGCCTTGACGGAGACCCGCTGACGATCACCGTCCGCCTGTTTGCGAAAGCGAAGGATCTCGCCGGATGCGACCGGATCGATTTTCGGCTTCCCCCAGCGTCGACGATCGGGGATCTCCGCGCGGCGCTGCTGGAGCGTTGCCCCGCTCTCGAGTCGCTGGGGCCGCGGCTGCTCGCCGCCGTGAATGCCGACTACGCGGACGATGCGGTGCCGTTGAATCACGGCGCCGAAGTCGCGTTCTTCCCGCCCGTGAGCGGCGGTTGATGCATTGGCATGCCGCCGGCGTCACGTTCGCACCGACCGTCGACACGTCTCATCTCAAGACTGAGCTGACGCAGAGACCCGCCATGATCCGCCTGACTCACGAACCCATCGACTACACCGCTTCGACGGAATCCGTCCGCACGCATGCCGCCGGAGCGGTCGTTCTGTTTCTTGGCACGGTGAGAGAAATGACAGGTGATCGACAGACGGTCGCGCTGGACTACGACGCTTACCCGGAAATGGCCCTGCGCAAGATGCAGGAGCTTGAGGACGAAGCGCGCCGCCGCTGGCCGGTGCTGCAGGTGGAGATCATCCACCGTCTCGGCCGCCTGGAATTGGGCGACATCAGCATCTCCATCGCGCTGAGCACCCCACACCGCGCCGACGCGTTCGAAGCCGGACGATTCCTGATCGACGAGTTCAAACAGATCGTGCCGATCTGGAAGAAAGAAAACTGGTCCGACGGCAGCACCGAATGGGTGCATCCGGAGGGAAGGTCGCCGGATGCAAAGTAACCTGGCGAGCGACGGTTAACGCAACGGCCGAGTGGTCTTCGACTCCAGACTTCATCAGGCAATCCGCAAATCCCGGCAGGTCTGTTCGTAGCTCGCCTCCAGGTCGAGAGGGATTGCATCGTCTTCGGTCAACCACAAAGGGAGTAGCGGCAGCACTGAGCCGATCTCCAGGGGATGATTCCAGGCCTCCAGCGAGGGCTTGGCCCCGCGGTAATGCCAACGGCAGGCCACTGCATACGTCGCCGGAGGTTGTTCACCAAACGACGGATCCCGCTCGCCGATCAGTTCCAACAGATCGGCATACAAATTGACATGACGCGCGGTGACGACGTCGACCAACACGATCGACACTCCCTGTCGCAGAAGAGCCGCACATTTGGCAACAAACTGGCTGCGATGTTCGGGACGGTCTTTGTTGCCGGGACTGATGAGCTCGATTGCGGCGACGAGCCGGCGATTTCGCCGACCGTCATAGACGCGGACTTCGTATTCATCGACGTCCGCGAGTTCGGTTTCCAGAATCAACGTCGGCTTCGCCGGCGCCCACACCGCGGTCGCGACTCCCCCGTCTGGCTGCGAGGGGCCGCTGGTTTCCCGCAGGGGATCGGATTCGAAGGTGGCGACGTCGATCTCCACTTGCGACCCAAGATGGATCCGCGGCGCCGCCGAGTATCGCTGCGGTAGGGTGCGTACTAGCTGCTGAACGATGGTCGCCGGCCATTGGCCGTGGACTTCGTCCCACGAGTGAATCTGGCTCAGCGGCGGTTGAAAATGGTCTCGCAGGGGCATGTCACAGATCTCCCCACCACATTGCATGTCCGTTGGTCTCGGTGCGACCTTGACACACGGAAGTCGGGCTCGACGGACTCCACCGTCCCATGAACTCTTGACGACAACTGAAGCGACGATTCTCTGGCAATTTCGCGAAAATCTCGCGCTCCTGATTCCAGACCGCTCACAACGGCTAACATTTCTACTCAAGCCGACGGGATCATCGAAGCCAACTCTCAGTCCCCTTCGGCACAGCGGTTTCAGCTGCGACGCAAACAACGCGAACTCGGCAGGAATATTCCATTCCAGCACAACACCTCAGAGCGACCCCACCAACTGCCCCTCCGCCACCTCCATCGCCTTGAGCAGCCCGCGGGCCTTGTTCAGCGTCTCTTCATACTCGCTTGCGGGAACGCTGTCGGCGACGATCCCCGCTCCCGCCTGGATGTAGGCGGTGCCGTTCTGGACCACGATGGTCCGCAGGGCGATGCAGGTGTCCATGTTGCCGGTGAAGTCGAGATACCCTACGGCACCGCCGTAGGGCCCGCGGCGGTGGGGTTCGAGTTCGTCGATGATCTCCATCGCCCGCACTTTGGGGGCCCCGGAGACGGTCCCCGCGGGGAGGCCCGAGCGGAGAGCATCGAGGGCCGATTTGCCGGCGACGAGTTGCCCGGTGACGTTCGAAGTGATGTGCATCACGTGGCTGTAGCGCTCGACCTTCATCACGTCCGTGAGTTCGACCGAGCCGTATTCGGCAACCCGGCCGACGTCGTTGCGGGCCAGGTCGACCAGCATCACGTGCTCGGCCAGTTCCTTTTCGTCGGCGAGCAGTTCCTGCTCGAGAGCCAGATCGTGGGCTTCCGTCAGACCCCGGCGGCGAGTGCCCGCGAGGGGGCGAATCGTCACTTTCCCGTCTTCCACGCGGACCATAATTTCGGGAGAGGAGCCGACTAACGAGACCGTCGGCGTCCGCAGCAAGAACATGAACGGACTGGGGTTCACCACGCGGAGAGCACGGTAGATGTCGACCGGCGACGCCTTCGTGGGGACGGCCAGGCGCTGGCTGAGAACGACCTGGAAGATGTCCCCCGCTTTGATGTATTCCTTCCCTTTCTCGACCGCCCCTTCGTAGTCGGCCCGCGTCATGTTCGACGTGAAGGGATGCGTTGGTTCGGCGCTCAGGTCGATGTCGGCCAGGGTGAGATGGTCGGCCGGTTGCGCCAGAGCGGTGCAAAGCTCGTCGACCCGCCGACGGGCCTGGTCGTAGGCTTGTTGCAGATTTCCCTGACGGACGTCGGCATGGGCCACGACCAGGATCGTCTTGCGGAGGTGGTCGAAGATCACCATTCGGTCGTAGAACGCGAACGCCATGTCGGGAAGATGGCGGTCGTCTTCCGGGGCATTCGGCAAGTCCTCGACATAGCGGACGGTGTCGTAACCGGCGTAGCCGACCGCGCCGCCGCAGAAGCGTGGGAGACCGGGAATATGCGGGGCGCGATGCTGGGCGACGAGGCGTTCGAGTTCCCCCAGGGGATCGGGGCAGTCCCATTCCGTGGAACCGGAAGCGTCACGCCGGCAGACGTGCCTGCTGTAAGCCTCCAGCCAGAGGTACGGGTCGGCCCCGAGGAAGCTGTAGCGGCCGATGCGTTCCCCCCCGACCACACTTTCGAAGAGGAATGAATCGGTCCCGGCGGGCAGTCGGCAATAGGCGCTCACGGGGGTGAGGGTGTCGCTGACGAGCTGGCGATAGACGGGGACGAGATCGTGTCCCTGGGCCAGCTCACAAAAGGCGGCGTACGACGGAAAATGAGTCATCGGGAGTCGGTTTTCGGTCTCGGGACGGCCGGAGGCACGGAAGACCGACATCGTAACGCTGGGGAAAGTTCGCTGAAAGGAGCGAGTCCTGGTTCAACTGGGGAGTTCGCTGAACTCGGCTGTGCCTGCGACTAGGCGATGACGTCGTGCACCACGTGGCCTTCGACGTCCGTCAGTCGGAAATCGCGGCCGGCGTAGCGGTAGGTGAGCCGCTCGTGGTCGAGACCCATCAGATGCAGGATGGTGGCGTGCAGGTCGTGCATGTGGACTTTGTCGCGCTCGGCGTAGTAACCATAGTCGTCGGTGGCGCCGTAGCGGATGCCGGGTTTGACCCCGCCGCCGGCCAGCCACATGGTGAAACCTTCCGGGTTGTGATCCCGTCCGTCGTTGCCTTGCGCGGTCGGGGTGCGGCCGAATTCGCCGCCCCACCAGACGAGCGTATCTTCCAGTAATCCGCGGGCCTTGAGGTCCTGCAGCAGCCCCGCGATTGGCTTGTCGACTTCGCGGGCGTTCTTTTCGTGACCTTTCCTCAATTCGCTGTGCTGATCCCATTGGACATGGCTGTCGCTATGGGTCACCTGAATGCAGCGGACCCCCGCCTCGGCGAATCTGCGGGCCATCAGACACATGCGGCCGAAGTTCGCCGTCACCGGGTCGTCCAGTCCGTACAACGCCTGCGTCGCCGCCGATTCCTGCGAAAGATCTTCCACGCGCGGAAGTTCCGTCTGCATGCGGAAGGCGAGTTCGAACGAATTGATCCGGGCCTCCAGCGAGGCCTCCGGTCCCGCCGTCGCAAGATGGGAGCGGTTGAGGGCCTGCAGTTGCCGCAGTTGCAGTTCCTGCACATGCCGCGGGAGCTTGGGATTGGTGATGAACTTCACCTGCGCCTTATCGGACGGAATGCTGGCGTTGCCGATGGGGGTTCCCTGGTAGACGGCAGGGAGGAACGCCGAGCTCCAGTTATTGACTCCTCCATGAGCCAGCGTGGGACAGATGGTGATGAATGCCGGGAGATTGGCGTTGTCGGTGCCGAGTCCGTAAGTGAGCCAGGATCCGTAGCTCGGCCGGACGAAGTTCTCGCTGCCGGTGTGCAGCTTCAGCAGCGCACCGCCGTGGGCCGGGTTGGTGCCATGAACCGAGTGCAGCATGCACAAGTCGTCGACCCGCGTGGCCATGTGCGGGAAGAGTTCGCTGACGGGAATGCCGCTTTCCCCGTACTGCTGGAACTTCCAGGGGGACTTCAACAGATTCCCCGTGGGCGCAAACTGGACTCGCGGTTTCGCGAACGGCAGCGGCTTGCCGTCATCGCGATCGAGCAGAGGCTTGGGATCGAAGGTGTCGACCTGGGACGGCCCCCCCGTCATGAACAGGAAGATGATCCGCTTGGCCCGTGCCGGAAAATGGGGCTGCTTGACCGCCAAGGGATCGACGTCCGACGTCGCGCCGCGGGTTTCGTCGGCCAGGAGCGACGCCAGCGCCAGCGAACCAAATCCAGCCGCGGAGCGTTTCAACAACTGGCGTCGAGAGCAGGGGACAGGAAGCATGGAAACACCCCGTTGGCAGCTACGTCGAACCGGTTCGGGCCGTCAATTGACGTAGATGAATTCGTTCGCCGCCAGAATCACCTGGCACAGCGTGCTCCACGCGGACTGGCGACGGGCAGCGGCATCGGCGGCCGACGCGAACGCCTGCTCGGCCGATCGCAGGAACCCGTGTTGCTCGTCCAATTCGGACTCCGTGGGGTCACGTCCATAGGCCAACTGGAACAACCGCGCGATTCGCAGCGCGTCATCCGTTGCAACCTCTCGCGTGAGTCGGCTTGCCAGATGATCGCTGGCCTGCAGCACGAGTTCGCTGTTCAGCATCATGAGGGCCTGCGGCGCCACCGTCGTTGAGATGCGATTGCCGTTCGGAACCGCGGCGTCGGGATAGTCAAACAGCTGAAACACGTCATAGACGTTGTTGCGGATCACCGGCAGATACAAGGACCGCCTGACGCTGGTGTACTCGGTCAAATCCTTGGATGTGTGATCGAACAGGTAATCCCGATTCTTCACCTTAAGAACCGGTCCTCCCTGTCGCGGGTCCAACTGACCGCTGACGGCCAGCAGTGAGTCGCGGATCTCTTCCGCATCCAGGCGACGTACAGGGACGCGGCCCCACAATTGATTCGCCGGGTCGCGCTCCAGAGTCTGCGGCGAGGGGGTGCTGCTCTGCCGATACGTGCTCGACAGCAAGATCGTCCGATGGAGAGTCTTCAGCGACCAGCCTTCCTGAATGAAGTGCTGCGCAAGCCAGTCAAGCAGCTCGGGATGCGTCGGACGATCTCCAAGCAGGCCGAAGTTGTCTGTCGATGAGACCAATCCCCGACCGAAATGCCACCGCCAGACGCGGTTGACCATGACCCGGGCAGTCAGGGGATGTTGCGGATCGACCAGCCAGCGCGCCAGTTCCATGCGTCCGCTCGATTGCGGGGTGAATTCCGGGACGGACGGGCCGCGCAGCACCGCGGGTACATGTCGTGGAACAACATCCCCCAGCTTCAGGTGACTCCCGCGAACGTGGATGGGGACATCCGCGGGTTTGTCCTCGGAGACCCCCATCGCGGACGGAATTTCGGGGGCGGACTTCTCCAAGTCCTTCAGCGAGTCTCGCAGCTGTTTCAGTTCCGTCTTCGTGGCTTCGGGATACAGCGGTTCCTTCTTGTCGGGAACCGGCGTCCCTTCGGCCAGATTGGCGACCACGGCTTTGTCGGCCTCGGCGATGAAGGCTTCAAGAGCGGCTTTCTTTTCCGCCACTTGCGCCTCATGGGCCGCTTTTGCGGACAGACTTTCCGGCGTGGGCAGCGGGTTCTCGTGCCAACGGGCCAGCTTGGTGAACGTTTCCATCGTGCGGGTGCTCTTGAAGATTCCCGCCAAACCGTAATAGTCGGCCGTGCTGATCGGGTCGAACTTATGATCATGGCAGCGGGCGCAACCCATCGTCAGTCCCAGAAGCGCGCGGCTGACGGTGTCGATCTGTTCGTCGACGATGTCCATCTGCATCTTGGTCTCGTCGACCTCGGCAATCACCTTCGCCCCCAGCGACAGGAACCCGGTGGCGATCAGATTTCGATAACGCTCGTCGGTGTTGGTGGTCGGCAGCAGGTCTCCCGCCAGTTGTTCGACCAGAAACTGGTCATACGGGATGTCTTGATTGAACGCCGACACAACGTAGTCGCGATACTTCCAGGCGTTGCCGTGAGCAACGTTCTCATCCAGCCCGTTGGAGTCGGCATAGCGGGCCACGTCGAGCCAGTGGCGTCCCCAGCGCTCGCCGTATGCAGGGGCCGACAACAGTCGATCGACCAGACGGGCATATGCTTCGGCGGAATCATCGGCGAGAAAGGCCGCGACTTCCTCCGGCGTCGGCGGCAGTCCGGTGAGGTCGAACGTCACGCGGCGGATCAACGTCGACTTGTCCGCCGCAGGCGCGGGGGTCAGGCCCTGCGCCTCGAGCTTGAACAGGATGAAGGCATCCAATCCCGTCTGCACCCAGGCGGAATCGCGAACAGCGGGGAGCGCCTGAGCCGCGGGGGGTTGAAAGGCCCAGTGATTCGGATCACGCAGCGGACTCTTCACCACTGACGGCGTCGATGGATAGGTCGCCCCTTGGCGGACCCATTCCACCAGATCGGAGATCTGCGCCTCCGAAAGCTTACTCTTCGGCGGCATGGAGATTTCTCCATCAATCTGCCGCACGGCTTTGATCAGTAAACTCTCTTCCGGTTTGCCCGGTACGACGGCAGGACCGGTGTCGCCCCCTTTGAGGAGTGCTTCCTGGCTGTCAAGTCGCAGGCTCGACCACTGCTTTTCGGGACCATGGCATTTCTGACAGTGTTCCACCAGCACCGGACGGATGCGGTTCTCGAAAAACCGCGACTGTTGCGGAGTCGGTTCCGCCGCAAAGGTTGCGGCTGCGGATGCGACCAGACACCACAAGACGCGAACAGGCAGGGTTGGCATGGCAGGCTCCGGAGGCGACCCGAGACCGGGCGCGGGCGGGTGTCAATAGTTTCGCCCACCCCGATGACCGCTGCAAGGGAGACATCAGCCGAAATCGATGGGAATTCTGGGTTGGAGTGATCGTGAACGCATGCTGTGCCGCCGTTCTCGGCGGAGTTCGACCTTCCCCTCACTGGGTTCCCCGACTCGTGGCGGATAACCTTGATGAGAGTGTTTCTTTCCCAAGGCTCCCAGTGATTCCAACGCCATGTCCCAATTCGCCGTAATCCTCCCCGCCGCCGGGAAAAGCAGTCGCTACAAAGGGCCGGGTCGCAAGAAAGTCTTCGCGGAATTGCAGGGGCGTCCCGTCTGGGTGCGGTCGGTGGAGGCGTTCATCAATCGGGACGACGTCATCCAGACGTTGATCGTCGTCTCCCCCGACGATGAAGAGTGGTTCCGCGAGAAGTTTCAGGCCAACCTGGCCTTCCTCGACGTGACCATCGTCCGGGGCGGCGTCGAGCGCGCCGATTCGGTGCAGAACGCGTTGGCTCGGGTGAAGCCCGAGGCCGATTTTGTCGCCGTCCATGATGCCGCCCGGCCGCTCATCGCCAAGGAGTGGGTGGGTGACGTCTTTTCTGCCGCCGTGAGAACGGGAGCAGCGATACTGGCCCAACCCGTTACGAGCACGCTCAAGCGAGTGGGCAATGATCAGCAGATCCAGGAAACCGTTCCACGGCAGCACCTGTGGGAAGCACAGACTCCGCAGGCGGCGCGACGGGACTGGATGCTGGATGCCTTTGCCAAACGGGGTGCGTTGCAGCCCACCGATGAAGCCCAACTGCTGGAGCACGCGGGATACCCGGTTGCCGTCGTACCGGGATCCCCTTTGAACTTGAAGATCACCACCGGCGAGGACTTCCGGATCGCCGAGAAACTCCTGCCGCTGGTCCCGGATGACCGCAAGAGCGGGCTGTTTCATCCCTTCGCCGATGAAGACCCGCGCTGGCCTTGAAGAAACCCAGGGAATGCATTCCCTGGGTTTCCGCTGGCTCACTGAGCCTTTTTCGCACCCTTCTTCGGTCCGCCGCGAGTCCCTTCGACCGGACCTGCCAGCGGCGGCGTCTCAAAGTACAGGCCATCCCCCGTCACGCGGGGATCCCCCGCACGCATCAACTCGCCCAGCAACTGTTGATGCAACGACTCTTTGACCTGCGAGAACTGGGGATCCGCGGCAACATTGTGGATCTGATCGGGATCATCCTTGACCACATACAGCTCCTCGCGGGGTCGTTTCCCGTAGGCTCGTTCAAAATACGGCTGCCAGTCGGGGTGATTTCGATGCGTCACCAGCCACGCCTTCGCCGGACCAGCGTCGACGTCCTGCAGCGTAATCATCGTGTCTTCGGTCAATTCCTCGACCGTGGGACCGGGTTCGGTGTCGAGGAGATAAGGATTCCCCAGCGGCCAGCGTTCCGGCTGGAAATTGACGATGTACAGATAGTCCTTCGTCCGCAATGCCCGCTGTGGATAGGGAAGATAATTGTCGCGCGCCCCCGCCACGTGCCGCTCTCGACCAGTGACGACCCAGGTGCGGGCCGCATCGACCAGCCCCTGCTGGTCCGATTTCAGCGTGGGCCACAAGCTGCGACCGGTCATCTCGGCGGGAGGCGTCACGCGGCCGGCTTCGAGGAAGGTCGGAGCCAGATCCATCAGGTTGACGAAATCGTCGACCACGCGTCCTCCGTGAATCTGCGGCCCCTTGACGGCAAGCGCGACGCCGGTCCCAAAGTCGTAGAGATTGCACTTGCCGTACGGAAATCCGGGCGCCCCGTGATCGCCGCTGATAACGACCAGCGTGTTCTCCCATTCGCCGCGGGATTTCAGCTCGGCGATCAACTCACCGACGGCGGCGTCGAACGCCATCGCTTCGCCGAGGTAGTCCGCGAAGTCTTCACGAATCTCCGGGACATCGGGGAGAAACGCCGGCAATTTTCCGCGGAGCAAATCGGGATCAAGTCCCCAGAGCGTTTTCCCCGAGCCTTTGATCCATTTGCGATGCACATTGGTCGGTCCAAACCAGAAACAGAAGGGATGATCGGCGGGTCTGGCCTGGAGAAAGCTCTGGAAATTCTGGCGGACCTCGCGATAGAGTTCCGCCTTGGAGGCCTCCAGCGGTCGTCCTTCAGCGACCAGTTGCGTCACCGTCTCGGAGAACTGGTTGAACCGTCCCCCCGCCTGTTGATAAGCGTGCGCCTGGCCGCCATACGGAGCATCCGCCGGAGCGCCGGGACTCCAGACTTTGTACATCTTGCCGATGTGGTAACCACTCTCCTTCAGCAACAGTGGATACGCGGGAATCGCGGCATCCCATTGGGCTCCCTGCAAGATCGCCGCTCGCCGCGTGCGCCAGAAGTATTGCCCCGACAGCAGGGAACTGCGGCAGGGGGTGCACGACGGCGCGGTGACGAACGCGTTGCGGAACAGCACTCCCTCGCGCGCCACGTGGTCGATATTCGGAGTCTGAATGAGGTCCGACGGCGTCCCCGGGCCGTTCACCTCCCGATAACAACTGGCGTAGCGTCCCCAATCGTCGGCGAAACAGAAGAGGATGTTCGGTCGACGCGGCTCAGCCGCGGCGATCCCGAACGGCGTCAGGGCCGCAACGATCAAGAAGATCCAGGTCTGCCGACCGGGAGTGTGGACGCGAAGAAGCTCACGGAGGACGGTGACTGTTCGCAGCATCGGAGGAGCGCCTCGACACAGGGCGGAGAATCGGTCCCCGCAGTATGCCGCATGGCCCCGATTCCAATCAACGCCGCACCGACCCGAGATCCGTCTGTTGAGCCGCCGCAGGGACGACCTTGGGGATGTCGGCCTCCTGACGCAGGGGCGCCAGGATGTCGTCCACCGGCAGCGGAACCGACAGCGCCGTCTCGGCGCGGCGTTCGCTGGCCTGTCGCACGGCGGCCGCGACGGTCAAGAGCTCTTGCTTGTGCGCCGGATCCGCGTCCATCCGGCGGACGATCGACTGCACCCACGCCGGCTGGCGGGCCATCGCCGCTGACATCAGGTGCACATACAGCGACAGTTGCTTGAAGTTGCGATCGGCAATCATGTGGCTGAGAGGCGAGATCAACCGCGCGACCGCCTCGACCGTCTGCGATGGAAAGGAGACGAAGACATCACCGGTGTGTTCGGCGCGGGGCTCCCCATTGGCCGCGTTGAAGTAGCGGGTCCGCAGCCGCATGATCGAGCGGGCGATGATCGGCTTGACCAGCAGCGGGCTTTTGAAGGCCCCGTCGCAATAGATCAGCGTCTCTTCCGGCGTCGATTTCCAGACCTCGACCGTTCCCACAGATCCATCGCGGGCATCGGCATGGTAGACCCCCTTGCCGGTCGGACGCAGCTCAAACTGGCTGATCTCCATCGCCCGCCAGGAACTCACGGCGACGTCCGGATGCGTCAACAGGTATTGATAGGCCTGCGGATCGACGGCGAACTCCAGCGTCGGCAGTCGCCGGAACAAAGCCAGTTGGGTCACGACCTGTGCAGCCTTGGCGCGGGCTTCGCCGGGCAGACCCTGCAGCGGCAGCTCGGCAATCGCTTGTTCCCGCAACTCCTGATCGGAGCCGCCGGCATTCACGACCGTCAACGCCGAATAGTAGCTCGGGTCCACGTCTCCGCCGGCGTTCGTCTTCGGCATCGGGCGGGCTGGAGCGGCGACGGTCTCCGAAACTCGTCCGAAAACTGCCGAGACGGCGATCATCGCGACCGCGGCGGCGTACCGTCTCCGGCACGCGCACCGCGCGGAACTTAAGCGTGACATCCCGGTCCCTTCCCCCCGGATCGCGAACCCGCCGCACCCCGAACGGTGAGCGTCGCAGCGACCCAAAGGTCCCGTGATTTCTGATAGTGTGTTTGGTTCGCGACGCCGGCGACGACCGCAAGTCCCGCAGAGTTCGCGTCACAGGCAGGATCGTCAGAACCGCTACAATCGCGCCATTCCAAACCATCTCCGACCGATACGGATCGGTGACAGCGGGGGATTCAATCGATATGGATGACGCACTCTCGTTAGCCGGAAAGCTGCTGTCAGAGTCCCTAAAGCGCCAGGATTGCCGCATTGTGTTCGCGGAAAGCTGCACGGCGGGTCTGGCATCGGCAACTTTGGCCGAAAACCCCGGCGTCTCGCAGTGGCATTGCGGATCTGCCGTGACTTACCGGTATGACACCAAAGAGCGCTGGCTGAATGTACCGCATGAGCTGCTCGACAAGTCGCGCGGTCCCGGAGCGGTCAGCGAGGCGGTCGCCCGCGCCATGGCACTGGGTGTCTTGGCCATGACCCCGGAAGCCGATGTCGCAGCCGCGATTACCGGGGATCTGGGCCCGAATAACGATCAGGACGTGGATGGGTTGATCTGGATCGCGGTGGCGCGACGTGACGCCGCCCCCGCGGAGACAACGGACGTCATCACACACCAGGAGATCCTGCCGCCGGGTCCATCGATCGCAGAAACCCGCGTGACGCGGCAGCGCCTCGCGGCGCAACGGCTACTGGAGCTCTCAACATCCGTGATCATGGGCTGAAGCGCAGGCGATTGTGGATTTGCGGCAGCAGCGTCGCAGAGACAAGAATTCGAGTTCCCTATTCCGCGGACTGACGGTGCCATGACAACACAGAGAGCCGAACTCAATACGTCAACGGTTCAAGATCGCTCGTTTGAGTTGGCAATCTCCGTTCTGCGTGAACGGATCCGTCAGCTTCCGAACGACGACCAAGCCGACCTGCTCGAATTGCTTCTCGCCATCCTGGGCGGCGACGCTGAAGAACCGTCGAGCGCCCTTGCAACGCTGCAGGAGATCCTGGGCTCGCACTTTTCTCGCATTCTGCCGATGGATCAGAGCCGGCTCACCAGCCCTGAGTTGACTGCCTGGATGGAGGATTTCGGAGCACGGCTGAAGTCGGCTCGACGAGAGGCAACATTGACGCAGCAGGAGCTCGCCCAGCGATCGGGCATTCCTCAGGCACACATCCGTCGTCTGGAAAATCGGCAACACAGTCCAAGTGCGAAGACGATCGAACGGTTGGCCATCGCACTTGGAAAGCCCGTCTCGTTCTTCGAGTCAAGCGCCGAGTCTTAACGCCCGCGCCGCGGACGGTGTTCTCCACTCGCAATGACATAGTCGCGAACCGGCGTGAGCGTCATGCGCGGGAAGTACGCCGGCATGTGCTCTTCGAACCACAGCGGGGTCTTGGTCACCACCAGCACCTGCCCGCGCGGTTTAAGGGAGCGCTGGGCGATGGCGAGAAAGAGTTCCGCGATGCGGAAGTTGGAAAAATAGGGGGGGTTCGCCAGGACGAGGTCGAACGACTCGGCGGGAATCGTGGAACCCATCGCGTCGAGGGACGTTGTCAGCCCGGTCACGCCGTTCTTCTCGGCTCCCCGCTGGGCGCATTGCAGCGCCCGCGGATTGCAGTCGGTTGCGAAGACTTCCACTCCTTCGGCCCGCAGCAGAGCGGCCAGACCGACGGTTCCGGCGCCGCAGCCGAGGTCGAGCACTTTCTGCCCCGGCTGAATCTCCATGGAACCAATCAGCCGACGGGCGCCGGGATCGATCCGGCGATGGCTGAAGACGCTGGGGCGAGAATAGGCGTAGATCAGGCGTTCGTGGTCGCGGAAGGCAAACTCGCAGTCATAGTTCTTACGTTTGGGCGGATCGCCGGACTTCGTCGCCAGGTAAACCACGCCGTCGTCATGCGGACGGCGGGTGACTTTGGGGAACAACTTCTTGAATTCGTCATGCAGCCATTGGTCTTCGGGCTTATCGGTCGCGGCGATGAAGCGGCCGCCGTCCACCAGGCGGAACCAGGCTTCCTGCAGCATCTCGCGCTTGAGTTCGTTTTCGCCGCGAAACCCCATCGTCCAGGCAACAGCGTCAAAGGGGCCTTCCGGAAGATCGGGAGTGCACGGGAATTCGATGCCCTCGGGAACTTCCGCGGCCTGAACGGTTTGGTCCCGCTGATAGACGTCGAGGAACCAGCAGGCGGCGGTCGAACCGGGATGGGCGGCGGCATAGGCGCGCACGAATTGGCCGCGACCGGCAGTGTTGCACAGCAGGCGGCCGGCGGGGATTTCGCCGACGATGTCGATCAGAAGTTGTTCGTGCGCCCGGATGCGCGGTCCCTCCGGGACGCCGGTCTCGTCAGCGCGGTCACGTTTGCGTCTGGGCACAGGGGCACATTCTGTTCATGGGAAAAAGCGCGAGACCAAAAACGCCTGCTGGACGACGCCTGCGGTTTCGCGATGGAGGCGCACTACACCACGCGACACAGATAACACTTCAGATAGTCGCTTTCGAGGCAGTGGATCGACGCCGGGTGATCGGCGCTCGGTCCGCGGGCTTCGAGAATCTGCACATGTCGTCCGGCGTCAAGTCCTACGCGTGCGAGGATCTCCACGAAATGCTGATGAGTGACGATGCCCGAGCAACTGCAGGTCATCAGGATGCCGCCGGGGTTCAGCACGTCAACCGCCAGGCGGTTGAGGCTGAAGTAGCCGCGCAGCGCGGCGTCGAGCGCGTCGCGGCGGCGGGCCATCTTCGGGGGGTCGACGATGACGGTGTCAAAGCGCTGCTGTTCCCCCGCGAGCCGTTCGAGCGCTTTGAAGGCGTCTTCCTTCGTCACATGAAAACGCTGGGAGACGCCGTTCAACCCGGCGTTCGCCTGAGCCAGTCGAACGGCGCCGTCAGAGCCATCGATCGCGATCACCTCCGCCGCCTGGCCATGCACCAGTGCATTCATGGAGAAGCCGCCGGAATAGCAGAAGAGATCGAGCACGCGGCCGCCGCGCACGCAGGCGGCGAGACGGCGACGGTTGTCCCGCTGATCGAGAAAGAAGCCGGTCTTTTGGCCTTCGGCCAGATCGACGCCGTAGCGGATGTCGTTCTCGGTGATGAACAAGGGGCGCGGCGGCTCCTCTCCCCAGACAAGGCCGTCTTCAATGTGCAGTTTTTCGAGGTTGCCGATTCCCTTCTCGGTCCGCAAATAGACGCCCCGCGGCGACAGGTGTTTGACGAGGGCGGCGATGATCGTCGGTCGGCGCTCCGCCATCGCCAGGGATGTGAATTGCACCACCAGCCAGGAACCGTAGCGATCGACCACCAGCCCCGAGAGCTGATCGGCTTCGCTGTAGATCAACCGGCAGGCGGTTTCGGGATCGAATTCTCCGAACAGTCGACGACGCAGATCAATCGCCTCGACAATGCGGCGCTCCCACAGCGCCTCGTCCAAGGGCTGCTCCTCACGCCACGAATAGAGCCGCACGCGGACCTTGCTGTGGGGATTGTAGAGACCGTGAGCGATGAACCGACCTTCGGCCGAACGCAACAGGACCGCGCCCCCATCGGCCGCCTCCCCCGTGACTTCCGCGATGGCGGTGTCATAGACCCAGGGATGGTGGCTGAAAAACGGCAGCGCCTTGCGCGGTTTGAGATGGACTTCCGGAAGCGAGGCGAGAGCGGCGGGGGACATGGGCGTGCGATCTGAGTTCAAGAATCGACAGAGCCGCAAGACAGCGGCCGAGGTCCCTCACGAACTCGGCCGCTGTCTTGCGGCTGAACTTTCAACGGTGAATCGACTGCTACTCAGCCGCAGTCCGGCTGCCGACACCCTCGACCTCCTCGAGATAGGCCAGCAGCCGGTCGCGCTCGTTGGTGAGATGCCGGACTCGCAGCAGCGACCGAACGCGGGTGGTCAGTTCGAGGCGGTTGACCGGCTTGGTGAGGAAGTCGTCAGCGCCGGCCCGGACCGCCTTTTCGATGTCGCCGATCTCATTGAGCGCCGTGACCATCAGGATCGGAATGTTGCAGGTCTCCGGGTTCTGCTTCAGCCGCTGGCAGACCTCGTAGCCGCTCAGTTTGGGCATCATGATGTCGAGCAGGATCAAGTCGGGATGGAACTCGGCGACCTTGTTGAGGGTGTCCTGCCCGTCGTTGGCCATCGCCACTTCGTACGTTTCGCCCGATTCCGACAGATACGCATCGAGCAACTCGCAGTTCTGCAGGTTGTCGTCAGCGATGAGGATCTTGGAGGCCGCTTCCGCCATGAATGCACCGCAGGAGGGAGTAGGCAACGTCGGGCGCGCACCAAGTGCGCAAAGAGTCTCAGCGAGCGATCATACACCAACGGCTCCCCCGAGGGAATTAAGGGGTTGGCGTCTTCCGCCGGGGGGCTTGTCGGCAGGTCCCGGATGAGGGTCAAAGCAAAGCACCCCGGGAGTTGCCGGGGTGCCGGAGAAGTCGGGTCCGCCGTTCGGCAGAGAATCAGTAGGGGAGGAATCGACGATTGAACAGGCGCTGGTATTCTACCAATTGTTCCTGGCGGCTGTCGTAGATCGCCTTGAGGGGGAAGTCGGTCGGGTGCCGCTCGCCACTCAATTTGTAGGCATATTGCCAGATGAAGATCGCCGTCATCCCGTCCTCGACCAGATCCTCCTCCACTTCCAGTTCCGGATACTTCTTGAAGATCCCTTCCAGCAGGGTCATCACGCGTATCGCGTGTTCCCGCGCCGTGTCGAGATTCTGTTTGCGATACTCTTCGAGAGCCGCGAACAGCAGCCAGTGAGCTTCGGCGGTTTCGGGTTCGGCCTCGCAGAGGGCGCGCGTCCGCCAGTAGCGATAGTTCTGCATGTTCTGATAGGCCAGTACGGCCGCGCGCAACAACCCGCGTTCGTCGGGGGTCTTGCCGGCGTCTTTGATTTCCTCTTCGCCCATTTCCAGGCGAATCGTCACCAGATTTCCACGCCAGTCGACGTTGAACAGCTCCTGGCCGTATTTCTGGGTCCATTCCTCGAACCCGTCTTTCCACGCCACCTGAGTCTGATTCTGCAGCTTCTGGCGGACTTCCACCTGGAGCACTTCCTGCTCCGCTTCGCTCAGGGTTCGCCCCGCGACCTGCCGGTCGTACTCTTCATTGAACCCGAACTTCTGCAGGGCCGACGCATAGTCCAGCTGCGAGCGGGCGGGATAGGAACGGAAGATGGTTCGATCCATGATCCGCTCGCGATTCCCCTGCGCTTCCACGTCGTTGGCGCGGGTGTACCAGTCTTTGGCGACGATGTAATTGTCGTCGTCGCGCTCGTTCCACTCGGGATCGGGTCCGCCGTTGAACTTGGGGTCAGGGTCGACGCGGAAGAATTTGCGGAAGAAGCGGGCTTCGTCGGAGATCCCGATTTTCGAACCATAGATGCGTCCCGAATGCCAGAGCAGTTCGGACGAATTCCGGTTGCGGTTCACCCCCTTTTGCAGGAACTTGCCCCCCTCCTTGACCCAGAAGTAGCGGTCGGGAACGGCATCCCATTCGACGGAGACGTTGTACGCCAGATTCCAGCCGTTGTACTCCCACACCTTCGTATAGTGCGGCTGCAGCCGAATGATCGACTCGGTGGTGGCCCGCATGGCCGCCCAGTCTTTGTGGCTCTTTTGCTCATCGGCCTGGACCCAGAGGATGTTCGCGGCGACGCCGCGCAATCCGAGAAGCACCAGGTTCATCGCCGCGCCCGAGGGGTCGATGTCCCCCAGATCGCTTTCGCCGAGGTCCAGCTCCTGCCGGAGCTTGGCGATCTGACCCGAGGTCCGGCCTTTGCGGTCGAGAGGCAGTCCCAGGAAGATGATGGGGATCAGCAGCAGCAGCATGCCGCCGAGATACACCAATTTGCGCTGTTGCGAGGTGAACTGGTTCATTTGGCCTCCAGTTCGCGGCTACGCAGGCACAGGTAGCCTAGCAGGACGCAAGGGAAGAAGTAGGCGAGCATGATCGCGACGCCCGGCAGCACGGCATTGTCGAAGCTCACGTCAAATCCGTTGGCCAGAAACGCGAGGGCGCGATTGAAGAAGCTGAAATCGGGAATGATGTTGAACACCAGCCACATCAGGTCCACCAGGGTCCCGTCTACAAACCGCATGACGTTCGTCGCCTGGCCGGCGGGAAGTTCGGTTGTGGGATTCATGTGGTAGAGGAGCCGATAGATCGACTCCAGAACTCCCCCGCCCTGTTCCTGGTTGTTGACCAGCCGCTGCATGAATTCCCGGGCGGTCTGGCCGATCACGACGATGCAGAACGTCAGCAGGGTGGCAACGGGGCCCTTCACGAAGGTGCTCACGGTCACCCCCAGGATGATCACGAGCAGGAGCATCATCTCGATTCCGACGACGGCCTTGACGTACCCCTCTTCGAAGGAGCGGTCCGGCATGCGGATGAACAGATGCGGTCGAGCCATTCCCAGGTACTGACCGGGATCGATGCAGAGAGCCTCGACAATCAAAGTCCCCGCGGGATACAGCAGCTCGTTGGTCGTTGGATCGACCAGAGGCTTTTTCGTCTCCGGGTCGACCGCCGGCTGCTTGGATACCAGGTCTTCAATCAGGTCATAGGGCTTCCCGCCGGTTTCTTCCGCCTCTTCAGTCGTCGTCGCCTCAGCGATGCGCGGCAGGGTGCGGGGGATCAGGTCGGTCCGGCCGCGGAACTCGTTGACGGTCTTCAGAGACGTGGGGACGCGCAGTCCGGTCTCCGGGTTGACGAGCACCAGCTGGTAGTACAGCGAGCGCCGCATGTCGCCCTTGTAACTGCGGAACGCCTGAAACCGATTTTCCAGCCGCAGATTCCCTTCGCTGTCGAGGACGCTGGCGTCGATGCCGGTGAACTTCCAGACGGCGCGGGCTTTGGTGGCCCCTTCGATGTAGCTGTAGAATTCCCAGACGTCGCCCACGTTAATCCCGGCCGTGGTTTGGTTGCCCTCGCGGTCCCGGAACGTCAAATCGCCGAAGACTGGCTGGCGGCAGGTCAATTGCTTTTGCGCGACCTCCGGCAACTGCCGTCGAATCCAGCCCCAGCCGACCCCGGCCATCACCACCAGCACCAGCGTGCCCACGCAGGCGAAGCCGAACATGCGGCCGAGGACGATCTCCAGGCGGCGGGCCGGCTTGGTCACCACGGTGTGCAGGGACCGCTGCCGGATGTCTTCCGGAAGTCCCCAACAGGCCAGAAGCAGCACCAGCGGCAGGATCAACCAGCTGATGGCGCGGAGCACGAAGGTCACGTACACCTTCACCTGAAATTCGGGAGCCAGCGTCGACGCGGAGAGGAACCACCCGGCGAACATGAACAGGACGGCAAAGACCACGAAGACCAGCAAGGCCCGCCGACGCACGGCTTCACGGAACGTCAGTTGAGTGAGCGCCAGAACGCGTCGCGGCGACAGGCTGAACAGATCGCTCAGGATTCCGAGCACTTCGGAACCCCAGGCGCTGAATCCACCGCTCCCCCGCGTGACGACGCTGTAAAACAGCGAAACCGCGACGATAATCGCCGTCGATGCACCGCAAACCAGAGCCCAGCTTTTGGCGGCCTCCAGAAAGTCAAATGCTTGCGGATCGAAATCCATAACTGGCGCCCTGCACTAGATCGCGCGTCGAAGGAAACTGGAACCGAGAACTCTTGTCCGCTGCTGACCAACACCGCCGATCGGTTCGGCGGCGGCTCTCTGTCGGGCGACTTCAGGTGGCCGCAACCGGCGGTTCGTTGGAGACCATGCGATGCCCCGGCCGTTCCTTGCTTTCCTGCACGGTTCGCAGGAAGAGTTCTTCGAGGCTCGCGTTGGGATGGTCGACCTGATACTGCGCCCCGTGCTTTTTGAGCACTTCCTCGACCTCGGCGATCGCTGCAGGAGTCAACTGCGAACTGACGAATTGCGTCTGATTCTGACTCTTCAGCAACTCATCCACGCGGCCGAGCACTTTCAATTCTCCGCCGTAAAGAATCGCGATGCGGTCGCACACGTCCTGCACGTCGGCGAGGAGGTGGCTGCACATCAGAATCGTCTTGCCCTGCGCCTTCAGGTCGAGGATCAGATCCTTCATGTCGCGGTTGCCCAGCGGATCCAGGCCGCTCGTCGGCTCATCCAGCAGCACCAGGTCAGGATTGTTGATCAGCGCCTGGGCCAACCCGATGCGGCGGGTCATCCCCTTGGAATACTCCTTCAACTGCCGCTTGCGGGCGTGGGTGATCTTCACCTGCTCCAGCAGCTTCTCCGTCCGCTCCTTGCGGACGCTGGCGGGCATGTCGAACAAGCGACCATAGAAATCCAGGGTTTCCTCAGCGTTGAGGAACCTGTACAGATACGACTCTTCCGGAAGGTAGCCAATCCGCTCATTCTTGGAGACGTTGCTGGCCGGCTCCCCCATGATGCGAATTTCCCCTTCGGTGGGGAACAGCAGGCCCAGGAGGAGCTTGAGGGTCGTGGTCTTGCCCGATCCGTTTGGGCCGAGCAGACCGAAAACTTCCCCCTTGTAGATGTCCAGGCTGAGCGAGTTGAGCGCCCGCACTTTCTTGCGACCCCAGAAGTCGCGGTAGATCTTGGAGAGGTTCCGAATCTCAATGACCGCTTCACGCGGAGAACCGCTGGTGCTCATGAGCCTGCCTGAACAGAGAGACAACGACGGCGAACTTGCATGACGACAACCCCGCGCCCCGGCGCGAGGAAAAGATCCGCTGCAGCACGGAATCCCCGTAACGATTCACGTTACGACGATGGACCGTCAAGTGCTGGAAATTTTCGGTCAATCGCCGCGGAATCCGTGCGAACAACCAGGGAAGTCGGACTTCCTTGCTGGCCGACGACTCCGCGCGGCTGCGGCATCGTAAGTCGACCGGGAGCCGGTTGCAAGCTACGCCCTGTGATGAGGTTCCGTCAATTCCTGATGAAGACGGGGCGTAGCGGTTGAAGCGGCTGAGCCATATCGACGTTCGATGACCGCTGGAGGTGGCGCGCGGACATCGCCCCCTGGACGATCACCACTCCGGTCGGGGGCGTTCCCTCAAAACCGCGCCTGCCGCTGCGACAAGTACTCCACGAGGGCTCGGTCAAAGGGCATGCTGGTGTCCAGGGGTACATAGTCGGCCCCCATTTTCAAGCACTCTGCGCGGTACTCCTCCCGGAACGCCCGCAACGTTTCCAGGTAGTCGCTGCGAATCCCCGGAGCATCGAAGATCTGCGAGGCATTGGTTTCCGGGTCGCGGAGGTCCACCAGCCCTTTAAAAGGGAAATGGACTTCGGCTTCGTCGAGGACGTGGAACACGATCACGTCGTGTCCCGCGTGTCTCAGCAAGTGCAGCGAGTCAATCACCGGCTTCTGATCACAGAGCAGATCTGAGACCAGCATGAACAGGCTCTTGTGGCGGACCATCGACGCCACACGCCGAATGTTTCCGGCGACATCGGTTTCTCCCTCGGGCTTGGCTTTCGCCAGGACCGCGAGGATGGTCCCCAACTGGGTCCGTTTGCTCTTCGGAGGCAGGCTCGACCGCAGCTTCGTATCGAAGGTGATCAGCCCGATGGGGTCCTGCTGGTGCACCATCAGGTAACTGAGGGCCGCTCCCAGGCAGATGCCGTACTCAAACTTCGTGAGTTCCTGGCGGTACGTGTAGCCCATGCTCCCCGACAGATCCATCATCAGGTAGCCGGAGATGTTCGTCTCCGCCTGATACTTCTTGACGTAGTACCGATCGGTCTTGGCATACACGAGCCAGTCGATGTCCTTGGGATCGTCTCCCTGCGTGTAGCGCCGATGTTCGCTGAACTCGACCGAAAACCCCTGAAACGGAGAGGCATGCAGACCGCTGAGAAATCCCTCGACGATGAACTTGGCGCGCAGATCCAGCCGCGCCACGCGGCGGATCACATCGGGCTTCAGGTACTGCTCAGCGGACGAGGCCATCGGCAGCTCGGGGAAAGGATCTCGACTTCACTCCCAGCATAGCGAGTTCACCGGGACTCTGCGTCGGAAGGGCGGCGGGCTTCGTCGGCCGTCACTCGACTTCCGCCGTCACCCAGTGCGCGGGATGAGGTGCGGTGGAAGTCGCACCACCCTTCGAGCACGGCCTTGCGACGACCGTCGGCAACGTTCGCTGCAGCTCTTCCCGCGACTTCAGAACCTCGGCGTGAACTTCCGGAAACGACGGGATGCGGGCATCCCATTCCAGCAGCGTCGCCGCCCCCCCGGTGTGGGCATGGGCGATGCGATAAAGTTCCCAGACAGGATCGATCACCGGGCCGTCATGGGTGTCAATCAAATGGGTGCCGCAGTTCGTGTGTCCCGCTAGGTGGAACTGGACGACCCGTTCCGCCGGGATGCCGCGGATGAATTCCACGGGGTCGAAGTCGTGATTGACGCTTGAGACGTAGACGTTGTTGACGTCGAGCAGCAGCCCGCAATCGGCTTCTTCCGCCATGCGGGCGACGAACTCCCATTCCGTCATGGTCGACGCGGCGAACGTGACGTAACTGCTGGGATTCTCCAGCACCAGCCGGCGTTCCAGCACGTCCTGCACGATCCCGATCCGCTCGACGACATGCGCCAGCGACTCATCGTTGTAGGGGATGGGCAACAGATCATGACTGTTGCGACCGGCGACTCCCGTCCAGCAGACATGGTCTGAGACCCAGGGCGTCTGAATGCGATCGGCGAGGGCCTTGAGCCGCCGCAGATAGTCGAGATTGAGCGGGTCGGTGCTTCCGATGGAGAGGGAAACGCCATGCATCACCAGCGGATACTGTTCCGCAAGTTGCTCCAGCACGTATCGGGGACGCCCGTGAGAGTCCATGAAGTTTTCGGAGATGATCTCGAACCAGTCCACCGGGGGCCGATGTTGCAGGATGTACCCGAAATGGGTGGTCCGCAGGCCGACTCCCAACGCCGGGGCGCCGCGCGGCTGCGTCAGATCGAGACGTTTCATGGGTCGATCCACTCGGGTTGGATTCGCGAAGCCGCCGGCATGCGCCGTCGGCGACGTTGCCAATCCTATCGGCATGCGCGCTCGATCGCGTGGGCGTGGTCGAGAATCTCGCGCTGAGACGGAGGCACAATCCATCCTTTCCGAATCCCCCAGAACAGACAAGCCGCCATCAAGTCGGCAGTGGTCCCCGGATTGCGTCGATGACCATCCGCGCGGAGCCAACCATCGAGAGCGACAATCTTTTCCCAGCCTTCCGGCGTTTCCCAGGAACCTCCGTGCAAGGCGTCGTTCGCCAGGCGGATCGACTCCCGAAAGGTCTCGTCGCCGCATTTGCGGCGAATAAGCGTGTCGCCCTGCGCCATCAACAAGATCTGCGTCGCAATGATCGCACATTCCCACGGCTGGACGGGAACCCCATCGGGAAACCGCGGCGCCAGCCGTCGGACGATCTCTGCCTCGTGCCACGATTCACGCAGCCATGCGACTCCGTCGCGATCGAGACCTCGGAATCCCGTGCCCCATTCGTACGCGATGGCGTCTCGCTCGGCGGCGAGCTGCATCGCTTCGAGCAGCGTCACGGTGGGCGCGGCGGCGACATCCTGCGCGTCGGCACTGCCCATGCCCCCCGGCGACGCCAGTCGAATCGCCTCGTAGACGGCTGCGGCATCGGCGACAGTGGTCTCGCGAAGGACCCGACCGACGCCTTGCCGCAAAGTCCGGGGATCATCGACCGCGGCAATCGGAGCCAGCAACAGACAGATTCCCAGGTTGACGTTGCTCGCACAGACGCTGCGAGTCGCACGTACGGCGTCCAGAATTGCGGGGCCGACACCGAGTTCCGCGGTTCTCGCCAGAATGGGTGCGCTGACTGCCGCGGCGCGGACGAAATCGGCGTACTCCAAATCGACGAACCGGGCGCCGGGGTGAACGTTCCCCGGTTTCCGCGCCGTGGCTTCCAGCAGGCACGCGATCTCGATCTGGTCCGCTAGCGTCGACATGTCACACCGTGGGCGCGGGATTCGCGAGACCGCAAGGGGTCGGGGGACCCGGTTGGCGAACTTGTCCCCTGTCTCGGGGAGGCGGTGATCGATATACTAAACTGAGTTGGACACTTTCGCGCCTTGTGACTCAGGAATAGCTCCGTTATGGACCACGAACTTCGCGAACAATCCCGTTCGCTGATCAGCCGCATCCTCCAGCTCCGAGACTCTCTTTGACTGGGCGGCCAAGAACAAACGGATCGCGGAAATCAATGCGCAGATGGGATCCGACGGTTTCTGGGACAATCAGGAACGTGCCCAGGGTCTGATGAACGAGCTGCGGACGCTCAATGCGGCGCTTAAGCCGATCAATGAGCTGGTGAAAGGGGCTGACGACTTCGGCGTCCTGCTGGAGTTCGCAGAGGATGATCCGTCCGATTCCAATCTCGCGGAACTCATCGCGGCGCAGGCAACCCTGGAGAAGCAGTTCGGCGACGTCGAAATGCAGGCCATGCTGTCGCAGCCGGAAGACTCGGGCGGCGCGTACATTCAGGTTCAAGCGGGTGAAGGGGGAACCGACGCTTCCGACTGGGCCGCAATGTTGCTGCGGATGTACGAGCGCTGGGCGGAAGAACATGGATTCGCCACGGAACTCCTGGATATGTCCCCGGCGGAAGAGGCGGGCATTCGCAACGCCGCGATCGCCATTCGCGGACCGTACGTGTTCGGGAAATTGAAAGGGGAGACCGGCGTCCACCGGTTGATCCGCATCAGCCCGTTCGACTCGGCGGGGCGTCGGCAGACATCGTTCGCCGCCGTCGACGTCACTCCGGAATTGGACGAAACCTATGAAGTCGACATCGACTGGAATAAGGACGTCCGCGAGGAAACGTGTCGCGCCGGCGGTGCGGGGGGGCAGCACGTCAACAAGACCGACTCCGCCATTCAGCTCTTCCACTTGCCGACGGGTTTGTACATTCGCTGTCAGAACGAACGCAGTCAGCACAAGAATCGAGCGACCGCTCGAAAGATGCTGATCGCCAAACTCTACCAGTTGGAACAAGATCGTCGCAGCGACGAAAAGGCGCTGAAGCGCGAATCCAAGTCCAAAATCGGCTTCGGGGGCGAACCGATCCGGCATTACGTGCTGCACCCCGAATCCTTCGTCAAGGACGCCCGCAGCGGTCTCAAGACGGGAAACCCCACCCCCGTTCTCGATGGCAAACTCGACCCATTCCTGGAAGCGTATCTGAGGTGGAACTTGGCCCAGTCGGCGGGGAAGGAGTAGAGCGGGCAATGGGCAACAGTCCGAGGTGGCGCTGGACTCCCCGACTGAACCCTTAGCCCTTGGCCCCGCAATTCTCAGCCCTCACAGCGGAGCATCCCATGATCAGCATCAAAAAAATCCTGTTCCCCACCGATCTGAGTGATGCGGCCGCGGAGGCTCAGTTGTATGCGTGTGCGCTGGCTGAGCAGTTCGGAGCCGAGCTGCATGTCCTTTCGGTGATGCAGGACGTGGCCCTGATGTCCCCCGACCCCAACGTCCCCTGGATCATTCCCGCCAGCAGCCTCGATGAAGTTCGGGAGAGCCTCGAAACAGCGCTGCAGCAGATTCCTCCGGCGACGTGGTGTGCCGGGAAGACGGTCCACCGCGTCATCCGCCTGGGGGCCCCGTATTTCGAGATCGACAAGTACGCTTTGGAGCAGGACATCGACGTCATCGTCGTCGGCACCCACGGGCGCACCGGCCTGACCCACTTGCTCCTGGGGAGCACCGCCGAGAAGATTGTCCGCAAGGCTCCCTGTCCGGTGCTGACGGTGCGCCCCAAGGGACATCAGTTCGTCACTCCGTGACCTCCTGCAGGACCAGCTCCAGCATGTTGCGCCAGCGTCTGTCGATCACCCTCGGCCTGTTGCTGCTGGGTTGCCAAAATCAGCCTGCGCCCCCTGTCCCCAATACGGACGTTGACCTCGGCGCTGCAACGACATCGGAGATCCCGGCGTCAACTCCCGAGTCGGCGACGACGCCGTCTTCCGAGTCGGCTCCGCCAGCGGAAGCCGCGGTGAAACCGCCCGTCGCGGTCGATGCCCCACCGGCACTCGAAGCCCCCTCCGCCGACGGTCACAACCGACTTTCGCGCGAAGAACTTGATGCGGGTTGGTTGCGGCTGTTTGATGGGCACACGCTGTTCGGCTGGACTCCCAACAGCCCGACGAACTGGATGGTCGCCGAGGGCGTGATCTCTGCCGACGGCGACGAAAAGGGCCTCCTCGTCACCACGACCCGCTGGGCCGATTATGAACTCCGCGTCGATTTTCGCGTCTCCGACGGGGGCAACAGCGGCATCTTTTTAAGGACGCCGCGGAACCCCGCAAGTCCCGTGACCGATTGCTACGAACTCAACATCTGCGACTCACATCCCGAGTTCAAGTCGGCCAGTCTGGTCGGTCGCGCGCAGCCGACAACGGCGGTCACCGCGAACGGCGACTGGCACACATTTCATGTCACCGTGCTCGGACCAGACGTGACGGTGAAGCTCGATCATGAAGTGGTGCTCAGCTACACCGATGCCGCCGCAGCTCCGCTCACCAGCGGCCTGATCGGGCTGCAGATGAACGGCGGCAAGGCGGAGTTCCGCAACGTGTTCCTCAAGCCCCTCTCGGTCACCGATCTGTTCGACGGTCATTCGCTTGCCGGTTGGCAGGTGGTCCCCGGCTTGCAGAGCCATTTCGAGGTTGACGAAGGGACCATCCGCGTCACTGGCGGCCGCGGGTTCCTCGAGACCGTCCGCACGGCGAGCAACTTCGTCCTGCAGTTTGAGGCGATCACGCATGGCGACGCCCTCAACAGCGGCGTCTTCTTTCGCGCCATTCCGGGGACCGAAAAGAATCCGTCGGACGGGTACGAATTTCAGGTTCAGAGCGGCTTCAAGAATGACGACCGCAACCAACCGGCCGACTTCGGCACCGGCGCCATCTTCCGCCGCGCTCCCGCCCGCCGCGTGATTTCCTCCGACCGCCAATGGCTGGCGGCGACTCTGGTGGCGGACGGACCCCATTTCACCACCTGGGTCGACGGCGTGCAGGTGGTCGACTGGACCGACGACCGCGATCCGCACGAGAATCCCCGCCAGGGCCTGAGGCTGGATGCGGGCCACTTCAGCCTGCAGGGACACGACCCCACCACCAACCTGCAGTTCCGCAAGCTGCGGCTGGCAAACCTGCCGTAACCGCCCCGGCGAGCCACGAACGTCAGTGACTGGAGTCTTCAGGTCACACGCCGTCCCACGTGAGTTCGGAGGGACTGATCGACGTCGCGACGAATTCCACCGCTGTTCCCACTCGCGCGCAGTCGGCTCCGTCGGGAGCTGGAAGTGCCCGGATTCGAATGTTGCAGAATTCGAGGTCGGTGGCGGAGCCAAGTTGCAGCGCAATTTCTCCCGATCTCGGCGAGTTGCCTCAGAGACTTCAGCGATCAGCCGGCCATTGAAAGTGACGATTTCACGGCGGCCGTCGCAGCGGATGATCAGATCGTTCCAGTCTCCGTGACGGTCGATGGCATTGATCGTGTCGCGAGGAACTCCTGTCGCCATCGAAACCAAGGGATCTGACGGAAGCCGGAGGCCTCCCCGGGACTCCGGGTAGCTCTCGAGGCGGATCGACGCAAGCACGGAGATGCGTGCGCGCCGCCCGGCCGGGTGCGATATCGACCTGAAAACGGACGGTCCACTGTCCGACGCGGGAATGGTCGGTCTTCGTGGTATACTCCGTGTTCTTTTGCCCGGCGCCGCTCTGTGCCTGGCATCCCTGTAGTGATCGCCCTTCGATGTCTCCCTCACCGACAGATTCCGAGGCGCCTGTCGGCGGCGAACCGCCGCGTCAGCGCCTGCGCGGTCTGTGGGACGTCATGGGTCAACCCGTCGACGCTCTTCCGGATGGCGTCGCGGGGGTTGAGTCCGACGCGGCGGCTGAAGGCTTGCTGGCGGACAGCCCCTCGGATACTGCGCCCTCCCAGCCCGGCGTCGAAGAAGCGGCCGCGGAGGAGACTCGTCCTGCGGGGAAGAGTCTGTGGTCGGTCATGGGAAGCCCTGCATCGGCGCCCGCGCCGGAACCGTCCCCCGCAGTTCCCGCAGTCAGTCCCAGCTCCGAATTCGATTTCGGCGACTACGACGACTATGAGGACGACGAGGAACCCATTCCCGATCCGGAGTTGGTTCCGGCGAAGATCGCGGCGGGGCCGATCCCGGTTCTGGATTCGCCTCTGGATTCGCCCGCAGAACCGACGATTCCTAAGTCCAAGCCGAACTCCCACGGACGCGACCGCTGGTCGCTCATCCTTGGGGTCGTCGCAGTCCCTCTCGCGGCCTGCGCCTATTTTCCGTCAGCGCTCTGGTCGCTCCCTTCAGCCGCCTGCAGTTTTGCCGCGTTGTGGTTGACGCTGCTCGTCTGGACGCAGACCCGATCCACCCGCGGGGAGCACAGGAATTCCGCGCTGGGGGGGCTGACGGCGGTGCTCGCTCTGATGGCCGGCCCGCTGGTCTTTGCTCCGCTCGGCAACGCCCGCCGCGATCAGCAGTCCATCGGCGTGACGCAGCAGCACCTCGCAGAAATCGGCGGCGGTCTGCAGCGATATCACCAGGAACACGGGACCTATCCGATTGGCGGCACGCGGATGACGGACGCCAAGGGCAAGCGTCGTGGAGGACACGGTTGGATGACGCGGTTGCTGCCGTTCATCGGTCAGACCGCCGTTTACAACGAGATCGATCTGGAACAACCCTACGACGCTCCAGTCAATCGGCCCGCCCTGGGGAGACCCATCGAAACCTACTACGCCGCTCAGGGAGACCGCAGCCCCGTCGCTGAGGGCTTTGCCGTGGCCCATTTCGCCGGGGTCGGCGGCAAGGTGCGGAACGAGCTCGGGGAAGAGTTGGGCGCGGGCATCTTCGGCCTCGGTAATCCCTTTCGCGAACAGGATTTGCGCGACGGGCTCTCCAACACGTGGATCGTCGGCGAGATCCCCGGCGGCTATCCCCCCTGGGGAGACCCGGAAAACTGGCGGACCGTCAAGAAGGGGATCAATCGCGACTCGGAAGGCTTCGGCAACGCCGCCGGCACCGGAGCTATGTGCCTCTTTGCCGACGGCAGCGTTCGCTTTCTGAGCAATCGCACCGATGTCGATTTGTTAAGGCGCTACAGCACGCGGGACGGGAATGACCTGGGTCAGTGATTGACAATCGACGCACTCAAGAAGACTCGATCCAATCGCCCCAGCGCTCGACGGAAGTCGGGGTGTCATCGTTCGCGGGCAACCGATTTCCCGTCAGAGGTCTGACGCCCCTCTGGTGACTTTGTAGAGTCGCTCACGCCGCGGGTTCCCAGAAAACGCTTGTGCTGCACCTGCCGTTCTCGAAAGAATGATGTCCACTCAGGCGACCGGAGATGCGGTTGTCGGCTGCTTGTGAGACGACACCATGTCCACCGACGAATGGCATGTTTATGTGAAGGATCGCTGGGTTGGCCCTCTGAGCGTCGCTCAAGTGACGCTGGCCCTGCGGCAGGAAGCGCTGGGTCCGAAACCGCGTCTCCGCTGCGGCGATCAGGAACTCCCCCTGGGTGAAGCCATCGCCCGGCTGACCTCTCGCAAGCCGGTCGGCGCCGCCGTCCCTGACTCGGTTGAACTCGCGGAACTGGCGCACGTCGGCCTGGTGTCGAACGCATCCTCCACGCTTCAGCAACGTCCGGCCGCCGACGATCCGAGCGACACGACGTGTGACGTCGCCGTCAGCAGGTCGCTCGTCGGGCAAAGCACGACCCTCTTGACGGTCGGAGCCGACACTGCCGTCGCAGAGTCCGCCCCACCCGAAGCGGCTCGTCGATCTGCGTTGTCCGTGAACACCCTGAGCTTCTCCCACTGGCCGTTGTGGGTGATCGTGGTCTCTTCCATCGCGGTAATCGCCGGCGTGGTGGTTTGGTCTTGGTGAAGAGTGCTCGGCGCGCACCGGGAGCGCGGCTGCGGGGTCCGTGGTCGGTTGTCAGTGGTCAGTGGTCAGTGGTCAGGAAAAGCCTTGGGCTGATCCTTGCCACTTTCGCCTTCTCACTTCCACCTTTCATCGGTCTTCCTCGCTCGGACGTCTGGCGGCTGTGACTCGATCACGGGCCGCCGGACGTCGATGGAGCAAGGCGAATCGCTCGAGCCTCGCCGTGGCCGGTTTGGCTCTCCCTCAGATTGCGAAGTCGGCGCGCGTTCCTGGAGCGCAGGGAATGCGCTCCCCGCCGCCAGCGGGATGCCGGCGACGCCGCGTGTCGACCGCCCTGACGACCGCTGGTGACGCGTCGACGCCAATCGCAGGTGTTACCCCGCGACCGGCGCGTGCACGCGCGTCGCAAACACGGCCTCGGATCTCCGCTGGTGTGGGCGGGGTACTACTCGCTGCGACGAGTCACCCACGGCTTTGATCCGCAGCTTGGTCAACAGGACGAATTATCACTAGTGGACGTTCAGTGGACAAGAGGATTCCAGCGCTGCCCGGTAATTTTTTGGGAAATATTTGAGCAGTGTCTCGTAAGATATTCCTGAATCATGTCTTACGAATCAAGAAAACGCCATCCCGTCGAGTACTTCTGAACGCCTGGGTGAGCG
>JANRLN010000076.1:0-5033 GCA_033762515.1 Planctomycetaceae bacterium
GCGTGCCAAGCTCACAAGGGAAGCCCTGATCATCACCTATCCGAAGAAAACCGGCTTCGGCCCGCATGTGATTCCGATGGGCCGGCTGCACGAAGTGCAGTTTGGCGATGGCATGATCACCATGCCCATCCCGAGCAGCACACCAGCACCCATGGAATCCGATCATCACGCCGCCGAGAATCCTTGAGCCGAGTTGAGACGAAGGTCATGGTCCTTGTTGAATCCCCTACAAGAACGAGCCACAACATGAAATTCACCTACTCCCCCGATGCCAAACCCGTGGATGGATTCACGATCCGTCGCGGCCTGCATCGCGGCGGGTTTGGTGAGGTTTATTACGCCGTCAGCGATGCGGGGAAAGAAGTCGCGCTGAAGCTTCTTACGCACGATCTGGATACAGAACTTCGCGGCATCCGACAGTGTTTGAATCTCAAGCATCCCAACTTGGTGACGATCTTCGACGTCCGCACGGATGCGGAGGGGGACACGTGGGTGGTGATGGAGTACGTCAGCGGCGCCAGCCTGGAAGACGTCCTGGCGGCATTTCCGATGGGGTTGCCGCTCGACGAAGTCCGCGACTGGATGGCGGGAATTCTGGCCGGGACGGAGTACCTGCACGGCCGCGGGATCGTGCATCGCGACCTCAAGCCGGCGAACATCTATCGCGAAAACGGCGTTGTCAAAATCGGCGACGTCGGCCTTTCTAAGCAAATGGGAGGCACCCGCCGCCAACACACCGAGGCCGTCGGCACGGTCTACTACATGGCTCCGGAAGTCGCCAAGGGACAATATGGACCCGAAGTCGACGTCTACAGCCTCGGCGTCATGCTCTATGAGATGCTGACCGGTCGCCTGCCGTTTGATGGTGAAACGACCGGCGAGATCCTGATGAAGCATCTGGCGAGCGCTCCCGATCTGACCGGCGTGACTCCGTTTCTCCGCCCCGTCATCGCCAAAACCTTGGAGAAGGACCCCGAAAAACGAACGCGATCCGCCCGGCAACTGGCGAGCGATCTCACGCGGGTTTTTGATGTTGAGCCGCTTGCAGACTCGGCGTTTGAACCGCCGCCGATTCCTGCTTCACCAGTCTTCGGCGCTGCCGCCGCCGCTGCCGAGCAAGGATCCCAAGGTGCAACGGAAGCGGAACGTCCTCCGGTGATTGAACCGGAACCGCGGCATGGCGGCTACTGGCATCGACCGCGGGAGAATCAGACGCGGCGCACCCGCGGGAGCATCGTCGGAGAGGTCTTGGACGGTGTGCGGGCACGGGTGCGTGACCGCGTCGATCGGGCACTGGAGAAGGAACGTCGCCGTCACGAAAAGCGGATGCTGCGTTCCCAGCCCAAGCCACCGAAGGTTCGCAAGGAACCGCGGGACAAGCACTGGGGCCGATTGTGGCCGTGGTTGGTTCTGGGGCTGCTGGTGTTTGTTCCCTGGCAGACGATGAGCTGGGGAGACATCGGCGAAGCCGCAGGGATGATCGCGCTGTGGGGGGGACTTTTCGCGGCACTCGACTATTTGACGGTCGGGCAACGCTCCGCCCATTCTGCAGCGGCGGCGTCGTTGCCGTTGCCCGTTCCCCGGAGTCGCGTTTCCCGATGGGAACGGCTTGCCGCCGCCACACTTCTGGGGTGCGTGTCTGCAGCGCTCCTTTCCATTCTCGGACTATTCACCTGGATGCAATTCGAACCCCGGTTGTCGGTGCTGCAGCCGAACGACATCGCGTGGCTCACTCTCGCGGCCTGCCTGGGGACAGTGGCGGTTATGACCGTGTTCGAGGGATTCCAGCGTGCTTCGACTTCAACGGCCCCTGCAGGGCAATGGGTGGCGATGAGTTGGGTGATTGCCCTTTCGGGACTGGTGTTGGGCGCCGTGGTCGGTGAACTGGACGAATTCCTGGCAGTACGCGATGCGGTGAGTGGTCCGGCCCGTCCGGCGATCGACCAACTCGGCTCGCATCGCCTTGCGATCGACGGCCACGTCACAACCGCCGCCTATGTGCTGTTCTTTTCCGCGACGTTGTGGCTGCAGAAGTGGGATAAACTGCTCGACCCCTGTCGTAAGGTCCGCCTCAAGTTAGGACCGGTGGCCTGGGCCGCCTTGATTGGCTTCCTGGGTTCGGTCTTCTCGGGAATTCCGGTGCAGTACGCCGTCCTGTGGTCGACGGCCATTACGGCCGCGGCGCAAGTCGCTGCTCCGTGGGATCCCGCGGGAACGTCTCGACGCGTGCCGGTCGACTCGGCCGCTTAGAGCCGCGTTACAAAATTTGTTGCTGAACTTCGCTGGGACAATTTTGCCATGACTGCTTTCGCCGTCGGTCCAATTCTCTGTCTCGTCGTATTTGCGCTGCTGTTCCTGGGGGCGATGGCGGTGGTGGCTCTCGGATTGACACAGGCAGTCACACGGGAGCCGCAGCTGCCCAGCAGCCGCGTTCAATGGCGCTGGTTTCCGCTGGCGGCAGGTCTGAGTGCAGCCATCCTGGCAACCGTTCTGATGCTGGGATTGGTCGGATTCAAAGCCCAATTGCAACCCTATCCACCGCAGTTTCAACCCGCGCAGGAGATGCACTTCCACGAGACAGGCACCTTGTTCGCGCCGGTTGATTCGAGACCTCCCGTCGTCGCACCGCCAACCTTCGCCATGAGAACTCCACTGATTGCGTGGGCGATCATCTTCTTGACGGTGGTAGTGCTCGTCGGCTTCGTCGTGGGGCATCAGGTCAGCCGATCACGACGTCGTGGCGAATCGTCGCGGGAAGACTCTTACCACCCTGGTCCGCGAGGAATGGGCATTCTAACCAGCGCCGCCGCCGTCCTTGCCGGCTTCGTTCTCTTCGGCTGGACATCGACCAGGGGCACGGTCGTGCAACGAAGTGCTGTCGTCAATCTGGATTCGCCTCCAAGGCAGGTGCGACTCGACGCCCAATCGGACTCGCAGCTGCGGCGTCTCCCCGCGGAAGACCCCCTGGCGGGCAATCTTGTTCGTCTCACCGACGATCCTGCCGATGCAATCAGCGCGATCGACGCGGGTCGGGACCCCCTGCCCCAAGACGATCGGACCGCGGCTAACGAACCGACCCCCGATTGGCTGGCGACCGGCCGCCACTTTTTCGATGGCGAGGAATTACAGGTCATCGCCAGCCAGCAATTTGCGACCGAGGCGGAAGCCCGACACGATGCCGACACGATTGTTGCCGAACTGCTGAGGAAGGACTTGGCACAGTTCACGCGGGCCCCGTTGCGACCGCGTCGATCCCCGGTCACCGGCACCGACGTGCATCGGGCGGTGCGTGAGGAGTATGTGCAGTCGGTCCAGCGCGACTTTGGCACCTTTTTCGCGCCGATGTATCGCGTGTGGTACAAGGTGGAACTCTCTCCCGCAGTCCGCGAACCTTATCTCGTCGGCTGGCGGGCGCAATTGGTCGAATCACGGACGCTGACCGTGGTCTCTGGTTTCGCGGCTCTGCTGCTGGCCCCCTTGGGAGTTCTGTTTGCCGCTGCGATGCGTCGCGCCACCGGGGGCGCCGGACGGGGATGGATTGATCTTTTCACCCTCTTCGGCGTGCTGGCGCTGTGGAGCGTGGGTGCGTGGGTGCTGAATCAGTACGTCGTGTTGTGGAATTGATTCGCAGGGAAATTGCAGAGCCGCGCGCCTGTGATGTCCCGCTCCGGTTATGATGCGAGTCGAATGACGGAATCAGAGCCGAGCGGTGACAGCCCGTCGGCGCAGGAATTTCTCACCGCACAGTGCCCCATGGCCGCCACGACAGATGACGCCGCGTTATTGATGGGCATCCGCCGACACGATGCGGACGCCTGGGAACGGCTCATCGCACGTTATGAAGGTCGATTGCTGGCTTTCGCGACCTCTCGGCTCAGTGACCGTTCGGCTGCGGAAGACGTTGTTCAGGAAACGTTCATGGGCTTTCTGACAGCGCTCCCGAACTACGATCCGCGGACACCGCTGGAGTCGTTTCTGTTTTCAATCGCCGCTCACAAGCTGACCGATGCCCTGCGACGTCGCGGGGTGCGCCCCCGACTGCTCCCCAGCTTTGGAGACGAACAGGAGAGTTCTCCATCCAGCGAGCCTCTCAGTCGGGCGCGCAAGGTTTCCAGCCTGGCCCGCAGCCGCGAACGACGCACCCTGGCCGAAAAAGTCCTGGGAGACTGTTTGACGCAACTGGTGCAGACCTGGATCAGTCGCGCGGAGTTCGAACGTCTCAAATGTTCCGAACTGCTCTTCGCGGTGGGTCTTCCGAACAAGGAAGTCGCAGAACAGTTGGGGCTCTCGGAACAGAGCGTTGCGAACCACAAAGCGTTTGTGCTGCAGAAGCTGAAAGCTGCGGCTGCGAGCGCCCGCCTGCGGGACGAAGACTGGCGCGAAGAGTGACGGGGCGCCGAGGAAAATCTCGCGTCAGCGGCCGCGGCCGGAATGGATTCACCTCCCCAGGCTGCTGGAGATTCGTCGCTGATTTCGGTATGCCTATGCTCCGAGAGTGGGCTGAACCACGATGTTCGACAAACTTTGGGATGCGTTCGCATGTCTGTCCGCGGGATTCGCGGTGCCACCAGCGTTGTGGAAGACCGATCCGATTTGATTCTCGCAGCCACGCGCGAGTTGCTGCAGGAACTGCTGCGCCTCAATCAAATCACCGAATTCGACGACGTCGTCTCCGCGATTTTCACAACCACCCCCGACCTGACGGCGACCTTCCCCGCGGAAGCCGCACGAGCCCTGGGGATGACGCAGGTCCCGCTCCTGTGTGCCTCGGAAATCGCGGTCCCAAAGAGCCTGCCGCGGTGCATCCGCGTGCTGCTGCACGTCAACACACCGAAAGCGCAGGCCGATATCGTCCACGTCTATCTGCACGAGGCCAAACGCCTGCGTCCCGACGTGACCAGTGCTCAATAACGGTTGACGCTGAAGCCGCGTTCACATTGGCAGTTGTCGGCGCCGCCAGGCCCCGATGATCAGCAGCAGCGCGCCCAGGATGAATGCGGCAGCCTGCGAGTCGCTGAAGAACTCGAGCGGCA
>JANRLN010000077.1:0-10335 GCA_033762515.1 Planctomycetaceae bacterium
GCTTCCCCGCGGTTGCCGACGTCGCGGATGTATTGCTGACAGGCCTTCAATTCGCGGTCGGAAGGTTCGCGCGACAGGGTCAGCAGATACACTTCCGCCACAGCGTCCTGATCATCCGATTGCGATCGCAGGATTTGTGCCAGGCGCGAGTTGCCCGTGGACGACGACGCATTGCGGAACAGCGGAGTGTTCATGAGGAACAAGGCCTGCTGCACGTTGCCCGTGATGTCCTCCTGCGGGGTCGACGGATCGAAGGTGAAGATCTGATTGAACTGGCTGCGGGGTCCGCGATTCATCGCATACAACCCCATCATTCCAACCCCGCGCGGCGGCGTTGGTTCAGAGACGCCCAGCACAGTCGCCAGGGCGGTGAAGAGCTGATCCGATCGCAGCCGGGTCGGCGTTTGAGACGCAAAGGGGAGTGCGTCCGGGGACGCCGCATGCGACCGCACCTGCCGCTGGTAGGTCTGAGTGTTGGCAATGGTCCTGACGAGCCATTTCAAGTCGTACCGGTTAGCGACAAAGCCGTCGGCGAGCAGGTCCAGAACCTGAGGAAAGGTCGGGGTCCTCGTGGGCCCCAGGTCGTCGACCGGCATGTAGAAGCCCTCGCCGAGCATCTCATGCCAGACGCGATTGATCACCGCCCGGGCGAACCAGGGATTGTCGGTCGCGGTGAAGGCCTTGGCGACGGCGCCGCGGCGCTCCTCGTCGGAAAGTTCCTGGCCCGGCTTCGAACCATCGACGAAGAACTTCGGCTGCACCAGCTTGCCCCGCGAGGTCGGATCCTTCAGATCCGGCATGTAGTACTCGGTGGCCCCCTGGCCGGGCATGTTCATCGGCGGCTGCAGTTTGCGAATCTCATCCAGACTGATGGCGCTGTCTTTGTTGGTATCCCCGTTCTCCAGGATACGATCGAACAAGCGTGCCAGCGGTCCGGCTTGCGGGGCGCCGTCGACCTCGGCTTTCGTCAGCTTTCGGTCGCGGTTGCGGTCGGCCACCAGGAAGAGCCGCTCAGCATTTTCCTTGAGCATCTCGGCGGGGGCGCGTCGGGTCTGGTTGACCGACACGACTTCAAACCCGCGCTGCATGCCATCGACCATAATCGGCCGAACGGCGGTTCGCGGAAAATACGCGGCGAGCTCGTGGAACTGCTCGCGCTTCCAAATGTCCGAGGGGTGGTCGTGGCAGTTGGCGCACTGAATCTGAATCCCCAGGAAAATCCGGCAAGCCTCCGCCGCAACCTCTTCCGGCTCAGCGCTATGGGCGAAGATCAGAGCCGTGGCGCCGTTTTCGGCGACGTTGCCGGTCGCGGTGAGCAGATCACTGACGACGGCGTCCCACGGGCGGTTTTGATTGAGCTGCTCCGCCATCCAGGCTTCGTAGGTGCCGGCCGCACCGCGACCGCGCATGTTGGTCGCGCTGAGAAAGATGACGTCCCGCCAATAGCTGGCCCAGTTCTCCCCGTACTTGGCTGACGCAAGCAGCTCTTCGACCACCTTGCTGCGTTTGTTCGGATCTGGATTCAGGCCGAAAAGCGTCACTTGCTGGGAGGTTGGGGGTGTCCCGGCAATATCGAAGGAAACTCGCCGCAGAAAGTCTTCATCGTTGGTCAGGCCTGCGACAGTGGAATTCGCCGCCTGAAGTTCGGTCCGAATGAGTTGATCAACTCCGGACGCCGTCTCGAACGCCGTCGGTGCCGCGGCGGCGGATGGAGTCCTGCCAGACTTTTTCGAAGCAGCCTCGGCCGACGACACATCGATCCCCACGCTCAGAACCAAGGCGATCAAGACCCATTCCGGATACGAATCGTTGCGCATCACACACCTCGACAGATCTGCGGGAGGATGGGTTCGTAAGCGAGCGGACGGCATCGCGTGAACGGTTCGGCGAGTCTATTCAACACCGCCGTCGAGGGAAAAGTTTCGTTGTACAGTTCTCAGATTGCTCGATTCCGACGGAAACCGGGAGCGGCTGCGTCACTTCGAAGAATGATCCGAATTCGCCCATTCTCCCGTGCGAAATCCTTCACGCGATCCTCACATTCGGGGACTTCGGCGTGAAAAAATCTCCGAGTTGTGCTCGTTCTCCCACGGTCACGCACTGGCTTTTCGATCACTGGTTTTCGCATCCCCAGTTGCCTGAAGTGGGATCTATGGCTACAGTTATGAACGGTGGATTCGTGTTCGGTCGAAAGGGTCGGAATTGCGCTCAACCCTTCGTTTCCGTCAGGCAACGGCTCATCCGGCGAGTATTGCCAATGCGACGGAGCCTGCTCCCCGATATGCGGAAGTCTGCGAGGGGATCCCGCGCAGCCTCTACTCGGCGGCGCTGGAAGAGGCATTGCGGCATAAATGGATCGAAAGCCAGAAGCACGGCTGCGATCTCGGGGAAGCCGCACTGAAAGACTGGTTTCGGAAGCACTGGCTCCCTTTTTGCCGCGGCAAACGGCTAGAGCACGTCGAGGGGATGCAGCAGTGGTCCGAATTCGCGGAGCATGAATTCGGGCAAGTCTTCCAGTTGATCATGGATGACGACATCCTCTGCGATCGCATCCTCGACCGGATGGAGCACGGCTACGACAACCTGGAAATCATCAACTGGGCGCTCGGTTGGGGTTTGCCGATGGGGCGTGTGCTCTCTTACCTCGAACTGATCGACATCAATCGCGCCCGGTTGGAGCCGATCGCCTTCGCCTGACGGCGGAGCGTGCCAACGATCGGTTCGACCGCCCGAACGATCCCGACTCACGCACCGTCCTGACCCAAGAGTCTTGCGCTTCGGCCCCCTCAGGCCGCGTCTGCATTCCCGTCCGGGAGCCCGCTGTCGTACCCGTAGAGATCGAACGCGAACTTCAGCCGATCATAGACGCGGCGCATCGTGGCCGGGTCCATCGAAAAACGGTTCTTGCGATACTGAGCATGCTCCGGCATCTGCCGACGGATCGCCGGCTCCACGTTGTCCCAGCCGCGCAACTGCAGCCGCTCATAGAGTTGCCGCATCTCCGCGACGGGATCAGCTTCCAGGTCGGCAAACCGCATTTCGTGAAGCTGTCCTGCGGGAATCAGGTGCTTGGTCGATTCGTACCGCTGAATGCAGCGTTCGTAGGTGACGAGCGCGTCCTCTTCCAGACCGACGAAGTTCGGCTCGCCGAGGGCGTTGTCGGTGAAGATGGTCTGTCGCAGGTGGACGGAGGAGTTGTAAACCGCGTAGGGATCGCGATGAATGTAAACGAACTTCGCCTGAGGGAACATCTCCAGCAACAATGGGACTCGGTAGGTGTGACTGGGGCTTTTAAGAACGATCGGCCGATTGGCCCGAATGGTCAATTTCTGCAGAAACCTTAGAAATTCATGCTTCCAGAGGTCAATTTCCGCGGGGCTCAACTCGGTCAAATCGAAGAACCGGTCGTACTTCTCTCGCAGCCCCTGGTAGGCCAGCATCATGTAGGGAGACAATTGGGTCCGCAATTGGAGGGCGACTTCGTCTTCCTGCGACATTCCCCAGCCGACGGGAATATTGTCCATCGGCCGGGTCTTGGGAATCGCCCAACTCGTCAGTGCGGTTGTGATGCGTTCGGTTAACAGGAAATGTCCCGAGAACATCACCTGGTAAAGCGTCGGAAAGGTGACCTGCGGATCAAGGGTCAGCAGGTTGTGGAGCAGCGTGGTACCGCTCCGCCAGTGGCCGAGGACGAACAGCGGCGGATGCTCGATGACGGTCTTGTCGATCCGCCCGCCGAAGAACTGCTCTTCCCAGAACTCGTGCCAGGAATTGCTCAGGCTGATCGCGCTGATTGACCACCGACGAAGACGATTCCGAGCGGGGAAGGGGCCGGCCTCCCGCTGGAGTTTTCGCCAGCCGGCGCGGTTCAACCCGTGCCACACACAGAACAGCCCTTGCCTCAATTTTGACGAGCGCGGTTTCGCCGAAGTTGGCGGCGATTCGGGGAGTTTCTCGGCGACCAGCGACATGGGGAACGGATTCCTTCTACGGTGGTGTATCCTGTCGGTCGCCGAGCGGCGGTTCAAGGCGCATCGCGACTTTCGCGCCGAAACCATCGCAATCCGTTCAGGCGGATTCTGCCGGTTCTCGGTACGCTGTATGCAAGTGAAGGTCGAGTGAAGGGTGTCAATTCTTCCAGCATCTGACGGGACGCGGGACGCTAGCTTGCGGTCGCATCTCGTTGGCAGGAAGAGAGATATCTCCGTTCGACCGGCTCTGGAATCAGGATGACGAAAGAGCCCGTCGCGTGTAAGAATTGCATCGCGACACGGACGGAATGTAGGAAGTGCAATGCGAGGCAAGGAGGCCGAGTTGATGCACCCGCAATTGGATGCTGCGCCGACTGATTCGTTGATGTCCACTTGGACGAACCGTCTGTTGCAGATCGCCGTCTGCCTGGGCTGCCTGGCAACCGGCGCCGCTCTGGTGGTCAGCGCCTCTCCGCGGACCCCGTTGAACGCCGGACCGACGCCGCAGGAATCGGGGGGCGAATCGGTTCTGCTGGACTTCACCGCGACGTGGTGCGGTCCCTGTCAGCAGATGAGCCCCATTGTCGATCGTCTGGCTCAAGAGGGCTATCCGATCCGCAAAGTCGATGTCGACCGCCAGCGGGCGCTCGCCGAGCGTTATCAGATCACATCGATGCCGACGTTTGTACTGGTCGTCGACGGCCGCGAAGTCATGCGACAGTCCGGCGCGACGTCCGAAGCACAACTGCGCCGCATGTTGCGCGAAATTCCCAGCCTGCAGCGGGAAATCGCCGCCGCCCCGACCGCCAAGCCCATGCCGCGCAGGTTGACGGGCGGCAATTCCGGCGGCGCCGACGAATTCGGGCCTTCGCCGTTTGCAATCGAACTCGGCAACCCCGCTCCCGCCGACTCTCTCGCGGCGGCCGCGCCCCGCAAGAAGGGCTTCGGATTGCCCTTCTTCCAGCGCGATCCCCCCGCGACGCCGCCTGCATCGACTCCCGCTGAGCCGATTGTACGCGCCCAATCCGGCGATGGAGAGATTCCCGCCGCTCCCGCGGCGGCCGCTGATCCCATGCAGGCCAGCACTCGGTTACGGGTGAAGGACGCCGGAGGGATGAACTTTGGATCGGGGACCATCATCGAAAGCCGCGTGGGTCGCACCGTGATTCTCACATGCGGACATATCTTCCGTCAGCTGGGGACCGACGGCATTGTGGAAGTCGATGTCTTTCTTCGCGGCCAGAAGAAACCCATCACCTATGTGGGGAAGGTCATTCAGTTCGATCTGGAGACCGACATCGGCCTGGTGGCCATTCCCACTTCGCAACGTCTCTCTGCGACACCCCTGGCATCGATTGATCAGCCATTGGTCGTCGGCGACTCGCTGTTGAGCATTGGCTGCGGCGGCGGGGATCTGCCGACGCGCGAGGCGGTCGAAGTGACGGCCGTCAACAAGTACACCGGTCCGGAAAACATCGAATGCACGGGCGAACCCATCCAGGGGCGATCCGGCGGCGGACTCTTTCGCGGCAAGGAATTGGTGGGGGTGTGCATCGCCGCTGATCCGAAGGATCGCCGCGGGGTTTTCACCGCTCTGGGGCCCATCTACACGCTCGTGGAAAAGTGCGGTTTCGGTCATCTCCTGCCGGTGGGCCGTCCTGCGGAAGCCCCGGTGGTCGCGGCGACCTCGCCGTCGCTGGATCAGGTCGTCCCGGAAGTTGTTTCGCCGTTCGATCAGGCCGGCGCCCTTCCCGGAGAGATCGACCTCGGCGCCGCCGTCGCGGAAGCGGCTCAGTCGACGCCGTCGGGGGAAACCGGCGTTGCCCAGACTGCATCCGCTGCGGACTTGCAGCGGGTTTTGGGACAGGCCCCGGATTCGGAAGTCATCTGCATCGTCCGACCCAAAAACCCGCAGATTCCCAGTCGCGTCGTGATCATTCACGAGGCCTCGCCGAAGTTGATCGGATACCTGCTCGACTCCTTCGGCGGGCTCCCTTCAAAACCTGGCTCGCTCAACGACGTCTTTACTCGCACCAACGGCCTGGTGCCCACGACCGCCGTCGAAACGTTGGCCCCGAGTCCATTCGCGGCCGGTTCGTCGGCCCCCTCCCAATCTCCGACCTTTCAAGCCATGACTCCCGCCCCGAAGCCGCACCGACCAACATCGCCGCGCTAGGCCCTGTCGAGAGTCGCTCGCGCTTCTCGTTTGGACCCCGCGGGATCATAATGAGCGCAGGATGGGTGCTGACGAACTCTGCCAGGAAGGAGCCTTGAGATGCTGGTGTTTGCAGACAACTCGGAGACGATCGGCCGGACGCCGCTGGTGCGGATCAACCACCTCACGAAGGGTCTGAAGGCGACTGTCCTCGCGAAAATCGAAGGCCGCAACCCCGCCTACAGCGTCAAATGCCGCATCGGCGCGAATATGATCTGGGACGCCGAACAGTCGGGCAAACTCAAGCCCGGCATGCACGTGGTCGAGCCCACCAGCGGCAACACCGGCATCGCCCTCGCGTTTGTCTGCGCCGCGCGTGGTTACAAGCTCACGCTGACGATGCCCGAAACGATGTCGGTCGAACGCCGGATGATGCTCAAGGGCTTCGGAGCCGAGCTGATCCTGACCCCCGGCGCGGACGGCATGAAGGGGGCCATCGGCAAAGCGGAAGAACTCGCGGCCCAGCCGGGCTACTTCATGCCCCAGCAGTTCAAGAACCCCGCCAACCCGGCGATTCACTTCAAGACCACCGGCCCGGAAATCTGGCACGACACCGAAGGCAAAGTCGACATTTTCGTCGCCGGCGTCGGCACCGGAGGCACGATCACCGGGGTGACGCGGTACCTCAAGCGGGAAAAGAATCACCCGCTGAAGACCGTCGCCGTGGAACCAGCGGCCAGTCCGGTCCTGTCGGGAGGCGCCCCCGGCAAGCACAAGATTCAAGGTATTGGCGCCGGCTTCGTGCCCGATGTGCTCGATCGCAGTCTGATCGACGAAATTGTCACCGTCACCGACGAGGAATCCTTCGACATCGCCAAGCGGCTGTCGCGCGAAGAGGGCATCACCTGCGGCATCAGTTGCGGCGCCGCGATGGCCGCCGCCCTGAAAGTCGCCGCCCGACCGGAAGCGGAAGGCAAAACCATCGTAGTGGTGCTGCCGGACAGCGGCGAGCGGTACTTGTCGACGGCGTTGTTTCAGGATTGATCGATCGTAGGCATGAGCAAAGAGGCTCGGAAATGCGACGAAGCACCCTCTGGATATTCATCGCCGCAGCGGGCGTGGCCATCTCGGCCAGCGGGCTCCCGATCCATGCGGATCTTGCAACCGATGCCCTGCGCCCCGAGAACGACCGCGTTGCGCAATTGGAACGCCAGATTGTGGAATTGCAGCGGCGGTTGGAGCGGCTGGAGGCGGGGCAGGGCGTTCGCCCTGCGGCGCAAGACTTTGACCCTGACGTGCAACACCTTGCTCCCGCTGACAACCCGTGGCCCAGCGCCGGTCTGCCTCCGTCTGTCGTGCCGCCGGTTGGAGCTTCGTCGTCCGCACCAAAGTCGGCCGCGCCTCGGCTGGAATCTGGACAAGAAATCAACGGCGTGAAGTACCGAATGCGCTTACTCGGCGGAGAGTCGAAACCCGCCGGAGATCAGGCCAAGTCCCCGCCAAAGTTCTACGGGATCACGATTACGCGTTGACTGGCACTCACTCCGAAGTCCCCGTGGCATCGCGTGACTGCCGACGTAGACAGGAAAAAGAGACGCCGAGGGAACGTGATCCCTCGGCGTCGCTGCGATTTGTCAGTCTGTTGGGCGACGGATTACTCTTCCGGCACGTACGGCAGCAGGGCCATGAAACGAGCGCGGAGAATCGCATCGCGGACGGCGCGCTGGTACTTCGCACAGCAACCGGTCTTGCGCCGCGACAGCAGATGCCCTTCGCGGTCGATCATTGAACGCAGGGTTCGCAAGTCCTTGTAGTCGACGAAGATCGGACGCGGCGGCTTGTCGCAGCCTTCGGGGCAGAACCGGCAGCGCAGCTTCTTCTTCAGCCGCTGGCGCTTCTTGCGAAGCTTCTTGATTTCCGTCTTAGTATAAGCCATCGATCCAAGTCCTCTGGTGGAGAGCCAATGCCCCAACGGTGTTGGGACCCATGGCTCCGTTTCCTCGCGGAGGAAACGCAGAAGTCGCGGCGGCTGACACCACGTCGAACCGCTCTCTCTCGCCGCGGTGCAAGTCGCAAGCGAGTCGCGTAGTATGTCTGCTGAAGCAGCAACTTGCAACAGTGGTCGGAAATCCGAATCCGAAAGTCGAAATCCGAAAGAATGGGCCGATTCCAAACGGAAAACTGGATGATTTCCAACTGCCTGTTTGAGATTTGGTGCTTGGAGCTTTTTTGGGATTTCGTGCTTCGAATTTGGAGCTTGCCTCCCCGCGAATATCACTCGGATCGCGGGCCCGATTTCCGTCAAACAGGATCTCCCTAAGTCTATGTACGCCATTCTGTTCGATATCGACGGGACCCTCCTCTCTTCCGGCGGCGCCGGGCAGGCAGCGATGGAAGCGGCATTTCGCCGCGAATTCGGAAAAGACGGCCCCGTGAGTGGCATCTCCACCGCCGGGCGCACCGATTATTCGATCAGCCGAGACTTGTTTGCCTTCTATGGACTCCCCTGGGACGACGCATCCTGGCAGCAGTTTCAGTCGGCCTATTTCGAACTGCTGCCGGAGCACCTCACGGGGCGGGAGGGTTTGATCCTGCCGGGGGTGCTCCATCTGCTGGAACTGCTCAGCGATCGGGACGACGTTGCCGTTGGTCTTCTCACTGGCAACTTCAATCGCGGAGCGATGTTAAAGCTGAAGCACTTCGCCCTGGAACACCATTTTGCCTTCGGCGGCTACGGCGACCATCACGGCCATCGGGATGACGTTGCCCGCGAAGCACTCCGCCAATTGCAGTCTCGACATCCGGAGATCCCGCTGCAGCGAACCTGGGTCATCGGCGACACTCCGGCCGATGTGCAGTGTGCCCGCGCCATTGGAGCCAACGCATTTGCGGTCGCAACGGGGATGTTTTCCTACGAGACTCTCGCCGCCTGCAAACCCGACATCCTGCGAGAGACGCTGGCCGATCCGCAAGAGTGGCTGCCTCAATTGCTGCCGCAACTGGGATCGCGATAGGCAGATCGTGCTCGTCTAGGCGACACGCACTTGCCCAGAATCCCCAATCGACGCAATCAGCGAACTTGCCAGCGGTCAAGTCGTCCGCGACACTTTGTCGAGACGTCCGAGCGACCACCGGTCCCCGAGGTCAAATCTCAACCTCCGCTGATGGCGGCTCGGCCATCCATTTCGGCTTTGATTCGATTCTCATCACCAAGAGTTGCTCCTGATGATCACATCGCTTTCCCTGACCGCTTGCGGGGTTTGTCTGGTTACTGCCGTCTGGGGGGCCGACTCCAATCCGAGCCCCCCGGCTGCAGTCACCAGGGTCTCAGAGGCGGATGCAGATTTCGCCATCCAGGGTGAGTACAGCGGGATCATTGTTTGGAACGGCTGTTGCCAAAACGTCGGACTCCAGGTGGTGGCGTTCGGTGGCGGCGAGTTTCGGGCGCTTCTCTATCCCGGCGGACTTCCCGGAAATGGCTATTGCGGTGCGACCAAGGCAACTTTGAATGGCACGCGGACCGCGGATGGCGTCGTCTTGATCGGCGAGGCCTTGCAGGTCCGGCTGCAGCCCGGTTTTGCAGGCGCTGTGACGTCCCCGCAGGGCGGGCATCTGGGCTATCTGCAGCCGATGCACCGTTACAGTCTGACGACTGGGGCACAACCCCCGGCGAATGCCCGAGTGCTGTTCAACGGCAGCGATACGGGTCTCCTGAAAGACGCGAAGATCTCGGAGGAGGGTTTGTTGCAGATTGGCGCCGAAACGAAAGACCCGGTTGCCGACTTCCGTCTGCACGCCGAGTTCAAGACCCCTTACATGCCGACGGCGCGGGGCCAGGCGCGGGGCAACAGCGGGTTCTATATTCAACGACGCTATGAAGTGCAGGTGCTGGATTCGTTCGGCATGGAGCCGGCCGTCAATGAGGCGGCGTCGCTCTACAAGTTCAAAGCCCCTGATCTGAACCTCAGCTTTCCGCCCTTGTCCTGGCAAACCTACGACATTGATTTCACCGCCGCACGATTTGACGCCAGCGGCAACAAGACATCGAAAGCCCGGATCACAGTACGACACAACGGGGTCGTTGTGCAGAACAACGTCGCACTCGAAAACAAGACCGGCGGCGGCCGCCCGGAAGGCCCGGAACCACTCCCCATCCTGTTCCAGAATCACGGGAACCCGGTGGAGTTCCGCAATGTGTGGCTGGTGGAC